>JAZKIX010000013.1:14275-23158 GCA_040384645.1 Pseudomonadota bacterium | reverse complement strand
GCTCGACTCGCTGAACCACAACACCACGCTTGCCATCGCAATGCAGAGTAACCACTGGCGGAGTTCCAGGGGCGCCGTGCCAAAGGCAAGATTAAGGAAGGCGAGGTTGACCACCGCCACCTGCAGCAGCACCGACAGGGCGATTGCGCCCCACAGCCATGGGTTGGCAAACAAGTGGGCGAAGGCACTTGTCGTGTCCGAGCGCGCGGTGAAACAGGTAAACATGCTGGTCAATACGAGCACGGTAAAGCCTGCAGTGCGGGCAGTTGCGAGATCGTATGCGCCCTCGATCAACCCGCCAGGCAAATAGATGTCGATTGTCAGCAGCGTCACCACGGCAATGACCAGGCCAGTCTGGATCACATTGGCCCACATGCGTGCGTCAATCACTCGTTCGCTTAAATGGCGCGGCTTGCGAGCCATCAGATCGTCAGTCGGCGGATCGATGCCCATCGCAAGTGCCGGTCCGGAATCGGTGATCAAATTGATCCACAGCAGTTGGGTGGCGAGCAGCGGCAGCACGACGGCATCGCCGGCGCCTTTCAGCCCGATCACGCCGGCGCCAGCCACGCCCAGGAAGACCGTCAGCACCTCGCCCATATTGGAAGACAGCAGGTAGCGCAGGAACTTGCGGATATTGTCGAGGATGGCGCGTCCTTCGCGTACCGCCTCAACGATGGTGGCGAAGTTGTCGTCGGCGAGGATCATCTTGGCCGCTTCCTTGGTCACTTCGGTCCCGGTCACTCCCATCGCGATGCCGATGTCGGCCGCCTTCAGGGCCGGTGCGTCGTTGACGCCGTCGCCGGTCATCGCAACCACATTGCCGTCGGCCCGTAGCGCGGCGACGATGCGCAGCTTGTGCGCCGGCGATACTCGGGCATAGACGGAGGTCTTGCGTACCGCTTCGGCGAAGGCTGCATCGTCCAGCGCATCGAGCGCAAGCCCGGTCAGTGCTGTGGCGCCAGCATCCACGATATTTAAGTCGGCAGCGATGCGGGCGGCGGTACGCGGGTGATCGCCAGTGATCATGATGACCCGGATGCCGGCCCGGCGCGCTTCGCGGATGGCCACCGCTGCTTCCTCGCGGGGCGGGTCGATGATGCCGACGGTGCCCACGAAGATCAGGTCCCGTTCGACCGCCTCAGCAGTTGCCCGCTCCTCGCCTGGGTCGAGGGGACGGTAGGCTACAGCGAGCGTGCGCAGCGCTGCGTCGGACAGGGTGTCAACATCGGCCAGAATCCGGGCGCGCCGGACGCCATCGAGTGTAACGATCTCCATCCCCACCCGCATCCGGCTACAGCGGCCGAGCAAAACATCCGGGGCACCCTTGGTGATCACCACCACTGCGTCATCGTGTTCATGGTCGAGCTCAATGGTCGACATCATTTTGCGCTCGGAGGTGAAAGGGATTTCGCCGATACGCTTGAAACGCCGCTCGCGCCGCTCGGTCACGCCTAACTTGCGCTCGGCCACCAGGAAGGCCGCTTCGGTAGGGTCGCCGTGAATCTCCCATTGGGCGTCTGTCCCTTGACGCAGGTCGGCGTTGCCGGCCAGGCTGCCGCCGCTCAGCATCACGACTGTTTCTTCATGCACCGGTCCGGCTGCCAGTGCGGTGCCTTCATGCTCGACCCGTCCTTGGGGCGCGTAACCGGCCCCGGTGAGGCGGGTGTCGCCCGAGGCGGTGATTACCCGTTCGATGGTCATTTCCGCGCGGGTCAAGGTGCCGGTCTTGTCGGAGGCGATCACCGAGGCGCAGCCCAAGGTCTCTACCGACGACAGTTTCTTGACGATTGCATTGTGCTTCGCCATCCGTTGCACGCCAAGCGCCAGCACGACCGATAAAATAGCCGGCAGGCCCTCAGGCACGGCCGCTACTGCCAGGGATACGCCGAGCAGCAAGACGTGGATGACGTCATTGGCACTGCCGATTTCAGACATCAGCAAGATGGTTGCCACCACCACCACGGCAATGATGACGATCGCGATACCCAGCATGCGCCCGATGTGCCCGATTTCCTTTTCCAGCGGCGTCGGCTCCTCGGCAGTGGCCTTGAGCATGGCGGCAATCGAACCCATCTCGGTATTCATCCCGCTGGCTGTAACCACAGCGCGACCGGTACCCTGCACGATAGCGGTGCCCTTGAAGACCATGTTAAGCCGGTCGCCGAGCGAGACAGCCTTTAACAGTGTGGCGGCGTCTTTGAGCACGGCTTCGCTCTCACCGGTGAGCGAGGCTTCCTGCACGCGTAGCGAGGTGGCATCAACCAGACGTGCATCTGCTCCGACAGCGTCGCCCTCGGACAACACCAGCAGGTCGCCGCACACCAGACCGGAACTGGGTATCCGCAGCACCCGGCCGTCACGCAGGACCGAGGCGGTCGCTGCGGTCATTCTGGACAATGCGGCGACGGCGTCCTCTGCCTTGGCTTCCTGCGCAAAGCCCAGAATGCCATTGAGCAGGACGATTGACGCGATGACAATGGCATCCACTGGCCAGCCGGCCAGGCCTTCGATCACCCAGGCGACGAGCGCGATGACGACTGCAGCGAGCAACAGGTAAACGAGGGGATCCTGAAAGTGCGACAGGATGCGACGCCAGGTGGGCTGCCGCGGTGCAGAGCGTAGCTCATTGGGGCCATCTTGCTCAAGCCGGCGCAGCGCCTCGGCCGCCGTAAGTCCGTGGCGGATATCTGCCCCCAGCGCTTGCGCTACGTCATCCGCATTTTTGACGGAAGGATCATCGAGTCCGACAGCTTTTGCGTCTTTTGCGTGCATTTCAATGACGCTCGTTTTCATCGTACTTCCTCGCAAGTAGTGGCAGCGCCACGCTGTCGGGCTCGCGCAGACCTTCTGCAAGTTTGGTGATAGGCTCCTTTTCCATGGAGTTGGCATTAAGCATCAAAATCGGCGAGTGATTTCCAGATTGGCGCCGCTCGCGGCATCCCACATCAAGGTGATGCGATGGCCAATATCCGGTGTGCTTTGATTGGCGACACTTGCCGTATCATTTACGGCTTCTGTGTATACCGTGTTTTGCGTTAGCGCAAAATATAGCTGGTATCGGTAGTCGATGTATTTGATCTAGGTCAAAAAACACCTTGCAGCATCTATCTACATTGATGGATTGCACAGTTAAAAAATGTGCAATCCATCAAGAAAAAACCACCAAAATCGTCACTCCACCGTCACTGATTTCGCCAGATTCCTCGGTTTATCGACATCTGTTCCCCGTGCCAGTGCGGTGTGATATGCCAGCAATTGCAGCGACACCACATGCAGGATCGGCGAGAGCAAGCCGTAATGTTCCGGCAGCCGGATCACATGCACGCCATCGCCCGACGTGATGCGCGAATCGACGTCGGCGAAGACGTAGAGCTGGCCGCCGCGGGCGCGCACTTCTTGCATATTCGATTTCAGTTTTTCAATGAGCGCGTCGTTGGGGGCGATGGTTACTACCGGCATTTCTTCAGTGACCAAGGCCAGTGGACCGTGTTTGAGTTCGCCGGCGGCGTAGGCTTCGGCGTGGATGTAGGTGATCTCCTTGAGCTTGAGGGCGCCTTCGAGTGCGATCGGGAAGTGCAGTCCGCGACCTAAAAACAGCGCGTTTTCCTTGCGCGCAAAGTCGTCGGCCCAGGCCATGATTTGCGGTTCCAGCGCGAGCACGGCGGCAATCGCTACGGGTAGGTGGCGCATGGCTTTCAGATGCGCGGCTTCTTCATCGTCGGACAACCGGCCTTTGACTTGCGCCAAGGTCAGGGTCAGTAGGAATAGCGCGGCCAGTTGGGTGCTGAAAGCCTTGGTCGACGCCACGCCGACTTCGACCCCGGCGCGGGTGATATAGGCCAGCGCACACTCGCGCACCATGGCGCTGGTGGAGACATTGCAAATGGTCAGGGTATGTGCCATGCCGAGCGCGCGCGCGTGTTTGAGGGCGGCTAGGGTGTCGGCAGTTTCACCGCTTTGCGAGATGGTGACCACCAGCGCGTTGGGGTTGGGCACGCTGTCGCGGTAGCGGTATTCGCTGGCGATTTCGACGTTCACGGGGATTTTGGCGACCGATTCGATCCAGTATTTGGCGGTCAGGCCGGCGTAATAACTGGTGCCGCAGGCTAGGATCAGGACCGAATCGATTTGTTTGAAAATGCCATATGCTTTGTCGCCGAAGAGCTCGGGCATGATGGCGGTGACGCCTTCGAGCGTGTCGCCGATGGCGCGTGGTTGCTCGAAAATTTCCTTTTGCATGTAGTGGCGATACGGGCCTAATTCTGCTGCGCCGGTGTGGGCGTGGACGGTCTTGACTTCGCGTTCTGCCGCTTTGCCATGGGCGTCGACGATCCAGCAGCGTTGCAATTGCAGATCGACCACGTCGCCTTCTTCCAGATAGATGATCTGGTCGGTGGTGCCGGCGATTGCCATCGCGTCGGAGGCGATGAAATTCTCGCCTTTGCCAACGCCTACGATCAGTGGCGAGCCTTGACGTGCGCCAACCACGCGGTGCGGTTCGTCGCGGCAAAAGACGGCAATCGCGTAGGCGCCGGTCAGGCGCTTGACGGCCAGTTGCACGGTGTCAAACAGGTCGCCGGTATACATATGATCGACTAAATGGGCGATCACTTCGGTATCGGTCTGACTGCTGAAGATATAGCCGAGTTGGGTTAATTCGTCGCGTAGTTCGTCATGGTTTTCGATGATGCCGTTATGGACAAGAGCGATGCGGGCGTCGTCGTTCAGGTTGCCGTTATGCGGTGAAAAATGCGGATGCGCATTGTGCGATGCCGGTGCGCCGTGGGTGGCCCAGCGGGTGTGGGCGATGCCGGTAAAGCCAGACAATTCGGCCTGCGCGATTTGCTGTTCCAGATCGGTCACGCGCGAAGTGCTGCGCGAGCGGCGCAATTGGCCATCGACATGTAGCGCGACGCCGCAAGAATCATAGCCGCGGTATTCCAGCCGCTTTAAGCCTTCGAGCAAGATAGGGGTGATATTGCGTTGCGCTACTGCGCCGACGATGCCGCACATAGGAGCCTCTTTATGGTAAGTGGGGAAAGGCGTGAAACACGCACTTGAAATTTGAGTATTTCATCGTAAGTGAGTGTTTGTGAAATATGCTTTCTAAATAGCGTACTATTTGAATATTTATTTCACCGACTAAAGTTGTTGGAATTTTATTTCAAAAAAATTGAATATTTGTGGATTAATTGCATATGACAGACTTGCCTATCGTCTTGGACGACCTTGACCGTCGGATTCTTAATGCTCTGCAACATGACGCCTCGCAAACAAATCACGCTTTGGCGGCGCAAGTGCATGCCTCGGCGCCGACTTGCCTGCGACGGGTCAAACGTTTGCTCGATGCCGGTGTGATTGCGCGTCAGGTGGCTTTGGTTGCGCCGCATTTAGTTGGCGTCGGTTTGACGGCGATTGTGGAAATCACCCTGGATCGCCAGGGCATCGAGCACCAATTGGCATTCGAAGCGCAGGTGGCGCAAGAGCCGGCGGTGTTGCAATGCTATCGGGTGTCGCCGGGGCCCGATTTTGTACTGGTGGTGCAAGTGGCCGATATGCCAGCCTATAACGCCTTGGCGCATAGCCTGTTTGCCAGCCAGGTCAATGTGCGCAATGTGCGCAGTTTTTTTTCGCTATTTCGTAGTAAGTTTGAAACTTCGATAGCGGTCTAGCGACATAAATGGGGTTGCCAGCATAAAAATATACTGGGGTATGTATTAAAAAAGGCGCAATGAATACCTGCGGGATCGGCATTAAATTGCCATATACTCCCTATTTGTGATAAAAACGGCAGAGATTATCAGCAAATTGTATTCGCTTGCTTATTGCGATTCATATTGAGAATTTGTCTTTGTGATTGTAGGTATTTCTAGTGTAGGATTGTCGTCGAAGCCCGACACGGTTGCGATGCTCGCACAAATAAGGATGCAGACGAATGACGACTGATTTTGGCGCACTGATACTTCAGCAAATGCCCGATGCGGTCATCGTCATGAATCCGGCAGGCATGGTGGTTTATTGGAGCGAGAGCGCTGATGCGATGTACGGCTACGCGGGGCCGGAAGCAATCGGGCAGTTGATCCTTGATTTGATCAGTCCGCCGGGACAATGGGATGAAGACGCGCAACTGCTGCAAACGATCATCAGCGCCGGCAGCCTCAATTACGAAGCGATTCGCCGCAGAAAAGACGGCGCCCTGTTATACGTCACCATCGTCAGCAAACTGGTGTTTGGTGCCGACGGTCAAGTCGAGTTTATCTATTCCAGTCAAAAAGACGTTACCCAAAGCAAAGCCTTGCGCGATGCCAAGCTGATCGAGGCACGCTTTCGCGATGTACTCGAATCTAGCCCCGACGGCATCGTCATCGCCAATGCGATGGGCCGCATCGTGTTAGCCAATTCGCAAGCCGAAAAAATGTTTGACTATGAGGCGGGCGCGCTGCGCGGCCAGCTAGTGGAAGTGTTGTTGCCGGCACGTTATCGTGGCCATCATGTGCATCACCGCGCACATTATTTTGACACGCCCCGCACCCGTACCATGGGTGCGGGGTCGGAGCTGTATGGCGTGCGCAGCGATCAAGTCGAATTCCCGGTCGAAATCAGTCTCAGCCCGATCAGTACCGATGAAGGCAACTTTGTCATGAGTGCCATCCGCGATATCAGTGATCGCAAGAAAGCAGAGCGTAAATTTCGCGGCTTGCTGGAATCGGCACCCGACGCCATCGTGATTGTCGACCAGCAGGGCGAAATCGTGCTGGTCAATTCGCAGACTGAATACCTGTTCGGCTATCCACGCGCGGAATTGCTGGGGCGCCAGATCGAGGTGCTGATTCCAGTGCGCTTCAGGGGACATCACCCAGGTTTTCGCAATCATTTTTTCAGTGCGCCGCGGACCCGTTCGATGGGGGCGGGGTTGGATCTATACGGCTTGCGCAAGGATGGTACCGAATTTCCGGTGGAAATCAGCTTGAGTCCGCTTGAAACCGAAGAAGGCGTGCTGGTATCGAGCGCGATTCGCGACATTACAGAGCGCAAGCGGATTGAGCGCGCTTTAAGCGACAAAAATATCGAGCTGGAAAATGCCAATTTGGCCAAGGACCGTTTTCTCGCCAGCATGTCGCACGAGTTACGTAC
Organism: Pseudomonadota bacterium; assembly: GCA_040384645.1. Taxonomy (GTDB): domain Bacteria; phylum Pseudomonadota; class Gammaproteobacteria; order Burkholderiales; family Burkholderiaceae_D; genus JAZKIX01. Next base: position 16,021 of record JAZKIX010000013.1, on the reverse strand, counting down.
CCCGCTCAATGCCGTGATTGGATTTGCCGGCACCTTGCTGATGCGTCTGCCAGGGCCGTTGACGCCCGATCAAGATCGCCAATTGCGCACCATTCAGTCAAGCGCGCGCCACTTGTTGTCGCTGATTAACGACTTGCTCGATATGGTCAAGATTGAGTCCGGCAAGTTGGAATTGCACTTTGAAACTGTGTCGTGCCACAACGTCCTTAACGAAGTAAACGAGATCGCGCAACCGCTGGCTGGGCAGAAAAATCTGGGTTTCAGTATCGCCATGCCGCAGCACGATGTCATGTTGCGAACCGATCACCGTGCGCTACGTCAAATTTTGGTTAACCTGATCAACAACGCCATTAAATTTACCGAGGCCGGTCAAGTAACGGTGGCGCTGGTAGAGAGCGAGCGCGATAGTCAGCGCTTTCTCGATATCCGCATTGCCGATACCGGCATCGGCATCGGGCAAGAAGGACAAACCAGGTTGTTTCAAGCCTTTAGCCAGATTGATTCGACCCCGAGCAAACGGTTCGATGGCAGCGGTTTGGGCTTGCATTTAAGTCAGAAACTGGCATCGTTGCTGGGAGGATGTTTGTTTTTGGAAAGTGCCATCGGCCAAGGTAGCGTTTTTACACTATCGCTGCCGCTGCAATCTGAGTGATGATGGGTCATGATTGGTGAGGAGAAACAATGGCAGCGCGGATACTTGTTATCGAAGACAACGCAACGAACATGGCCTTGGTGGTGTATCTGATCGAGGCGTTCGGTTATCAGCCCTTATCGGCTTTCGACGGTGAACAGGGCTTTGAAATGACACTGAAAGAGTTGCCCGATATTGTGCTGTGCGATGTTCACCTGCCTAAGCTTGATGGCTACGACGTCGTCAAGAAAATCAAGAATGAGCCCGCGCTGCAACATATCCCTGTGATCGCAGTCACCGCGCTGGCGATGGTGGGCGACCGTGAAAAACTGCTGGAGGTGGGCTTCGATGGCTATATTGCCAAGCCGATCGAGCCAGAGTATTTTGTGACCCAGATTGAGAAATTCTTGCCGCAAAGCAAATGCTCGACTAGATTGAATAAGCTTTAGCAGGTGTGGATCGAGCTGCGACCTGACGATCCCACAAGGCGCAAGCAGCAACGCGTAAGCCAAGCAGTAAAAAATGGAAGGCGATAATGGCCACGATTTTAGTAGTAGATGATCACGTACTCAATCGGGAGTTCTTGATAACCTTGCTGGGCTATGGTGGCCATCGACTGCGGCAGGCTGCTGACGGCGTGGCAGGTCTTGAAATGATGCGCGCCGAGCCCCCCGATCTGGTGATCGCCGATATCTTGATGCCGCAAATGGATGGTTATGAATTTGTCGCCAATATCCATAACGACCCCGACATCGCCCACATCCCCATCATGTTTTATACCGCGGCCTACCGTGAGCACGAAGCCAATATCATGGCGCTGGCTTGCGGTGTACGCTGGGTCTTGCCCAAACCCTCCGAGCCTGAACTGATCATCCGTGTGGTCAATGAAGCGTTGGGACTGGACACTGCCGCCACTGCCCTGCCCAGCTTGATGCCACCCCCGCCAGAAGGCAGCCAGTTAAGCACCATTGACGGCCAGATGACCGAATATCTGCTTGAGTTGCAAATGATTTCGCAGATGATGGCGCAAATCGTGCCGTCGAGCGGTAATCAGGCCTTGGATCACGAAGAACTATTCCAGATGGCGCCCCGGCTGGCACGCGCGCTGTCGAACC
>JAZKIX010000013.1:11869-14265 GCA_040384645.1 Pseudomonadota bacterium | reverse complement strand
GATCCGCTGGGCCTGCAGGCGCGCAAACAGGAAGCGCTGATGCAGGACTATAAAATCTATGCCGCACTGGCCTATGCGCGCGAGAACAAGCTCAATCACGTCACCATCGACAGCCCGAATGCGAAACTTGGCATCATCGCCTCCGGCAAATCCTACCTGGACGTGCTGGAAGCGCTGCAGGACCTGGGCATCGACGAAGCCATGGCCCAGGAAGTCGGCCTGCGCCTGACTGCCCTGATCGAATTGGGCATTATGCTGGCGGTCGAGCACAATCCCGGCACCCTGATCGATGTCGGTTGCGGCATGGGCCATAGTATTTGCGGCGCCAAATTTGCAGGTATTGGCATTCTTGACGCCAGCGGCGAAAAGCTGGAATGTTTTTCCAGCCGCGGCCCCGATATCAACAGCCCCCGGCTAAGCGCACCGCAGGCGCCTCGGCAGGGCATATTCGGCCAATTGCTGGCGCAACGCTCGCCCGTGCATTTGCGTCATGGCGATGATTTCAGTGTGTTGTCTTTGCCGCTAGAACATACGCCACAACGCGCTTTTCTCGGGGTCGCGATTGCCTCGCGCGAGAAAGTCTATGGCTGGTTGTATCTGGTCGACAAAGCGGCCGGCGACGACTTCAACGAGGTCGATGAGCGGGTCGTCGCCACCATCGCCACGCAGTTGGCGGTGGCTTATGAAAACCTGATCCTGTACGAAGAAGTGGCGCGCCAACATGCCCAGTTGTCGCTAGAAATGGCATTGCGAGTACGGCTCGATCAAGACTTGCAACGCTTTCGGATGGCGATGGACTCGACCGCCGATGGCATTTTCTTGCTCGATTGCGCTGCCATGCGCATCGTCGATGTCAACGATACCGCCTGCCGCATGTTTGGCTATAGCCGTGAAGAATTGTATGGCATGTCACCGATTCAGCTTGGTATTGCAGCCGACGAACATGTGTTCGATTCGCTCGATGTGCATCATGGTGAAATCGCGATCAGGGAAATAATCGAGAGCCAACTATCGGTGGCGCACAAGGGCGGTGCCCTGTTCCATGTCGAAATCGAGCGCAAGATCGTGCGTTCCAGCGAACAATTAATCATGGTGGTGGTAATTCGCGATATCACCGAGCGCAAGGAAGCCGAGCAAAAACTGGTGCGCATGGCGCACTACGATGTCTTGACCGGCCTGCCCAACCGCGCCCTGTATTTTGAAGCCTTACAAAAAGCACTGGCGCAGGCGGTCGAAAACAATTGGGTCATTGCTGTCTTGTTTATCGATCTGGATCGTTTTAAAAATGTCAACGATACCCTTGGCCATCTGATTGGCGATGAACTATTGCGCCAATTCGGCAAGCGGCTGGTGCAATGCCTGCGAAGCCGCGATATTGTCGGGCGTCTGGGCGGCGACGAATTTGCGCTTATTCTGGTGATGCCCGACGGCCCGCAAGATGCGGTCGTGGTGACGAATAAAATCCGCGAATCCTTGTATCCGCCATTTAATTTGAAGGGCCACGAAGTGACCCTGACTGCCAGCATCGGCATCACGATTTTTCCCGACGATGCGGGCGATCCCGAAACCCTGATCAAATATGCCGATACCGCGATGTACCGCGCCAAGGAATCAGGGCGTGACGCCTATCGCTTCTTTACCGCAGCCATGAACGATCAAGCCGTGGCACGCCTTGATCTGGAAAGCGCCTTGCGCCGCGCCCTCGATAACGACGAGTTCGTCTTGTTTTACCAACCCAAAATCAATGTCATCAGCGGGTGTATGAGCGGTGCCGAGGCCTTGCTGCGCTGGAACCGGCCAGGGCAAGGGTTGATCTCGCCGGCTGAATTTATCCCACTGCTGGAAGAAACTGGCTTGATCGTGCGGGTTGGTTCCTGGGTCATTGCCAAGGCATGCCAGCAAATTGCGCAATGGGCTGCCGCCGGGCTTGGCCCGATTCATGTGGCCGTCAATATCTCAACCAAGCAATTTTTCGAGGGCGATCTGGAGTTTGACATCAGGTCGGCGGTGTCGCAGCATAAAATCGAAGCCAGCTTGCTGGAGTTGGAATTGACGGAAACATCGTTCATGTCCAATGCCGAAGAAATTATCACGGCGCTGATGAACCTGAAGAAAATCGGGGTGCGCATTTCGATTGATGACTTCGGCACCGGTTATTCGAGCTTGTCGTACCTGAAGCGATTTCCGATCGATACGCTGAAAATCGACATTGCCTTCATCCGCGAAATCATCACCAATTCCGATGATGCCGCCATCACCCTGGCAATCATCAATATGGCGCACAGCCTGAAACTGAGCGTGATTGCCGAAGGGGTAGAAAATGCGGCGCAACTGGCTTTCTTGAAGCGTCATTTTTGCGACGAAATCCAGGGTTACTATTTCAGCCGGCCGCTTCC
>JAZKIX010000013.1:0-11859 GCA_040384645.1 Pseudomonadota bacterium | reverse complement strand
AATTTGAAGCGATCTGGCGCGCCGATAAACGTCTGCCGACCGTTGCCGAAGAGCGCGACACCAGCCGCCAGACCTTGCTGATCGTCGATAACGATCCGGTAGTGTTGATGGTGCTGAGCCGCTTGTTGCGGCTTGATGGTTACCACGTGCTGGCGGCATCGACTGCGGCGGAAGGGTTTGAATTTTTGGCGACCAATCTGGTGCAAGTGATCTTGTGCGACCAATGTATGCCCAATATGACCGGCATCGAATTCATGGAAAGCGTCAAGGATATGTATCCGGCCACCTTCCGCATCATCTTGTCGGCCAATACCGACTTGCAAATGGTGCTGGATGCGGTCAATAGCGGCGCCATTTACCGCTTCTATACCAAACCGTGGAATAGCAAAGTCTTGCGAGAAAACATACGCGAAGCCTTCAGCCAATGTGCTATCCCAGCGGCAAAATCAGACCATCCGCTGGGGGTCACGCACTAATTGCTCAATTGAAAGTGGCGTCCTTCGCATTATTCTGAAGAGCCGCCTTATTTCTTCAATTTAACCGGCCTTACCCAACCCTCAATCGTCATTTGCCTTGCGCGCGACACGGTCAGTTTTCCGGCCGGCGCATCTTTGCTTAAAGTAGTACCGGCGCCCAGCGTGGCACCTTCGCCGACCGTGACTGGGGCGATCAGCTGGCTATCGCTGCCGATGAAGGCGTCGTCCTCGATCACGGTACGGAATTTGTTGACGCCATCGTAGTTGCAAGTAATGGTGCCGGCGCCGATATTGACCCGCGCACCGATCGTTGCGTCGCCGATATAGGCCAGATGGTTGGCTTTGCTGCCGGCGGCGATCTGGGCATTCTTGGTCTCGACAAAATTGCCGATATGGACATCGTCGGCCAACACCGTGCCGGGACGCAGCCGTGCATACGGCCCGATCACGGCACCGGCGCCGACCACCGCATCGTCGATATGGCAAAACGGCTTGATGTTGGCGTGGCTGGCGATCTTGGCATTTTTGATGACGCAATGGGCAGCGATGCTAACGCCATCGGCCAGCACGACATCGCCTTCGAAGACACAGCCGACATCAATGCTGACATCGCGTCCGCAAGTGAGGTTGCCGCGGATATCGATGCGGGCCGGGTCGAGCAGGGTGACGCCTTGCACTAGTAGTGCATCGGCCAATTGGCGTTGATATAGGCGCTCCAGTTCAGCCAATTGGGTTTTGCTATTGATGCCCAAGGTTTCATAGACCGCATCGGCCTGTGCCGAAACCACTTTGATTCCATCGGCCACCGCCTGCGCCACGATGTCGGTCAGCAAATATTCGCGCTGTGCATTCTCGTTGCTTAATGCGGCTAGCCATTTTTTAAGCGAAGCAGTCGGCGCCAGCATGATGCCGGTATTGATTTCGCGGATCGCCTGTTCGGCCGGCGTTGCGTCTTTTTGCTCGACGATGCGGGTAATTGCACCGTTCTCGCGCACCATGCGGCCATAGCCGGTCGGGTTATCCAGTTCAATCGTCAGGATTGCCAATTGGTCGCTGCCGGCGCATTGTTGCAGGCGGCGTAGCGATGCCGCACTGGTCAGCGGTACGTCGCCGTACAGGATCAGGGTCGGCACCGCATCGTCCAGATAGGGCACCGCTTGCAACACCGCGTGGCCGGTGCCCAGTTGCGGTTCTTGTTTGGCAAATTGCAGCGTGGGTTTGATGGCCGCATGCTGCTTCAATACGGTTTGTGGCACCGCATCGCCGCCATGGCCGTAGATCACGCACAGCTTGGCCGGATCCAAGGCACAGGCGGTATCGATCACATGCGACAGCAGCGCTTTGCCCGCTAGCGGGTGCAAGACTTTGGGCAACGACGATTGCATGCGTTTGCCCATGCCGGCTGCGAGGATTACGACGTTCATAAGACACCATTTATTGGGAAGGTAGGTAGGGAAATACTGGGAAAGTGGTCCTGGGCATGTAAATATACTGCACGGAGTATTTTAAAAGGCCCTTTAAAAACGTGCGGGAGAGGTGGTTTTTTGGCATATACCCCTCATTAATTGTGCCAAATTGGCAATTATCCATCCTTGGGGATGATCCCGGTTTTCTTCTCCCCCTCTAGCCGAGCGCCTTGAAAGGGAGGGAACTTTCCCAATAATTTGCCGCTTTTCGAGGGCATCAATACCCCCACCTCAATCAATTTCCCGCAACGAAATCACACCCGACACGGCGCTGCCGGTCGAACACGGCTCTTCATCAAACGCAATATCGCCGAGGCTACTGGCTAAGCCGTCGGCTTTCAAGTCGCTAAAGCCGAACAGCTTGCCATCCATCAAGTGCGATGGCACCACGGTCGAGAGCGCGGCGAAGATACTGTCGACCCGGCCCGGATGTTTTTTATCCCATTCGCGCATCAAGCCCTTGATTTGCTTGCGCTGCAAGTTCTCTTGCGAGCCGCACAGGTCGCAGGGGATGATGGGGAATTTTTTGACTTCGGCATAGCGCGCCGAATCGGCTTCTTTCACATACGCCATGGGCCGGATCACGATGTGTTTGCCATCGTCCGATTGCAGTTTGGCGGGCATGCCCTTGAGCTTGCCGCCGAAGAACATATTGAGGAAAAAAGTTTCCAGGATGTCGTCGCGGTGGTGGCCGAGCGCGATCTTGGTGGCGCCCAATTCATCAGCTACCCGGTACAAAATCCCACGTCGCAGGCGTGAGCAGAGCGAGCAAGTGGTCTTGCCTTCCGGGATCACGCGCTTGACGATGCTATAGGTGTCCTGGTTTTCGATATGGAAGGGTACGCCGACCTTGGTCAGGTAGGCCGGCAAGATATCGGCCGGAAAATTCGGTTGCTTCTGGTCCAGATTGACCGCGATGATGTCGAAATTGATCGGTGCCCGTTCGCGCATGGTCATCAAGATATCGAGCAGGGCGTAACTGTCTTTGCCGCCGGAGACGCAGACCATCACCTTGTCGCCGTCTTCGATCATATTGAAGTCGCCAATCGCCTGGCCGACCTGGCGGCATAGGCGCTTGTGCAGCTTATTATTTTCGTAGGCGATTTTTTCCATTTGCTTGATGCCGGGTTCGGCCGGCGGCTCACCTATGGGCGCTGCGCTGGCGTCGGGCAATAGCGCTTCTATCGTTGCTGACATTTAAGCCTCCGCCTTGATCTGGAACACTTCGACGCCGACGCCTTCGCAATCGGGATAGACATCCGGCTTCATGGTCGACACCTTGGCGGCGCGTACATGCGGGTGTTCCAGCATGGCGCGTGCCAGGTCGTCGCACAGGGTTTCTTGCAAATGAATATGGCCGCGTGCCATGCGGCGCGACACGGTGTCGCGCATGAAGTCGTAATCGACCACTTCCGACAGATCGTCGGCCTTCGGCGTCGACAGCGCCAGCGGAATGTACAGGTCGATATTAATGAGCAGCCGTTGCTCGCCCTTCTTTTCAAATTCATACACGCCAATGTTGATGAACACTTCATAGTTGCGCAAAAACAGGCGGCGGCAATCGGATAATTGGGGATGCAAGAGGGCGGAGGACATGGGAGATATTTAAAATTGCTGCAATTAAGACGCGAACATGACGTCGCGTCGGGATGAGATCAAATGCTGGCCGCCATCGACCAGCAAGGTGGTGCCGGTGATGCCGGCGCAGTCCGCTACAAAACAGACGGTGGCGCAAATGTCGTCAGGCGTGCTGGAGCGGCCTAGTGGCGTGGCCTGGTGATTCTTTTCAAAATTGGCGGCGCTCTGGTCGCCAGAAATCAAGGTCAGGCCGGGCGCAATCCCCACCACGCGCAATTTCGGCGCCAGCGCCTGCGCCAACATGGTGGTGGCGGTCAGCAGCGCCGCTTTCGACAGTGTGTACGACAGGTAATCGGGATTGAGGTTGTATAGCTTTTGATCGAGCAAATTGATGACCACTGCTTGCGCGCCATCGGGGGTGGCGCTGTGCAAAGCCTTTGCCAGCGTCAAGGGCGCAGCCAGATTGGCGTGCATATGGGCATCCAGCATGGCGTAAGAAAATTCGGTGGCGCTATCGTAGTCAAATAGGGATGCATTATTAACCAGGCAAGAAATTGGCCCGAGTGCGGCGACGGTGCGCGGTACTAATTGCTGTACTTCCGATTCACGCGCCAGGTCGCATTGCAAGGCGATGGCGCGCCGGCCCAGCGCACGTATCTCGGCCACGGTGGCTTCGGCTTCGGCTGCGGAACTGCCGTAATGCACGGCCACGTCCCAGCCGCGCTGCGCCAGGGCCAGCGCGATGGCGCGCCCGATGCGCTTGGCGGCGCCGGTAACGAGGGCAACTTTTTGTGGTGCTGATGGCATCTGTTTTTAAAAGAAAATAAAGGTTCAGGCGGGTATCTTTGCATGCGGCGCTTCGCCAATTTGTCACTCTGCACCCAATTTTTACTACAATGCCGGTATGCGATTGCCCCAACCTACCCCTGACGCGCTGGCAGCTTCTCAAGCGCTGGTTCAACACATTTGTGCCGAGATCGAGGCGCATGCGGGCTGGATTTCGTTCGCGCATTATATGGAGTTGGCGCTGTATGCGCCGCGACTGGGTTATTACAGTGGCGGTGCGGCAAAACTGGGCAAAGACGGTGATTTTACAACCGCACCCGAAATTACGCCGCTTTTTGGCGCGACTCTAGCGCACGTGGCCGCCGGATTGATGGCGCAAAGCAGACCGCAGGTCCTGGAATTCGGCGCCGGCACCGGCAAGCTGGCGCACGATATCCTAAGCGAATTGACAGCAGCCGGCATCACGGTTGAGCGTTATTACATCGTCGAATTGTCGGGCGAATTACGGGCGCGCCAAGAGCTGGCCTTGCGCGATTTTCCGCAGGTGGAATGGCTGGAAACTTTTCCGTCCGCTTTCAGCGGCGTGGTGATTGGCAATGAAGTACTGGACGCTATGCCAGTCGCGCTGGTATTGAAAACCGAACAAGGCTGGAATGAACTGGGTGTTGCAGTGACCGAACAGGGTTTGGGCTATTGTGAAAAAGCCTGCGCGCCGGACTTATTGGCCCATATCGCGGCGTACATTCCTGAGCCCGATTTTTTACCGCCGGGCTATGTCACAGAGGTGCATCCGGTCGCTTGCGGTTTTATGGCTTCGCTGGCGCAGACCTTGCAAGCCGGTGCTGGTGCGGCCGCGATCCTGATCGATTATGGCTTTCCGGCACACGAGTATTATCTGGCGCAACGGTCGCAAGGCACTTTGATGTGCCATTATCGGCATCACGCCCATCCCGATCCGTTTTACTTGCCGGGTTTGCAAGACATCACGGCGCATGTGGATTTCAGCGCGATGGCGCGGGCGGCGCAAGATGCCGGTTTGAGCGTGCTGGGCTACACCAGCCAGGCGGCGTTTTTGATGGATGCCGGCATTGGCGATTTATTGCTGCGCACGGCGCCTGACGATCCGCAGCGTTACCTGCCGCAAGCTAATGCGGTACAAAAATTGTTGTCGCCGGCTGAAATGGGCGAACTGTTCAAGGTGCTGGTGGTGGGCGTCCGGCTGGACTTGCCGGCCGCATTCGAGCGCAATGATCGCTGTCACCGGCTTTAATGACTTAAATATACAGGTGCCAGTATTCTAAAAGGCCCAATGAAAACGTGCGGATTAGGCACTATTTCACAAAAATGGAGGGGAGTATCCCCGGAAAGCTGTTTATGATTCGCTGGATTGTGGTGATTTTCATCGGTTTGATTGTATTTTCAGCGCTCTTGCCCTGGTTGGAAAAGTTGGGCATCGGACGCTTGCCGGGCGATGTGCAGTTTAAATTATTTGGCAAAGTGTTTTCGCTGCCGTTTGCCTCGACTATCTTGATTTCGACCGTGGTATTCCTTGTGGCGCGCTTCCTGCGATAGCCCGCCGTACATGGATAAGTTGCATACGCATTACGACAATTTAAAAATCTCCCGGCAAGCACCGCAGGAGGTCATCCGCGCCGCGTACAAGGCCCTGAGCCAAAAATATCATCCCGATAAAAATCCCGGCGACGAAAAAGCCGCGCGCATCATGGCCATTCTTAACAGCGCCTATGGCACGCTCTGTGACGAGCAGCGGCGCAAGGAACATGACGAATGGATCGCCGCCGAAGAGTGGGAAATCGCCTGGCTCGAAAGCACGCAGCAAGATGACCCTCGCACCGAAAGCGGCGAGTTGCAAACCGTGGCCGACGGCAAGACCGTAGCAGCATATTCCCGCTGGCGCGATCCGGGTTGGTGGCTGATGATGGTTTTTTGCCTGGGTTTCGGCTGGCTGGCGGCGATCGCTACACAAGCATTCTTGATACAGCCGGCGCCGACGTGGTTTGCCATGCCCAGCTACGCGATGCCTGCCCCGGAACCGGTAACGCCCGCTAATGTCGCCGTGCCTAAAGTCGATAGCAAGCTGGCGGTGGTGTCGCACATCCGCATTCAGGACATGAGCGACAAGTGTGATGGTGTGCTGCTGTTACGAGCTGCACAGGCTGCATTAGCGCCGAACGGTCAAGCATGGCCGCTGGAATCGGCTTATCTGCCACCATATCCGCTGGCCAATACCAGCGATACCAGCGGACAAAGTGCGCTGCGGGTCGATAACAAGCTCAATAATTCTGCCATTTACGCGCAACTGTTCGATCTGGATAAAGCGGAAACCGTGCGCCATGTGTTCGTCAAAGAACATCAGGAATTCGTCATTGAAAAGCTGACACCCGCCAGATACGAGTTGCGTTATCAAGATGTGAATCCGACTTCGGTACAAGAGCGTTGCAATAACGCGCATTAGACCTTGCCGCAGCGCCGCATTATTCAATGGACGCCGCTCGGGGCGGCTTGGCGATACGGCCGGTTAAAAACCGGGCTGCATGGTCGCCTTAAATCTTTTCAATCAAGCCCATTTCACTGCTCGACATCAGTTTGTCGATATCGATCAAGATCAGCATGCGTTCGTCGATAGTGCCCAGGCCGACCAGATAATCTGCATTGAAAGCGGTACCCATCTCGGGTGCCGGTTTGACCTGTTCCGGCGACAGGGTCGTGACATCCGATACGCTATCGACCACCATCCCCATCACGCGGCCATTGATATTGAGGATGATGACGACCGTGAATTGGTTGTATTCAGCCTTGCCCAGATTGAATTTGATGCGCATGTCAACTACCGGAATGATGATGCCGCGTAAATTGATCACGCCTTTGACAAAGGCCGGCGCATTGGCAATCCGAGTCACCGCTTCGTAACCGCGTATCTCTTGCACCTTCAGGATGTCAATGCCGTATTCCTCCTGCCCCAGAGTGAAGGCCAGATATTCATTGCCAGCATCCTTGCCTTTGTCGAGCGTTGTACCCGTGGTGAGCGATTGGGGTTGTGCTGAGGGTTGCATATGATTGTCCTTGTCACGAAAAATGATTGAGGTGGGCGGCGGCACCTTCGTTCCAGCTTTATTGGAGAAGGCTAGTCAATTTGCTTCAAAAGGGTAGCAGAGTCTCAGTGGGAATGCGAGTGCTAAGGTAGCGCACCGCGACAGCGGCAGGAAAGCACGGCGAGCGGTGTGTTTGTAATGTGCAGCATTTTCTTGTACGGCACGAAATTTAACTATTTTTGTATTTGCGCCGTAATATACTTTGTCGTGATGGGCGCCAGCCTTGCACGACTGGACAAGTACCATTAGCAAGCGACGCTTGAGCCGGGTTCCGCTGCCAATGGCATTGACTTTACGTCACCATCTCGCACTTGCCTTACCAATATCGGGAACGCAGAACATGAACGAACTTGCTGGTTTGAGCGCGTTGATCGTTGAGCCGCACGTGGGCATGCGCGGCAGTATTCACAATATGCTCAATCTATGCGGCTTGACTAAAATCGATCACGGCATTAACGCGGCGATGGCGATTCGCAATATGAAAAATCGGGTCTACGACTTGATCTTGTGTGAATACGATTTAGGCGAAGGGCAAGACGGCCAGCAATTGCTGGAAGACGTGCGCCACCATAAGATCGTGCCGCTATCCACTGTATTTTTTATGGTTACCGCCGAGCGCGGCTATGCCAAGGTTATCAGCGCTGCCGAACTGGCGCCGACCGACTACATACTGAAACCTTTCACCGCAGACAATTTGTCGGAACGCATCAACCGTGCGCTAGATAAACGCACCTTGTTTTTGCCGGTCTATGAACTGATGGAAATTGGTAATTTGCATGATGCGATTCAAGCGTGCATCGATGGCCAGATTTCACACCGGCGATTTTCGATCGATTTTATGCGGTTGCGCGCCGAATTGCATGTGGTTTTAGGTCAGGCCGCCGAAGCCGAGGCCATCTACGAAGATGTTTTTAAGACCAAGGCCGTGGCTTGGGCACGTTTGGGTTTGGTAAAAACCATGTTCATGCAAGCACGTTTTGAAGAAGCTAAGGGGATGCTCAATTCGCTGGTGGCGGAGAATTCAAAATTTCTTGATGCCTACGATTGGTTGGCCAAAACCCATTTGGCGCTGGAGCAAATCCCCGAGGCGCAAGCCGTGCTGGAAGATGCGGTCGCTGTCTCGCCGCATGCGGTACGCCGCCTGCGCAAATTGGGTGAAGTGGCGATGGAGGCGGGCGATATGGGCGCGGCGGAACAAGCCTTGAAGCAGGTTGTGAAGAAGGCGAAATTTTCTGAATTCCGCGACCCCGAAGATCATGTGCGGCTGGTAAAAACGCTGATCCAGCAAGGTAATTCGACCGAAGCTGCCGCAGTCATCCGCGACCTCGAAAAATCAGCGATCAGCGGCAAAAACACAGCAGCCTGCTCCGCTATTTCGTCGGTCATGCTGCATGAACATGTCGGCGATCAAGAGCGTCTGGACAAAGCATTAACACTGGCGCTGGTCGCATGCCGCGATAGCGTCGGCCTGTCGAACGACACCAAGATGACACTGGCTAAAAGCTGCCTGCAAAACGATCAGGACGATGCCGCATCCGAGGTGATGCTGGAGGTGATGCGCAATTCGCCCGATAACCAATCGATGGCGAAGGCGATGCGTATTTTTGAAGAGGCTGGACGTGAAGGCTTGGCGCAGCAATTGGCGCAAGACAGCCGGCGCCAGGTGGTTGATCTGGTGGCAGCCGGCGCCTTGAAAGCCAAGGAGGGCGATTATCGTGGCGCAGTTGAATTGATGACCCAGGCCGTCAATAAGCTGCCGGATAATCCGCAGGTGGTATTCAATGCCGCAGTCGCTGTACTGAAGTGCCTGGACAACCTGGGTTGGGATTCCAAGCTCGGTGAATATGGCCGCCACCTGATTGACAGTGCACGTCGGATCGACCCTGCAAATCCAAGGCTGGCGGCGCTATCGGCATTGCATCTGCAAATGCTCAAGAAATACGGCATTCAACGCAATGTACGTTAGCCATTAATCAATCGCTATTCATGGCAGGCATCACTTTAAGCGGCCCTATGCAATCTATCTCAAAATCGCCGGCAGTCACTCCGCAATCCAGTCAGCCTAGTGCAGCCGAACGTCGTGCTGCACGCGAACATTTGTCGAAATATGGCAAAAATACCGATCTGCCAACCCTGGGCAATGCAGTGTCGTGCGTGGTGCATTTGACGTCGTCGGATGACGAGGCGGTGCACAATTTGGCGCATTTTGTCTTGTCCGATGTCACTTTGACACAGAAAATTTTGCGTCTTGCTAATGCCGTGGTGTATCGCAGCGTATCCGGCGTACCGGTGACGACCGTATCAAAGGCTATCTTCGTGATGGGCTTTGACGCAGTCAAGACTAGTGCTCTGGCCATGTTGCTAGTCGACGGCTTATCCAATCCGCGTCATGTGCAACAGGTACGGGTTGAGTTGGCACAGGCGCTGTGCGCTAGTGTATTCGCACGAGAACTTGGGCGACAAAGCAAATACCTGGATTCTGAAGAGGCTGCCGTCGCAGCGCTATTTAAAAATTTGGGTTGCTTGCTGGTGGCAACGCATGACAATGCTTTATATGCGGACATAATGCGAGTGGCTCAGACGGGCGAGGTAACCTTGTCGCAGGCAGCTGCACAGTCGATAGGTTGTAGTTTCGATACGCTGGGTGAGTATGTTTTGCAAGAATGGCAAATTCCCGACACTATTGTTCGAGCATTGTCACCGTTACCAACTGGCGTACAGAAAGCGCCGCCGTCGCGCCAGGAATGGTTGCAGCTGGTGGCGACGTTTAGTGCAGACGCGGCCCGCTTAATGAACAACGGAACGATCAATTCGCCAGCCGCGTTGAACACACTGCTGGCGCGCTTCGGTACAGCGCTGCACCTGGACCAGGCCAAGCTGACCGAGTTATTGGCTGGCGTCGCACAACAGGTAGGTTTGCTCACCGAAAGTGTCGGGATCGCGCCGTCCAAGGACGATACAGCGCTGACAGAAACGGATTTCGAACCCGGGCTGCCGCGTGAACTGATGCTGGCAGCGATGAGCACACCGACCGTCAATAGCAACCAGCGGCATCCTAGCGGCAAACCGATGCAAGCGCGTGACATGTTATTGGCTGGCGTGCAAGACGTTACACAAATGATGGCCTCGGGACGATGCAAAGTAAATGAGCTGACTTTGCTCGTGCTGGAAACGATCTACGGTAGTCTGGGCTTTCGTTTTGCGACCGTTTGTTTTAAGGATTTGAAAACGGGTCAATATCGCGCACGGCTGGGCATTGGAGAAAACGCCGCAGCCCGCCAGGCGGGATTTGCATTTCCCATCGCAGCCTCGCGCGACGTTTTTAATTTGGCGATGGAAAACAATGTGGACCTGATGATTGCCGATGCCTCGGCCGCATCAATGCGCGAGTTACTGCCCTTATGGCATCGGAACCTGTTGCCAGATGCTCGCAGCTTCATCGTGCTGCCATTGGTTGTAAGAAATATCCCTCTCGGACTTTTTTATGCTGATCGCGTCTTACCGGCCCCAGAAGGCGTAGCGCCGGACGAAACGGCGTTAATCAAGACCTTGAAAGGTCAGGTGCTGGCAGCGCTCAATCCGCATTGATCGAAGAACTCATGTGCGGTTAAGACCTTTTTGTACTCATGTATGTGTCAGCTTTGAGGGAGTATGAGTCAAATTAACGGCTCTCCCGCGCGTCTTTGTTGGCCTAGAAATAATACTGGGTAGAGTATTTATGGGTGCCCACAGATCGATAAAGGCCAATCTATAAGCCGCTATCGTGCCAATTTCCGATGCGTTTAACCGTTACAGAAAAAGCCTGCTTTTTCTCAGTCGTTGCGCTAAAATCTCGCGCTGCAAATTCCACAACATCTTTTCTTCATTGAATTGGATGCGCAACAGCTTCACTAAGAAACTCTTGAGATTGACTGGAATTTTCAGATAAGCGTTGACAGCAAAATCGCATTCATTCATAATCTGCGGTTCCTTGCGGAGGGGTGGCCGAGTGGTTAAAGGCGACAGACTGTAAATCTGTTCTCTTACGAGTACGCTGGTTCGAATCCAGCCCCCTCCACCAAAGTTTTGGAAATTTCAATAAGTTTCATGCAATCGATGTGCGGTTGAGGTGGTTGCCTTCGCGGGTGTAGCTCAATGGTAGAGCAGAAGCCTTCCAAGCTTATGACGAGGGTTCGATTCCCTTCACCCGCTCCAAATTTGTTTGTGTGCTACTAAGTGGCGTGCAGAAAAGTGATTGGCCCTTGTAGCTCAGTGGTAGAGCACTCCCTTGGTAAGGGAGAGGTCACGTGTTCGATCCACGTCAAGGGCACCAGAATTCGTAATTGCAAGATAGTTAGGCGGTCGGGCGCGTGCCTGGGCATTCTCATCAAATCGTTAGGAGTCTAAAATGGCAAAGAGCAAGTTTGAGCGGACCAAGCCGCACGTGAATGTTGGCACGAT
>JAZKIX010000012.1:8535-8887 GCA_040384645.1 Pseudomonadota bacterium | reverse complement strand
AGTATCGCTGACGATGACATTGGTGGCAGAATCCGGCCCCAGATTTTCGACCGTGATGAGATAGGTCAAATCTTCACCCGCGTTGACCGTCATTGGGCTTGCGGTTTTTGAAACCAGGTGCAGGTCGGCCTGCGTACCGGTGGCCGTGACACTGGCGCTGTCACAATCATTGACGCTATTCGAATCAACCGCACCGGTACCGCTCAAGGCGACGCAGGCATTATTTAGCACTGTGCTAGCAACTGTCACACGCGCCTTCACTGTGATTCCTGTTGCATTGGCATTTACGGCCAAAGGACCGGCATGGGTACAAGTAATCATGACTGGCCCGACAATCGGATAAGCACTTCCG
>JAZKIX010000012.1:4428-8525 GCA_040384645.1 Pseudomonadota bacterium | reverse complement strand
CGCCAGCATTGGAACATGTCCATCCGGAACCTGTAGGCAAGGCCGTCAGATTCACATTGAGCGGTAAGGTATCGGTAACCGTCATGGTTTGTCCTGCGCCAACGGCCAGAGGACCGAGATTGCGCACTGTCAGCGTGTAACTGAAATCTTGGTTCGGCACCACTGGATTGAGTGAAGCGGTTTTGGTCATGCGCAAGTCGGCATCATTACTGGACATGATATTGATTGAACTGCTGTTATTGCCCGGCACCGGATCGGTTTCAGGAATCGTAATTGTCCCGGAGTTGCCAAGCGTACCTAGATTGACAGCGGTCGCCACCACCGTAATCGCCGGCATATTGGTGAAATTGCCGCCTGTGTAGGGGCCGACGCGGGTACAGGTGATGACTTGCGCCACATTATTGCAAGTCCAGTCAGCGCTGCTGCTGGCAGAAACAAAACTCAAGCCGGCACCCAAGGTATCGGTCACCGTAATCAAACCGCCACTCGCACCCGGTTGCTCACCGCCATTCAAGCGCGGCGTCAGGGTGTAGGTCACATTGCTGCCCTGCGCCACCGTGGTCGGCGCTACGGTTTTAGTAATTTGCACGTCCGAGCCGCTATTGGATGTCACATTGGCTGTGGTCGTGTTGTTGCTAAGGTCGCCATCCGGCATGGCGGAGTTATCGGCCTTGGTCGCAGCCACGGCAAACGCAGCGCTGACCGCGCCCGCCACATTAGATACCGCAGGCACTGTGATTACTGACTCTGATGCACCAGACGCCAATGGACCAGCATGTGCGCAAACAATATTGCCGCTGCTCAGCGGATAGCCGCTATTGGGCACACATGACCAGCCGGTTCCGCTTGGCACAGCGGTAATCGAGGCCCCCGCAGGCACCGTAAAGCTGATGGTTTGATTCGCATCGGCAGGCAACGCATCCGGCCCGATATTGCTAGACGTAACTGCATAACTAAAAGCCTGCCCCGCCGTCACGGTCGCTGCCGAAGGCACCGCCAGCACCGCCATATCCGATGCGGCGACCGCAGTCGTGCCCTGGATGCTGTTGACGTTATTGCTGGTATTGGGATCGCTGGTCGCGCTGCCGGCGGTCGCAGTATTGGTCCACACGCCCGAGGTAGGCAGGCGCACCCGGATCGCAACTGTCACAAAGCTGGTAACAGGCGCACTAAACGGGATATCGCCGAGGGTGCAATTAATCACGCCCGATGCGGGTGCTGCGCAAGTGCCTGCAGTCGCGCTTACATCGACAAAGGTCGAACCCGGCGGCAAGGTATCGGCCAGGGTCACGCTATTCGCCAGGTTCGGGCCGTTATTGTCGATCCGCAAGGTATAGGTGAACAAGCTACCTGCCGGGCCAGGATCGGGCGAGTCAGAATGATTCACCACCAGATCGGCTGACTGCGCAAAAGCCGCACCCGACATCAGCATCGCTGCCGTCAGCAAAATGCAACGACGCATCAAACTGCTAGCGGATGATTGCCCGATCCAGTTAAAAATACGGTGCAAGGAACCATTTTGTGTGGACTTGCCTTTGGCATAAGGACTTGATCGACTATGAAGATTCATGCGAAGTAACCTCGATTTGATGTTGAATTTCAAAACAATTTGGTGGAACGGCCAGCAAGTCGCCTGATTCACAACAATCGCGTGGCGCCCGTACCGGCAGCAGCACCAAAAAACAGTGCTGCAAAAACATTGGCGTTCTGCCATCGGCGGCGATTATGGCAAGGGTTGCCTCTGAAAAATGTCAAGAATTGTCAAGATGTCCAATTTGAATTGCATTTATGCAAAACATTCGCTCAAGCAACTTGTTCCACTTTGGGTAAAGTGCAGCGATTGCCGTATACATTTGACAATGTTTGACAGTGTTTTAGCCGGGCAAATCGGACACTGGGAAAGTATCATTAGTAGAAAAACAAAACCATGTTGCATGGTTTAACATTGCAATTTAGCAATTACCAGGCAGTCGATTGAAATAGTGTTTTACGTCAGGTAAAAATGCGCCGACAACAAGCCGAGCCAGCAGCTGATCGTTTAAACTCCGCCCTTAAACTTTTCCTACGGCAACATGAATACGAAAAATCCGCTCCTGCATTTCGCTGACGTACCGAATGGATTGGCAACAAATGGCACCGCGGCAAAAAGACTGGAACGTCAGGAATTTTCTACGCATGCAAATAATAGCCAGCTCAGCATCGGCCAACTGCGCGTCGCCTTGCTGGAAGACGATCCGATCCAACGCGACACCATCTGCGCCTGGCTGCAAGAAGGCGGCGCCACGGTGTCGTGCTTTAGTACCAGCGCGGCGCTGATGAAGGAAATCCAGCGCGAAAGTTTTGATTTGATGCTGCTGGACTGGAACCTGCCCGACACGTCCGGCGATGTGGTCATGCAATGGTTGCGGCATGAGCGCAACCTGAAGATACCGATGATTTTCATCACCAGCCGCGATTCTGAAACCGATATCGTGCATGGCCTCAGTTGCGGCGCCGACGACTATATGGTGAAGCCAGTGCGCCGGTTGGAATTGCTGGCCCGCATCATCGCCCTGCTGCGGCGCGCCGCTTTTGTACAGCCAGGATCGAATCAATTGCTTGCGGCGCCGTATGAATTCGACCTGACCCATGCCACGGTATCGGCCCACGGCAAAGAAATCGCCTTGACCCACAAGGAATTTGAAATCGCTGTGTTCCTGTTCCGCCATATCGGCCGCGTGGTGTCGCGCGGCCATTTGCTCGAAACCATCTGGGGCCGCGCCGCCAACAATCAGGCAACACATGCGATCGATGCAGTGACCACCCGCACCATCGACAGCCATATCAGCAAACTGCGGATACGCATGGGATTGCGTCCTGAAAACGGCTACCGTCTCAGCTCCATCTACGGCTTCGGGTATCGGCTGGAAAAGACCGAAGCCTTGGCTGCAGCCGTTGATGCTGCACTGGAACTGAGTGCTAATCCATGAATCGCCTAATAAGTAATAAGTTGAAAAATCAGTTAAAAACCGCCATCGCCCTTGCCTGCTTGAGCCTGCTCCATCCGCATCCAGCACATGCCGACGACGATGAATACCAATACCCGGTACGCCAAGGCGAAACACTAGAATCTATCGCCCGCAATGTGGTCGGTGACACGCGCCGCTGGCAGCAGCTACAGCAAATCAACCAGGTGCGCGATCCGCGCCGCATCCCGGTCGGCACTGTGCTGCGCATCCCCTTGCACTTGATGCGGCTCAAGGCTGGCACTGCCGGCATCACTTACCTGATCGGTACGGTAACGGTCGACGGCAAACCACTCACCGCCGATCAGCGTCTGGGCGAAGGTGCGCAATTGCAGACTGGCGACAATGGCTTCGTCACACTCAGCTTGCCAGACCAGAGCCAGGTTGCGGTGCCGCCCAATAGCAGCATCAAACTTGATTTTTTAAAACAATCCGAGGTCTTGCCAATTGTCCGTTCGCAGATTTATTTGCAACGCGGCCGGGTCGAATCGCACGTCATCCCCGACGGCAGTAGCGCGCCGCGCCTGAAGATCAAGACGCGTCAGGCAGTAGTCGGCGTGCGCGGCACAGTGTTTCGCGTTGCGGTGGATGACGCGCTCGACAATCGCAGTGCAACACACACTGAAGTGCTCCAAGGCAGCGTCAAAGCCACGCCGCAAAAAGCCGGCGAAGCGTTGCAAATAATCGAAGCCAGCTATGGCGCGATTGTCAACGACGATGGTCCACAAGCGCCGCAAGCCTTGAGTCTCGCGCCCGATTTGTCGGCAGTGCCGCGATTGCAGAATCGGCCGATTGTCCGCATTCCCTTGCCGGCAATGCCTGGCGCTACGGCGTTTAGGGTGGCGGTCTCGACCGATGAAAAAAACCGCATGCCGTTTGCGGAAGACGTTTTCCCTATCGATAGGGAAGCAAAATTTTCCGATATTCCCGATGGCGAATATTGGCTCCATGTGCGGGCCATTGCGCCAAGTGGGCTGGAAGGACACGATGCCATCCTCAAAATCGAACTGGCGGCACGCCCTGAACCGCCGTTCTTGATGCAACCGGCATCGCAGGCAAAACTGCAGACCGGCGAGCCGCGCTTTCAGTGGA
>JAZKIX010000012.1:0-4418 GCA_040384645.1 Pseudomonadota bacterium | reverse complement strand
ACTATCGGCTCGAATTATCGAGTGATCTCGACTTCAAGCCGGATTCGACACAGATCGAACAAGTCGCATCGACCAGCCATATCGACGCCGTAATCTTGCCGGCCAAGCAATATCACTGGCGCGTCGCCAGCATTACTGCCGAGGGCGAACAGGGGCCGTTTTCCGACCCGCAATCGTTTACAGTCATGCCGGAACGGGAACCGATTGCGCCAGCGACCGAGGTCGATGGCAAGCTTAAATTTAGTTGGAACCAAGACCCCGGCCAACGGCATCAATTCCAGTTTTCCAGCGATGAGGGATTCCAAAAAATGCTGCACGAATTCACGCTGGATGTGCCGGAAACCACAGTCGCCCTGCCCGGCCCCGGCAGCTATTACACCCGCACCCGCGCCATCGATCCTGATGGCTTTGTCGGCTCGTACACACCGGTTCAGAAAATTGTGATTCCGGCACTGGAAAGCCGTGCATTTCCCTGGTGGATATTGACGCCGCTACTGTTCCTGTTATGAGCGTATGAGCGCCCGGATCAAGGGATACCGCCGCCTGTTTCTTGAATGGCTGGGCATCACTCTAATATTGCTGAGCCTTGCGGCCGGCAGTTCGCTCGGCGGCTGGCTGGCACCATTGAACGATGCGGTATTCGACCTTGCCATCAGCATGGCAGCGCGGCCGGTGCCGGCCGATATTGTGCTGATCGCCATCGACGATGCCAGCATCGCCCAGATCGGCAAGTGGCCGTGGCGGCGCGATGTGCATGCGGCATTGATCGACCGGCTGACACAGCAAGGCGCACGTGCCATTGCGCTCGATATCTTGCTGACTGAAGCAGCAGCCGAACCCGGCGCCGACCTGGCGCTGGCGCAAGCGATGCGGCGCAGCGGTCGCGTGATCTTGCCCGTGATTGGCGACAATGGCGCCGACGGCGCATGGCAAGCGCTGCCGCCGATACCGCAGCTGGCTTCGGCCGCAGCCAGCCTCGGTCATATCGAAGCCAGCCTCGATCATGACGGTGTGATGCGCGGCTACCATCGTTTTGGCGCTGCGGCTACGGCACCGCAAGCGCATCTGGCGCTGCAGCTATTGGCATTGGCCGATCCTGCAAGGCGAACCGAATCGATCTTGCCGCAAGCTGCAGAGAAAGCGCAAAAACCGTGGAATGCAAATTCCTTCCGCCGCATTCCCTTCCTGGCACCGGCCGGCAGTTTCAACACGGTGTCCTATGCCGAAGTCATCAAGGGCAATATCGCGGCCGATACGTTTGCAAACAAAATCGTGCTGGTCGGCGCCTTCGCCACCGGTATGGGCGATTCCTACACGGTACCAGCGACACGCGGACACGGCCCGATGGCTGGGGTCGAGATCATCGCCAACATCCTGGAAGGCGAGCGCAGCCGGTGCAGCATAGGCGTACTCGATAACGTCAGCATCAGCCTTGCCAGCATATTGTTGCCGCTGATCGTAATGCTGTTAATGCCGCGCTTGTCCAATCGCAATGCGCTGGCACTGGTGCTAGCGACGCTCCTGATCGCGCTCGCGACAGCCATCGTGACGCCGCAAATATCGGGCCTGTGGTGGCCGCCAGCCGGCAGCTTGATTGCGCTGCTGCTGGCTTATCCGCTGTGGAGCTGGCGCTGCCTGGAAGCTGCGCAAAGCCTGATCGATGAAGAGTTGGCGCGAATCACGATCCAGGCCAGCCAAAGCGCGCAACCGGCAACGCGCCATACCCTGATCGAACGCATGGAACGCATCCGCAGCCTGCGCGCCAAACTTGACACCGCCCAATTGCAGAGGGAAGAAGCGCTGCGTTTTATTTCCCACGACCTGCGCACGCCGCTCGCTTCGCTCATTACTTTGATGGACAGTGCGACCAGCGCTCCGACTGTAGGCGATGCCGCTGTCAACGCTCCATCACACTGGCTAACCACCATGCGTAACTGCGCCGACCGCGCCCTGGCGATGGCCGATGATTTCCTGCGGCTGGCACGGGCGGAAGCAATTAGCGAACAACATTTCGCAGCCTGCTGTCTGCTGGCGATACTGGACGAAGCAATCGATGAATTCTGGCCGCAAGCCAATGCCAAAGGGGTGACGTTAGCGCGTCATTTCGAGGTCGCCGATTCTGAAGCGTTGATGATGGGCGAAGCCAGCTTGCTGCATCGCGCTTTTGCCAACTTGCTGTCGAACGCGATCCGGCACGCACCGCCCGGTACGGAAATTAGCATCGGCTTAAATACAAAGCAACAGTCTTGGTTAGTGACGATTACCGACCAAGGCGCCGGTATTGCCGAGGATGCCTTGCCGGCGCTGTTTGGACGTTTCCATAAATCGCTGCACGCCACGCCGGGCGGCAGCGACGGTACCGGTTTAGGCTTGCTGATCGTGCGTACCGTGATCGAACGTCATGGCGGCAGCGTCGCCTTGAGTAGCAGGGTGGGCGTTGGCACTAGCTTTACCATTGATTTGCCACGTCAAATCAAGCGGGTTTGAAGCCGGAAAAAGCCGTTTTGAAGTAAAAGTATACTCCCGCCCGTATTATTTAAGCGCCAACAAACCCGTGCGGGATAGCCTATGTTTTTTCATATACTCCGTCAAAAAGACAAAAAAAAATCCCCGCGAGACTTGCGTCTGCGGGGCATAAATCCTGCTTTGAGGGCTAGGATGAGGAGATGAAACCGAAACGAAGCAAAAACTTACATAAAAACTTAAATCACGCTGCCACTGCAATTACGCCGGCAACAAACCTGCATGGCGACTTGGGCGCAAGGTGACGATGATCTTGACCCGCGCATACAGGGCGCGGCGGATCATTTTTGCCAGTTTGAAGCTGACGCTCTTGGCTGGCACCACATTCTTTTTGACTACTGCACGCGGTGCTTTATTAAAACTGGCGTGTTCGTACAGAGCGACAAAATTGATAGGATAGTTTGGTAATAATATGTTCATGATAAGTCCTTAAATTTGAAGAAATCGGTTTTGCAAAGTCGGCCTAGATATATCAATCATCACGACTTTGCGATTCTGCCCCGTCCGGGCTAAATCAACGGGCCGCAAATGCAACTGTCAAGCGACGTTGTTGGTGTGATTGTGAGGCGCCGCTCACCCAGTGGGCGATGGCCTGCACAGCGGCGGCACAAGACTGCATTGAGACAAACCGCATCGAAAACATTCCCATGTCCTTCAGTGCGCCGGCGACCACTGCGGAAAAGCGCGTGGTGTCCCTGGCAACGGCACGCGTATCCAAAGGGATGGCGGCTTGCAGCAAAATGGCGTTGGCTAATGTTGACATGATGGTTTTCCTTTTCTCTCGTTAATACTTATTAATACTTGTTGATGCTCGTCAATGTGTGTTCGTCGCTTTGTTGAATTGAAGTGTAGGGATTCCGAAGTTATTTATCCAATTTCAATTTCCAATGAATGACATTGATAATGTGAATATCATTCGGCCGGTTCAATGCTTACCATCGCCTTTTCACACTGCATCGCCCTGTGCCACCGCTTCGTTAAATGACTGTCGCCGCATTAGATTGTCGTTTTTCATTGCGTATATTTGTCAAGACTTCACGTTAAATGCTAAAAATATACTCCGGCATGTATATTTTTAAAGCCTTTAAATATGTGCGGATAGACCGCTATTTACCTTTATACTCCCCTATATATTCATAATTCATTGGCAAATTCCGGCAATACCAAGCGGACGTCGACGTCGGTACCACGCTGCAAAATCATTTCCGTAAAGATTGATTCTCTCCTGCAACTGTTCGCCCTATAATTGGCAATCCTTTCCGTGGGAACCCAATCTAGACCATGCCCAGCCAGAGCCCCAAACCGCAACGCACGATTGGCGTGCTGTCGCCTTACCTGGGTGGTTTCTATTACGGCGACGTAATTAGGGAACTGCATCGCGCGGCCAGAGCAGCTGGGATACGCCTGTTGTCGATCCGTGCCGGGCGGCGGCGCCCTCTGTCGATTCCGGTCGCGCTCGACTTGGTCGATGGCTGGATCGTCTGGAATGACTCGATCAACCCAATTCAATTAAGCGACATCGTCGCCAGTGGCAAGCCGGTGGTCAGCATGGCGCATGATTTCAAATTGCCCTTGGTGACCTCGATCCAGGCCGACAATCGCGGCGCCATCATAGAAGCGACCAACTATTTGATCGGTCAAGGGCATCGGCATATTTTCTTTGTCGGCTTCTTGAATGAATTTGACCAGAGCGAGCGCTTATATGGATTTCGTAGCGCCTTGCGCCAGCATGGTTTGCCGGAAACGCCAGCGTATGAAGTCATGGTGGAAGAGTCCGGCTATGCAGGTGGCTTGAACGCATGCAAGGCATTGCTGGCATCGGGACTGCCATTTACTGCCGTGATTGCAGCCACCGATTTGATCGCAGTCGGCTTGATGAATCACTTGATCGAAGC
>JAZKIX010000011.1:0-2184 GCA_040384645.1 Pseudomonadota bacterium | reverse complement strand
CTATCGAAATTAAAATATGAGCGTAGCGGTTTTTTCAATGCGTGGACTTTTAAAATGGCCGTCGATTAAGGGTTACTCGAAGATGGGTAACTCCGGCTGCAATAATGATTTATTCCCGCTGCGGACGTTTGCATTGTGAATCTATGCTTGTCCATCCCCTGCTTGCTCAGACTCATGCAGGTGGAAAAGAGTTTCCACAATAAATCGGACGGGGAGCGAACCGTCAAAATCATGCGGCGGGAATTTGAAATCGGACGGGGAAAAATAGCTGGCCGTCGACTGTTATTTGTGACAGTCAGACTGCGCGGCGCATTTTCTTGACTGTGTAATCCTTGACTTCCTTGGGTAATTTGACCAGCTTGACGATAGCTAAAGTGCAATTGTCTGCCTTGCCGTTGACGGCGCGCTCCCTTGCTTTTGCAATCAGCATTTCGCTCGCCTTGCGTGGGGAATTCATCGCAATTGCAGCACCAAGTTCCGCTTCGTTGAAATATCTCCACAGCCCATCGCTGCAGAGCAGGAAGGAATCACCGATTTTCAAGCCTTCGCGCCGATTGATGTTCAGGCTGAAATCGCTGCTGCTGCCCAGGACATTGACCAAAAGATTCACCAGTAGCGGATCTTTGGCTTTGGTCTCATCGAGCTTGTTTTCAGCTTTTAACTGTTCAAAATACGTGTGGTCGGTGGTCCGTTTAACGCAATTTGGCCCTTCGAAGTAGTACAGGCGCGAATCGCCGACGTGCGCCCAACTCGCAGTATTTTGAGGCGTGATGATCAGAAGGACGACGGTACTGTGCGGTTTATTGTCGGAAGATATGGCCGACAACTTGATAACGGTATCGGCTTCTTTCGCAATGGTTTGCAGGATGTCTTCCACCGTATCCGTCAGCGGCGAGAAATGTTCGAAGATTTGTTGCGCCGTTTTGATCACTTGTTCTGCCGCCAGCGCGCCCAAGTTTCCCATGCCATCGGCAACCACTGCCAACATATAGCCAGGCGCCTTGGGAGCGGCAAACAAGGCAGTTCTATCTTGTTGTTCTTCGCGATCGCCAATATGCTGGCCGGTTCCTGCTTCTATCTTGTATTGGCTCATACGTCTGGGTGGATTAAACTATGCGGGTGGATTTGTTGCATTTGATTATTGCATGCGTCTTCCGCAGACAGTCAAATGCGGCCCTTTAAAATTGTAAGAATTTTTTACAATTAGATTTCTTTTGTATTTATGACATAAAAACAAGCGACGCTATGCATGAAGCTGGTGTTACATGCTGAATCAGTCGTTTTTTGTAGATATTTTGCTACGATCATCCCGTATGCTTTCGAGGCGATCTGGTAGGAAAACGCGGGGATCCGTCCTCTATGAAGTGAAACATCGCCAAGAATGACAATATGACCATGAGTTCTCCGCAAGCTATTCACCAACGTATTGTTGAACTTGAAGTCGAGCATCGCGATCTGGATGAAGTGATCGAGACGCTGATTCGTGATGGGCGGCATGAAGAGTTACAATTGCGTCGTTTGAAAAAGCGCAAATTGCAATTGAAAGACAATATTACCTTGCTCAAGATGCAGCTGATTCCGGATATCCCAGCGTAAGTCTTGCTGCAAACGCTTTGTAATTTATGCTTGTAACGATTCTCTCCTGTGCGCCTGCCTTGTCGGGCACAGAATCTCACCCTTTAACGCATTGCCCAAGACAGCTATTTTGACCGCCGAACTCGCCGCATTGCCTGTCGTTGCCATACAAGTCGCCACCCACGATGCCGAGATCGATCAGCTGTTCGGTGTGGATAGTCCGTTGGGACATGCTGTTGGCGGTTTTCGTCCGCGTCAGTCGCAAACCGAAATGGCGAAGGCAATCGCGCATGCCATTACCAATCAAAGTACCCTGATTGCCGAAGCCGGCACTGGCACCGGTAAAACCTTTGCCTATCTGGTGCCATCCTTGCTGTGGGGCGGCAAGGTGATTATTTCGACCGGTACCAAGAACTTGCAGGATCAACTTTTTCTGCGCGATATTCCGACCGTGCGCAAAGCCTTGGGCGCGCCGGTTTCCGTGGCTTTGCTCAAAGGTCGCGCCAACTACGTTTGTCATTTTCATCTCGAACGTACATTGCAAAATGGTCGGCTGACTTCACGTGACGATGTCGGTTATTTGCGCGAGATATCACGCTTCATGAAAAC
>JAZKIX010000010.1:74581-85102 GCA_040384645.1 Pseudomonadota bacterium | reverse complement strand
CAAAACCCTGCTAGGCGAGATGCTGGCCGCCGCCGCCCTGCTCTCAGCCAACCTGAAGTTCAACGGCGCGATCGTGATGCAAATCCACGGCGACGGCCCGGTGCGTTTGTTAGTGGTCGAATGCAATGCCGACCTGACTCTGCGCGCCACTGCCAAGCTGGCGCCCGACGCCATAATTCCCGACGATGCCGGCTTGCCAGAACTGGTCCACGCGCATGGCAATGGCCGCTTCGTGATCACGCTCGACCCTAAAGACAAGATGCCCGGCCAGCAAGCCTACCAGGGCATCGTGCCGCTCGACGGTGACAACGTCGCGACCGTGATCGAAAATTACATGCTGCGCTCCGAACAACTCGACACCAAGCTCTGGCTCGCCGCCAACGACAGCGTGGCGCGTGGCTTGCTGCTGCAAAAGCTGCCCAACGAAGGCGGCATCGACGCCTTCGG
This sequence comes from Pseudomonadota bacterium, assembly GCA_040384645.1. Taxonomy (GTDB): domain Bacteria; phylum Pseudomonadota; class Gammaproteobacteria; order Burkholderiales; family Burkholderiaceae_D; genus JAZKIX01. Next base: position 84,655 of record JAZKIX010000010.1, on the reverse strand, counting down.
CGGCCACAATCGCGATCCCGAAAACGCTCAGGAGACCTGGAACCGCAGCGTGCTGCTAGCCTCCACCCTCAAGCGCGACGAAATGCTGGTGACCGATATCGACACCCTGATGCGGCGTCTGTTTTGGGAAGAAACGATCCGCGTCTTCGACCCCGCCCATCCCAGCTTCCATTGTTCTTGCAGCCGCGAAAAAGTCGGCAGTATGCTCAAGATGCTAGGTCAGCCGGAAATCGACTCGGCCCTGGCCGAACTGGGCTCGTTAGGCGTCAATTGCGATTTTTGTGGCCAGCATTACGACTTCGATAAAGTCGATTGCGCACAATTATTTGCCTCCGATGCGCCAATTGAAGTGCTGATCCCGGCGAGTGCGGTGAAGCATTGAGCCCAATATCAAGCGCCAAAAAGCCGGTTTTAGTCGAAAATATACTAACCGGTGTATTTTTAAAGCCCCAATAAAAACGTGCGGGATAGGTATTGTTTTAGTGCATACCCCCACAAATTGACAGATAATACACGTTCGCCTCACCCCCCCCATATGCCCATTGCCCTAAGGAAAGACATGAAAACCTCCCGCGCCCTTGCCATCACCGCCATCACCGCCACGCTGCTACTGGCCTATCCTGCCGCCGCTTGGTTCAGCGGCACGCAGATCGAAGCGCGGGTTCAGGAATGGCATAAAAAGAGTGAACAATTTCCCAATATCAAGGTAGTCAAACACGACTACAAGCGCGGCGTGTTTTCTTCCACTGAAGACGCCATCGTCCAGATTTCACTGGCCGGCATCATGCCCAATACCGTGGCCGATACCGAAGGCGCCATCAGCAAGCCTGTAACCTTGCATTTCATTAACCATATCAAGCATGGCCCGCTCCCCGGCCTGCGCAGCTTTGGCTCGGCGCTGGTCGAGAGCGAACTGGTATTTGATCCCGCCATCAAGGCAGAGATCGAAAAAATCTTTGGGCAACAAAACCCGCTTGAAATCGTCACCAAACTGAACTATGGCGGTGGCGGCACCACCACCATCGTCAGTCCGGCGTTTAATGCCAAAGTCGGAGAAAAACAAGATCAGGTGGCTTGGAAAGGACTCAAACTTTCGCTTGATTTCAGCGCCCATTACACCGAGCTGAAATTCAAAATGAGCGCGCCCGGACTGGTCGCCAACGCACACGACGGCGATGTCATGACCGTGGGTGCCATCGATGCGAGCGCCGACCTGCGGCAAGCATATCCTGACAGTTTCCTGTATCTGGGCAAGACTACGTCCAGCGTCGAACACATCAACGTCAATAACAGCGCCAAAGCAGATAAAGTGTTCTCGTTGCAAAAGCTGGTACTCGACAGCGACACCACCTCGCGCGATGACTTGATGGACAAATCGATCAAATTCGGCGCGCAAAAATTGGTGCTGGGCAAGGATGAATACAGCGAGCTGCACTATGACTACAGCCTGCGCCGGTTGCACGGCCCGACCTTGGTCAAATTCATCGAGGCAGCGTACAAACCGGCTAAGTCGGAAATCAGTGCCGACCCGATGGCTGATGTGCTCAAACCGTTGAAAGAGTTCGGCCCGCTCCTGCTGCAATACAAGCCGGAGCTGACCATCGACCGTATCAGTGTCGTAACGCCAGAGGGCGAAGCTAAGATCAGCGCCAAGGTCAATCTGACCGATACCGCCAAGATCGATGAAAACAACCTGATGTTGCTGCTCACAATGATCACCGCCTCGGCCGACATCAGCATTCCCGAAGCAATGCTTGGCAAATTTGGCGCCAGTCCAGAAGAGCCAGAAATGCAAGCCATGATGCAAGAAGGGATGAAAAAACAAGTCGTCGCATTCGAACAAGCCGGCTATATCAACCGGATCGGCAAACTTCTAACCAGCAAAATCGAATGGAAAGATGGACAACTGAGCGTCAACGGCAAGCCGTTCGCGATGCCGCATTAAGCAACGGCATTAAGCATTAGCAACAGCATTAAATACAGCCGCAAAAGTCATCTACAACCTGCGTCTTGTCCAAGATCAAGCTTGATCGCAGACAAGACGTATGACTCTTGATTCGGGTCAGCACCGCTGTCCCGGATTAGATTAAGTTGAAGCAACGCGCTTGCAATCTTGCATCGACGAATTTTATCGAACTGCGCCGTCCGCTTCAATTTAGCTCAAGGAGTCGTGCCATGCGCAATGTACTGGTATCCCTGTCTTTTTTCCTTACTTTCCTGCACACGCATTTACCCGTTTTTGCGCAAGACCTCGAACAAAATTCCGCTCCCGACAATGCGCAAGAGCCACCCCAGCCGGATGTACCCGATCCGCTGGTATCGGATGGCGATAAATACAAGGTAATTTTGGAAAACGCCCGCGTCCGTGTGCTGGAATACCGCGACAAGGCAGGCGATAAAACCCATCTGCACCGGCATCCCGATTTTTTATTGCACGCGCTCTCGCCGTTCAAACGCAAGCTCACTTTCGCCAGCGGCAAAACCGTGATTCGGGAATTTAAGTCCGGCGGCGTGATGTGGGCACAGGCACAAAGCCATGTGGGTGAAAACATCGGCACCACAGAGACCCACGCCATGATCATCGAGCTGAAGGAAGCGCCATTGAGAATTTTGCCCAACAACCTTGCCGGCAAGGTCCCCAACCATCACCGCTCAGCATCCAGCGTGCGAAATCGCAGCAAGACGGTTGCCTTGCCGGCGATGCCGTAGCGAAAGCTGTTTGATGACGGGGCTTGAATGCGGCCGTCTGAAGCTGTCCCGGTGTACGTTTATCTATCCGTCGAACTCTTTAAACATAGCCTTGCACGACATCACTGGTGCGCATGCAAGTGAGCCGTAGAAATTACCGGAATCGGTAATTTCTACCTTCGCTGCACCTAGCTAGTAGCGACCGCTATAACGCCAAGTATCGCCGTCCTGCCACTGCCAACGCGGTCGCGATGTGCAGTGCATCGTCCTCGGCAGCCAAAAAATTGGCCGACATCGGACTGGCATATTCCTTGCGAACTTTGCGCTTGTCGAATCCTGATAGGCATGTCGATGCAGCGACAAAAGCTTGAACAAAATGCGTAACTAATCTTATGCAAATTTGTAGGTCGGGTTTTAACCAGACGTGCGGAATGTAGGAACGGCGACGGCCTGGAGCGAGCTGCTCAAAACGCCGTGTTTGGCAGTCCGGCGCCAAGTATCACCTAAGTGCCATTGCCAGGATCAAGCCCGCCCTACGGCCTATATCCGCATATGCATAACTACCATTAAAAATAGGGGGTATATAGACAAATGGCACTCTACCCGCACGTTTTTACTGCGCCTTTAAAAATACTACCCGCAGTATTTTTGACAATCAAAAGTGGCTTCTAACCATCCCACCGTATATTCCAAGCGAAAAAATGATTTCAAACATCCCGTTTAATCCGTCATTCACACCCAATCAGCCTGAGATATGGGCCGGCATCGAATGTACTGTGGCGCGCATCGGCAACAAGTTTCGCAATCAGATTAGCGAAACCGGCCATCTGGCGCGCCCCAGAGATCTAGAAAACATTGCCGCGCTCGGTATCCGCACCCTGCGTTATCCAGTGCTGTGGGAAACCATCGCACCGGGCGACCCAGACCGGCTCAACTGGCACTGGCATGACCGTCAACTGGGACAATTGCTGGAATTAGGCATTGCGCCGATTGCCGGCTTGATGCATCACGGCAGTGGGCCGCTATACACCGATTTGCTAGATCCTGCCATGCCCCTGTTGTTGGCGCGTTACGCCGAACAGGTAGCGGCGCGTTATCCCTGGATCGACATGTATACGCCGGTCAACGAGCCGTTGACGACGGCGCGTTTTAGTGGGCTATATGGGCACTGGTATCCGCATGGGAACGACCATCGTTGCTTCTTGCGAATTTTGCTCAATCAATGCCGCGCCATCGTTTTATCGATGCGCGCGATCCGGCGCGTGACGCCATCGGCACGCTTGGTGCAGACCGAAGATCTGGGCAAGGTATTTAGCACGCCAGCCTTGCAATATCAGGCCGACTACGAAAACCAGCGGCGCTGGCTTAGTTTCGACTTGCTGTGCGGCCGCATCGACCGCAAGCATCCGTGGTACAGGATTTTTCTTGAAGCGGGGATTGCAGCGCGGGAACTCGACTTTTTTGTGAATGCGCCTTGCCCGCCCGATATTATCGGCATCAACCATTACCTCACCAGCGACCGGTTTCTCGATGACCGTTTGGCGCATTATCCAGATCGCCAGAGTGCTGGTAATCAGCGTGACCGGTACGTCGATGTCGAGGCGGCCCGAGTTGATTTGCCATCCGAGCAACTAGGCCCGGAAGCGCGCCTGCGTGAAGTACATTTACGCTATCAGTTGCCGATGGCGGTCACCGAAGTCCATAACGGCGGCACCCGCGATGAACAACTACGCTGGTTAATGGACGTCTGGAACGCTGCGTGCAAGCTGCGTTCGCAGGGTGCGGATCTACGTGCCGTGACTGTCTGGTCATTGCTGGGCTGCGTCGACTGGAACACTTTATTGACCGAGCATCAAGATCATTATGAAAGCGGTGTGTTCGATGTCCGTTGCAATCCGCTGCGTCCGACTGCGTTGGCGGCCGCGACCGCGTCGTTGATCGCAAGCGGCACATTCGACCATCCGGTCTTGCAGCAGCAAGGCTGGTGGCGACGCGATACGCGCTTTTATCTGCCCAAATTAGCCACGACAATTGGCGCCTGCAACGCTGTCTCCTGTGATCCCCTTGTGCGACAGAATTTGAGCCGGATCGCCATTGCCGGCTCGACCGGCACGCTGGGGCAAGCATTTGCCCGGGTGTGCCAGCAACGCGGGCTCGATTACGAGTTGCTGGCGCGAGCCGATATGGATATTGCCGACGCTGCATCGGTGGAAGCGGCCCTGACCCTTCATCGACCGTGGGCTGTGATCAACGCCGCCGGTTATGTTCGGGTCGCGCAGGCCGAACACAATCCTGCCCAGTGTTTCCGCGAGAACGCTCACGGCGCACAAGTGCTGGCAGATGCTTGCGCCAAATTGGGTATTGCCTATGTGACCTTTTCGTCCGATCTGGTATTCGATGGTTTGCTGGGACGTGCCTACGTCGAGAGCGACCAGGTGTGTCCGACTGGTACTTACGGCGTCAGCAAGGCGGAAGCAGAACGCCTGACGCAAAAAGTGTGTCCGCAAGCGCTCATCATCCGCAGCAGCGCGTTCTTCGGCCCTTGGGATCGCAACAACTTTGCCTACAAGGTCTTGCATGAATTGGGTACAGGCCAAGCGCTTAGCGCCAGCGTGAACAATTTTGTCTCGCCGACCTATGTGCCCGACCTTGCCAACGCCGTGCTCGACCTGCTCATCGACGGCGCGACCGGCGTCTGGCATTTGACGAATCAGGGCGTGTTGTCATGGCATGAATTTGCTTCACATATCGCACGCAAGGCTGGAGTCGATGCCAGTTCCTTAAATGGTAGCGAGTCGGTCAATAGCGGCGTTACTGCCTTGTCGAGCGAGCGTGGCTTGATCTTGCCGGCCATCGAGTGCGCGGTCCATCGTTTCGTCAAGGAACGGGCTTTTTTGTAAACGGTGGCACTACAGACGGAACAATGGCTAGTGAAAAGAATCATAAAATCGGAATCATAAAATCACGCACATTCGTTGCTTCCTATTCAATAGCGGCAAGGAAAAACCATGTCCGATCACGCATATCCCCGCCCGCAATTGCTTCGTTCACATTGGCAATCCTTAAACGGACCGTGGAAATTTATTTTCGATAACGAGCGGCGCTTTAATCACCCGTCAGATTCCATCTCAGGGTGGCGAGAAATACGAGTGCCCTTTTCACCCGAAGCCATTGCCAGCGGCATCGGCGATCGTGGCTTTAATGCGATCTGCTGGTATCAACGCGAGTTTGATATCAAGGCTGACGGCGGACGCATCTTGCTGCATTTTGGCGCAGTCGATTACCGTGCCAGAGTATGGGTCAACGATCATTTGGTGATGGAACACGAAGGCGGCTATACACCATTTTTTGCCGACATTACACGCGCCTTGAACCCTAATGGCGTCCAGACCGTGACCGTCTATGTCGAGGACGATCCACAAGACCTGGCAAAGCCAAGAGGCAAGCAAGACTGGCAACTGGAACCGCATTCGATCTGGTATCCACGTACCACGGGCATCTGGCAAACGGTATGGCTGGAGCGCGTCGGGCGCACCTATATTCAAAAACTGTTATGGACGCCGCATTTCGATGGCTTTGAAATCGGCTGCGATACTTACATCACCGGCGATATCAAGGAAGACCTGAGCATCGAGGTCAAGATCTGGCATCGCGACAAGATGTTGGCCGATGATCGGTATAAGGTGATCGACTTCGAAGCGCACCGCAAGATCAGCCTGTCCGACCCTGGCATCGACGATTCGCGCAATGAATTGCTATGGAGCCCGGAGCGTCCGACCCTGCTCAATGCTGAAATCGTCCTTTGGCACAATGGCCAGGTCTTGGACCGGGTGCATTCGTATACCGCGCTGCGCTCTGCCCATGTTAACCGTGACCGCTTCATGCTCAACGGTCGCCCTTACCCCTTACGGCTGGTGCTGGATCAAGGCTATTGGCCAGACACATTGCTGACCGCGCCATCGGACGACGCATTTAAACGCGATATTGAACTGGTCAAGGCAATGGGATTCAATGGTGTGCGCAAACATCAGAAAATTGAAGACCCGCGCTTTCTCTATTGGGCTGACCGGCTCGGTCTGCTGGTATGGGAAGAAATGCCGTCGGCCTACCGCTTTTCTCCATTGGCAATTACACGTCTGGTACGTGAGTGGGCCGAAGTCATCGAACGCGATTTCAGCCACCCCTGCATCATCGTCTGGGTGCCATTTAACGAATCGTGGGGTGTACCGAACCTGACCTCGATGCAGGCGCATCGCAATGCAGTCGAAGCGCTGTATCACCTGACCAGGACGATCGATTCGACCCGGCCCGTGATTGGCAATGACGGCTGGGAAGCGTCCGCTACCGACATCCTTGGCATCCATGATTATGATTGCAATCCAGAGCATCTATTGGCGCGCTACGGCGCCGCTTCCTACACACAGGAATTATTCGACCGGCGCCGTCCGGGTGGCCGGATCTTGACCCTGGACGGTTACCCGCACCGCGGCCAGCCGATTGTCCTCACCGAGTTTGGCGGTATCGCCTATTCCAAATGTCCCGAACCGGGCGTGCCACAAATCTGGGGCTATGCCTATGCTGAAAGCGATGAAGAATTCTTGGGAATTTACCGCAAGCTGCTGGAAGTGGTGAGCGAAACCGCGATGTTCAGCGGTTTTTGTTATACCCAGTTCGCCGATACTTTCCAAGAAGCAAACGGCTTGCTCTGCGCAGACCGCACCCCCAAATTGCCGCTGGCGCAAATCGCTGAAGCGACATGCAATCTCAAGACCGAAAATTTTAAACTCATCGACCCCTGAGATGGCCGATATCGGTCGCGCCAGTGCAAAATTGATTTGACGGTTCACGCCATTTGGCAAAAAAGATGGTTTTATAAAATCCTCAAAAAAAGTCCGGCGGATCATACTTGTAAGCGCTAGCTTCTTTGTTTTAGTTATGCGAATAAAGACGAAAATGACACCAACAAGGTAAGAAGCAGGCGCGCACTTAAACGGCGTCACGAGCAATCGCGTCGCTAAATTCCCGAATGAAATTCCCCACCATATTGGGTATTTCTATGCAAAAAAAAATTCTGGTCACTGGCGCAAGTGGGTATATCGGCTCGCATGCTTGTGTTGAATTATTGCAGAGCGGCTTCGACGTGGTCGGCGTGGATAATCTCTGTAATAGTTCACCCAAAGTAATTAAGCGCATTGAACAAATCGCACGGCGGCAACTGCCGTTTTATGAAGCCGATATTCGTGATCGCGCTGCCCTGCATCAAATTTTGCGAGAACAAGCCATCGATGCGGTAATTCATTTCGCGGGAATCAAAGCCGTGGGCGAATCGGTCACACATCCATTGCGCTACTTCGATAACAATGTAACGGGAACCGTCACGTTGCTGCAATGCTTGGCAGAAGCCGGGGTAAAACACATTGTATTTAGCTCGTCTGCAACCGTATATGGCGAACCTGAAGCAGTCCCAATCAAGGAATCGGCACGCTTAAATGTGACCAATCCGTATGGCCGTTCCAAATTAATGATTGAGGAAATATTGCGCGATCTGCAAAAATCAGATCCGCATTGGCAGATGGCGATCCTGCGCTATTTCAATCCAGTCGGCGCGCATCCCAGTGGCACGATCGGGGAAGACCCGCATGGCGTGCCGAATAATCTGATGCCTTTCCTGTCGCAAGTTGCCATCGGACGCCGACCATGCCTGCCCATCTTCGGCAACGATTACCCGACCCCGGACGGAACCGGCGTACGTGACTACATTCACGTACTCGATTTGGTACAGGGACATATTGCCGCACTCGAACGGATATTTGCAGATGTAACATCGTTTGCCGTCAACCTTGGCACGGGACGTGGCTATAGCGTTCTGGAAATCATTCGCACCTTTGAATCAGTCAGCGGCATCCCTATTCCCTACGAAATGATGCCGCGACGCGCAGGGGATATTGCGAGTTGCTTTGCCGCGCCAGAACAAGCGCAAAAACTGCTGGACTGGCAGGCCAAAAAAAATCTGGAAGAAATGTGCGTCGATCACTGGCGCTGGCAGACCATGAATCCGCAAGGGTATTGAGGCGATTATTAAAGCCACTTACCTGCGTACGAATCCAATTTGCAGATATTTATCGCCGCGTCCTGAACTCCAAGCAATCTCAAATTCATCCGTCTTGACTTAACTCAAGCGACTCTGATGCAAGGGCGGAGAAAATCAACAATCAAATTGTGTGTCGTTAGATGGTCAAGCATTACCAATACCGAGGTAAATGCCGACGCGGACGATTTAAATTCCAGAAGAATTTGTAAAGTTCGACGTCTGCAAGGACGCGTTCTGCGGTAGATGTGGCGGGCTTCATGATCCGAAATTGATACCGCGCTTCTGCTCGGCCGATTCGGATCATTGATCGATAAATTCCAATGATGCCGAAATCCCGTCGCGCATGAATCTCCCGTTGAAAGGAGACGCCTTATACCGCTGAGCCCATGGTTGCCAAAGACGTTGAAACAGTGTCGCCGTTAAAGCACATGGCAGAAAAGCCGCAATCCAATCCGGTGAATTATTCAAGGAGCCCATCATGCAAACCATTTATGTCCTCTCTCACTTGCGCTGGGACTTTGTCTATCAGCGGCCACAGCATCTTCTATCGTGCCTGGCACAGTATTACCGCATCGTCTTTATCGAAGAACCTATTTATCGCGAACAAGCCAGCGCTGTTGAACTGTCGACGCCGACCGAGAACGTCACCGTTTGCAAGCCGTTTACCCCCATCGCAATGCCTGGCTTTCACGACACGCAATTACCTTATCTGCAAAAAATCCTGCGCCAGATCAGCGCCGGCGATACAGATCCTATCGTCTGGTTTTACACGCCGATGGCACTGCCTCTGCTGCAAGAATTGAAACCTGGCTTGATTGTTTATGACTGCATGGATGAATTGGCGGCCTTCAAAAACCCACCCAAGCAAATGTTGCAGCGTGAAAGTGCCCTGTTAAAAATTGCTGATCTGGTTTTCACCGGCGGCCCCAGTCTGTATCGATCCAAACGTGACCGGCATCCGAATGTCCATTGTTTCCCTAGTAGCGTTAATGTCACACATTTTGAGCAAGCACTGGACCGCACTTCGGCTCATCCAGCGATGAAAAAAATTCCTGGGCCGTGGCTGGGTTATTACGGCGTGATTGACGAGCGGCTCGATACCGGGCTGATTGCAGCGATAGCCGAAGCGCATCCGGATTGGCAACTCGCCATCGTCGGGCCAGTGGTAAAAATCGATCCGACGACCTTGCCCCAACGGCCAAATATTCATTATTTCGGCCAGCAAGCGATTGAAGTATTACCGCAATTTTTAGCGGCGTGGGATGTCTGCCTGATGCCGTTTTTATTAAATGCCT
>JAZKIX010000010.1:65063-74571 GCA_040384645.1 Pseudomonadota bacterium | reverse complement strand
CGACCAAGACCTTGGAATATATGGCTGCGGAACGCCCCATCGTCAGCACCTTGATTACCGATGTCGTCGATCTGTATGGCGAGGTGGTCGCGCTCGCGGCAAACGCGCCCGCCTTTATCAGGGCATGCGAACTGGCCTTGATGGAACCGGTGGCAAGCCAGGCGCAAAAATATGAAAAAATGCGGATCATGGTTGCCGCTACTTCATGGCAAAGCACAGCAGACAAAATGCATGCCTTACTGCAGTCGTCATTGCAACAATCGGCAAGCGCACAGAGCGCACCGGACGAATGGTTCATTCCACAGCAAGTGAGCAAATTGAATATTCATGCACCTATTAAAGATATCGCTTGCATCATTATTGGCGCCGGACCTACCGGTTTGAGCGCGGCTTACCACCTTGACGAAAACACGCTGCTGTTAGAAAAAAATGCCAGTGTCGGTGGTTGGTGCCGCTCGGTTGAAGACCACGGCTTTACCTTCGATTACGCCGGTCATATCATGTTTTCTAACGATGCCTACGTCCACGACTTGTATGACATTTTGCTCGGCGATAACGTCCATTGGCAAGACCGCGAAGCCTGGGTATTTAGCAAAGGAGTCCATACCCGCTACCCATTTCAGGGGGCGTTGTATGGCTTGCCGCCGAAGGTCATCACGGAATGTATCCTCGGTGCAATCGAGGCAAGCAATGGGTCATCCGGCGCCAATTCCAAGAATCCGCACAAGACCGAAAATTGCGTGGCAAAAGTCAGTGATTGCTGTGCCGATGGTTCGCTGACAATTCCTTCGTCAAAAGGCGTGCTGTTGGAGAAACCGGCTAACCGGGAAAATACCCCACAAAACTTTGAAGAATTTATTTACAAAGTCTGGGGGCGCGGCATCGCCCAACATTTTGCGATTCCCTACAATCAAAAATTGTGGACTGTCCCGCTCACTGAAATGGAAACTTCCTGGTTGGGCGGACGTGTGCCGCTGCCTGATCTGGAACAGATCATCGAAGGCGCGTTGGAGCCGGTGGCCAAACCTATGGGGCCGAATGCACGTTTCGGCTATCCATTGCGCGGCGGCTTTCAAGCCATGATGTCGGGCTTTCTGCCGCATATCAAAGGCAGTATCCAGACCAGTGCCAACGTCGTATCACTCTCGCCCACACAACGTATGGTTACGTTGGCGGATGGACAGCGCTATCGCTATGACCAGTTGATCAGTACCATGCCCCTGCCTGAGCTAATTCGATTGATCGGGGCCGATGCGCCGGAAGCACAAAGGAAAGCAGCGCAAAACTTGCGTCACCTGTCGGTACGCTGCGTCAACCTGGGCATAGGCCGGGAAAATATTACTGAAAAACACTGGATTTATTACCCTGAGGATACGATCTTTCATCGCATATTCGTCCAGGGCAACGCCAGTCCACATTGCAACCCACCGGGCGGCTTCGGACTGACTTGCGAGATTTCTTATTCCCCATTCAAACCCTTGCCGCTCGACGGACAGGCACTGATTGACCGTTGCATGGCAGACTGCATACGTGTCGGCTTATTGCGCCATGATGACAGGCTCATTACCGCCAACCAGGTTGATATGCCGTATGCCTATGTCATCTACGATCATGCCCGTGCCAGCAATGTGGCATTGCTGCGAAGCTGGTTATTGGAACACGATATTGTTTTGGCAGGACGTTATAGCGAGTGGGAATACTACAACTCGGATCATGCTTTCCTAGCCGGGAAAAAGGCGGCAGACAGTGTTTTAGCAATGCGCGAAAACACGGCGGCGGCCAGTTTGAATTTGAGCTGATTATTTGTGCTGACTATTTGCGCTAAATACCTGAGAAAAATCTAGCTGAGCCGATAACGATCACGGCCGATTAGGTGCACCAGATTTTTGGTACTCCATCGGCCGTCTGCAGCGTCATTCGCAGCTTCATGCCATCGATACTTGCGCCAGCCGCGCGTACAAGGGGCAGCGCTCCAGCAACACTGCGTGTGGCCCAACATCGACGATGCGGCCTTGCTCCATCACGACGATCTGGTCAGCGCGCCGCACCGTGGAAAGACGGTGCGCCACCACGAACGTGGTGCGCCCATGTTGCAGGCGTTCCAGCGCTTCTTGGATCTGGCGCTCGCTTTCGGTGTCGAGTGCGCCAGTGGCTTCGTCCAGCACCAGCACATGTGGATTACGCACCAGCGCACGCGCAATCGCCAGGCGCTGCCGCTGGCCGCCGGAGAGTTGGCCGCCGCGCTCGCCCACCAGGGTATCGATGCCTTGCGGCAGGTTCGCCACAAATTGCAGGCAATTGGCATCGCTCAGCGCTTGCCGCAATACCTCTTCGCGCACCGGGCCAAGTCCATACAAAATATTGTCGCGGATACTGCCGTCGAATAGCACCGTTTCTTGCGGCACCACTGATAAAAATTGACGCCAACTGCGCAAATCGAGGGTTTGCATATCCACGCCATCAAAGCAAATCTTGCCCGAGCTGGGCCGGATGAAGCCGATCACCAGATTGATCAAGGTCGATTTACCAGAACCAGACGGCCCCACCAAAGCGATGGTTTGGCCCGGCTCCACCTGCAGCGTGATATCGCTTAACGCTGCCTGAGCGCTACGCGCATAGCTGAAGCCCACTTGCTCGAATACAACCTTGCCTGCGACTTGGCTGACTATCGATTTGCCTTCATTCAGTTCAATATCGGGGCTTTGCAATACCTCGCCGATTGAACGGATCGCTTCCAGTCCTTTGTTAATCTGCGGGAAGGTGGCGGCCAAGCCCAGCATCGCGCTGGTCAGACTGGAAAAGAAGGTCGATAACATGACCACATCGCCCAAGGTGATGGGCAAGGTTTGGGTATGAAAAACCCAAGCTGCAATAATCAGGCAACTGAAATTGAGCGCTTGAAAACAGACCCACGACATGCCGCCAAATAAGCCATTGACTGAATCGAGCCTGACGCCGGCATCGCTAACACGTTCAAACGTATCCTCCACCCGATCCAGCGCATGTTGCTCCAGACCGTGGGCGCGCGTGATGGGGATCAATTGCGCCATTTCATTGACACGCGCCGACATGCCTTCAACTTCGCTGCGGAAGGTTTTGTTATGTTCGGCAAGGGTGGCACGGGTCGACAAGATCAGCAGCACCGCAATCGGCACCGTCAGTAAGAATAGCCACAAAAATTGCGGCGCACGGATCGCTGTGGTCACCACTGCCACCAGAATCGCGCTGCCGGAGCCGAGTACGCCATCGACCAGGGCGCGGGTCATTTGCTCGATCGACTCGACATCGCGCAGCATCTTGGTCTGTAAAATCGCGGGGCTGCGCTCTTGATAATGACTGATCGATAACAGTTGCAAGCGATGCGAAATGGCGCTACGTAAATCACGCTCGACTTGCCGTATCGCTTGACTCAATAGCCGGACATGTAAGTAGTTGCCAGGCAAATTTTGTGCGATCAAGAAAAACGAAAACAGCGCGTACAACCAGAGCTGCGACAGCGGCGCATGCGAGGTCAGCAAATCGATCACCAGCGCCGTCACCACCGGCAGCAACACCGCCGGACTGTGCTTGACCAAAAATATCAGCGCCGACAAAATCAGCCGCAACCACTGCCCTTCGTACAAGCGCGCGTAAATGCCGAGCGTGCTGCTGCCTTGATAGTGATGTTCAAGCAGGCCGTGCAACCGCGCGACAGCATCGCGGCGGCGCAGGGCTTTGGCGGCTTTGGAAGTAAGTGAATTGGTGTTCATTGACGGTGAAGGTTTTTCAAGAAATCCGCGCTGCGGCTGACCGATGCCAGCCGCCGACTTTGGGGGACGAAATATACTGGCACCAGTATTTAAATTGATCCAATAAATCCGTGCGGGAGAGGCACTATTATCGCCCATACTCCCTAATATTCATTCAAAAACACTATAAATTAATTGTTTTCATCGACGCAAGTAAGGCGTAGCGATTCCAGCTTGGCTTCAAGCGCATTGCGCTGACTTGCTTCGAGACGTATTCCATCTAACCAAACACGTTTGAGACTGGGAAAATTGAGCAGTATCGAAGTGACGGCTTCTGGATCAAGCAAGCTACAACCGTCATGATCACCTAATGAAAGGTACTCCAGTTCTGGCAGATTCGACAGTAGCTTGAGATCTGTTTCGTTCAGGTTTGTCGCCCAAACATCGAGTGAGCGTAGCTGTTTCATTGAGACGAGATGTTCTAACCCTGCTCGGGTAAGGCGCGTCGCGCCCAGATCTAGCGAAGTAATCGTCTTTGAACGACTAACCTTCTTGGCCATCTTGTCATCAAAAGGAGTCGCTTCCAGATCAAGGCTGACCAGATCCGGTAAGGCGAGGATGGCTGAGAATGCCGATGCCGATAATTGAGCGCTCTGCGCCCCCAACTCCTGCAAACCAGCGCATTGCGTAACCTGAAGCAAGTCATGCTCTGTCATGGAACAATTAGATCGAAATACTTTCAGGTCTTGCGCCTTGCTAAAGTTGGCAAGTTGGCTAGGCCCTTGTATCGACAGGACATCCAACACTTTGAGGCCTGGCTGTCGAATCATGTACCTCATGGCTCGGCGGGTTACCCCACACCACAACCGCAATTCTTCCACACGCAGATTTGCCAGACGCTTGGCAATCTTGACTGTAAGTAGAGGAATTTTGCTAATTGAAAGCTTCTCAATCGATCCAATCGCTAACAGCGGTTTGATGGTTTCAACGGTGGTGTCCGCTGTAAGCGAGTACCAGCCATCGACGTCGGGATAGCTCATGTATCTGGCGCGTCTAAACGTTAGTGATAGGCGATATACCCGGCTGGCCGGGTATATCCATTGAGCAATTAAAGTCAGAACTACGGCGCATTCGCACTAATACGCGTAACCGCACCACGTGTCAGCACGTATAGCGCACTATCTGCCCCAACCAACATCCCTATAGGCTGGCCGTTAGTTTTAGCAAAGGCGTACACCGCATTGTTGTTAGCCAGGTCGAGCCGGGCGATGAAGGTACTGAGGTAATCGGCAAAGAAATAATTGCCGCGGAATGATGCAGGGAAATTACCCAAGCTCGGGTAAAACGTGCTGCCGGCGATGCAAAAGCCGGTGAAAAATCCACCAGGACCCGAGCCGGCAGGATTGGCCGCCGAATGTTTGTAGGTAAAGATCGGCGCCGTTAAACCGGTCGTGATATTTTCCATCCCCTCCGAACCGGGCCAGCCATAATTGGCGCCCTTGACGCCGAGATTAATTTCTTCCCAAGTGACTTGACCAACATCGTTGATATGCATGCGGCCTGTGCCAGGCTGGATGGCAAAGGTAAATGGATTGCGTAAGCCAAGCGCCCAAATAGCGCGTGCCAGCCCGGTCTGACTGTTATAGAAGGGATTGTCGCTCGGGATACTGCCATCGTCGTTAAAACGCAGCATCTTGCCCAATGGCGTGGTCAGGGATTGCGAATTGGAGCCGGTGGCGTTTTCCCCGACGCCGACATATAGCTTGCCGTCGAGGCCAAAGTTCATGGCACCGCCGTTGTGGTTGGTGGCGGACAAGGTCGGCAAATCGATCAAGACCGTTTCGGTTGCAGTCGAGACGTCGCCATTGGCGACAATACGGCTGATGCGATTGTGGACGCCGTTTTCAGTCGTGGTGTAGTAGACATAGATCCAGCCGTTGGTGGCAAAATTGGGGTGTAAGGCGAGGCCGATAAAGCCGCGTTCGCCGTTGGAATCGACCGTAAATTGGCGCATTTCCGTCGGCAGCAATACCCCATTTTTGACCACCCGCAATTTGCCGCTCTGTTGCGCGATCAACATGCGGCCATCTGGCGTCTGAACGAAGGCGGTGGAACTGGACAGACCAGTGACCCACGATTCGTTTTTAGTGAATCCATCAGGTACAGTTTTACTGCCGCCGAGTTGAATCGTCGCTACCGCCCATGCGGATAAATTGCCCGCAGCGTCGCGCGCCCGCGCCCGCAATACGTGCTGACCGGCGCTGTAGGCGCCGGTATCGATGCTGGCCTGATAGGGCGCACTGCTATCTTCGGCACCAATCTTGACGCCATCGAATTGAAATTCGACCCCGACCACGCCGACATTGTCGCTCGCCGTCGCGCTCAGGTTCAGGGTACCAATGATGCCGCTGGCCAGATTGAGCGGCGCGGTCAGGCTGACTGTCGGCGGTACTTGGTCGCCGGTGGCGGGCACCACGTTCACCGTCACAATCGCACTGGTACCGGTTGCGCCCACATTGTCGGTCGCTCTGGCGGTGAGCTGATGGCTGCCGAGACTGGACGGCGCCCAGGACCAGCTAAAAGGACTGCTGGTGTCAGCACCAAGCAAATTGGCATTATCGAAAAATTCTACTTGCGCTACCGTGGCATCGCCATCGCTGTCGGTAGCGGTCGCCGACAGCGTCATCGGCACGCCAAGTATACCGTTGGCGGCGGCACTGAGAGTGACGCTGGGCGGATCATTGACCGCGATGCCGATATCGGCAAAGGTGGCGGTGTAAGTGGTATTGACGTTCGGCCATAGAATCGTTTGTGTCGCTGCGCCGCTATTGCTCCAGCTGGTCAAGTGGTATCGACGGCCATTCAGGTTCTGGTCGGGTGCGGCCAGATCGCGCTCCATGCCGACCACGCCAAGCACACTAACGGGCGCACTTGTAGGCTGGCCATCGAAATTGATTTTTAAGCCGGCCGGTGAAGTGGCCAGGGTGACGGTCGATTTTTTTGGCAATATGTCGCGCGTTACTTCAGTGACGCGGCCAGCGCTATCGGTGGCCTTCAAGTGAAAGCGATACCAGATATTGTCCGAGGTTTCGCCTCGTACCGGAATCGTCACCATGCCACTGCCGCCTACGGTCGGCTGTTGCAAGGGATGGTCGTGGGTATCGTGATGCAAATCGGCCCACCAGACTAATTTATTGGATGCCAACACGCCATCTTCAGCATCAGTCGCACTACCGCTGAACGAGAGCGTGTCGCCCGCCTTGAAGGTGGCACCTTGTGCCGGACTGGCAATCACCGGAACCGGAGCCGTACCAACCGGTGCATCGCCCAACAACAGGCTCTGCAACACCGGCACGATGCTTTTGTTTACCGGTGGCGCTACTGCCTTGGCAACTGCCGGATCATGCGCGCTCGCGGCGTTGTTGAAACACAGCGCCGTGAAACCGGCGATGGCGGCGAGCAGCAAGGGCTGGATTGGGCGGAAACGGTAGTTCATAGAAGGTTGTCCATATTTAAAAATTTGAAAACTGGTTTTGCAGCGCCGCAACTATGACAGATGCATATGGCAGATGCGCAGTGACAACGATGTGCCGGCAACGACGCGATGACAAAGGACAAATATAAAGCAACTTAAATTACGGTCAATTGGTTAGCGCTAACAAGCTATTTTGATTTCAAAATGAGGGTCGGTCCATTTCAATCCATGGGGGAATTGCCGTACCGTTTGGCATGCAATAAGTACCGTCGATTGCGGCGAACACGTCTGGGAATCACAAAATAAGAAAAATATACTGGCGGCAGTATTTTATTTAACCCAATAAAACTGTACGGGATTAGGTGCATTTAAGCATATACTCCCGCAAAAATTCAATATCTCCAATCGATATTGGGCTCACGCCCTATCCAGCAGAGAATTAATGTGCTGGCGGCGACGGATTGGGCTGATTGCCCGGTTCAGGCAGCTTTACTGCATCGACCGCGGCCGGCGGCTTCACAATCTGGATAAAGATTTCATCCGATTTGATCATCCCCAGCTCGTAGCGGGCACGCTCTTCGATGGCGCCGGTGCCATCTTTGAGGTCATCGACTTCCGATTCCAATTTCGCATTGCGCGCTTTGAGTTCGTCATTCTTCTTTTGCGCCGATGCCACTTGCTGATCCAGGTCCCAGGCACGCAACCATCCACCCTTGCCAAGCCAGAGCGGATATTGGATCAACAGCAGTAACGCTGTGAGGCAAAGTGTGATGAGACGCATAAATCTATTCTACGTCGCGCGTGCAGCCGCAGAGCCGGAGCGGCCCTGCGGCAATACGGTTACTTCAAATTGTAAAACGCGCTACGGCCGGGATAGCTGGCGATATCGCCCAAATCTTCTTCAATACGCAGCAATTGGTTGTACTTTGCCATACGGTCCGAACGCGACATGGAGCCGGTCTTGATCTGCAAGGCATTAGTACCAACCGCGATGTCGGCAATGGTCGAATCTTCGGTTTCGCCAGAACGATGCGAGATGACGGCGGTGTAGCCGGCACGTTTTGCCATTTCAATCGCAGCGAAAGTTTCAGTCAAAGTGCCGATCTGGTTGATCTTGATCAAGATCGAATTGGCGATGTTATTGTCGATGCCGCGCTTGAAAATCTTGGTGTTGGTGACGAACAGATCGTCGCCGACCAATTGCACTTTTTTGCCCAAGGCTTTGGTCAAGATGTCCCAGCCTTCCCAATCATTTTCTGCCATCGCATCTTCGATCGAAATGATGGGGTATTTGTCGACCCAGGTCGAGAGCAGATTGGTGAAATCGGTGGCGGACAATACCAAGCCCTCACCTTCGAGGTGGTATTTGCCGTCTTTATAGAATTCGCTGGCAGCGCAATCCAGACCCAAGGCGATTTGCTCGCCAGGAATATAGCCGGCTTGTTCAATCGCTTGAATGATCAGCTTGATGGCTTCTTCGTGGTTGGCAACCGATGGGGCGAAACCGCCTTCATCGCCCACCGCTGTGGTCAAACCCTTGTCGTGCAAAATCTTTTTCAGGGTATGGAAAATCTCTGCACCATAGCGAATCGCTTCGCGGAAACTTGGTGCGCCAACCGGAATAATCATGAATTCTTGAATATCCAGATTGTTGTCGGCGTGAGCACCACCGTTGATGACGTTCATCATCGGCACCGGCATTTGCATCGCGCCTGAGCCACCGAAATAACGGTACAAAGGCAAGCCAGCTTCTTCAGCTGCAGCCTTGGCAACCGCCATCGATACCGCCAGCATCGCATTGGCGCCAAGGCGCGCTTTGTTTTCGGTACCGTCGAGTTCGATCAGGGTACGATCCAGGAACGCTTGTTCATTAGCGTCCAGACCCATGATCGCTTCGGAAATTTCGGTGTTGATATGTTCGCATGCTTTCAATACGCCCTTGCCGAAGTAGCGGCTCTTGTCGCCATCACGCAATTCAATTGCTTCGCGCGAGCCGGTCGATGCGCCGGACGGCACAGCGGCACGACCCATGACGCCCGATTCCAGCAAGACATCGCATTCAACGGTTGGATTGCCGCGTGAGTCAATAATTTCACGACCGATAATATCAACGATAGCACTCATCTAAATCTCCCAAACATTGGTGTTGTGGCTTTCGGATCACGAAAGCGTTTTAAAAATTCGCTATCCAATTTGTCGCCGGACTTATACGTTTCTTGTGGAGTTGGCGACAAATCAGTGCGCTGGGCTTACTTCATTACTGCATTACTTCGTTACTGCATTACAGAGTCGATTAGAGAAATCC
>JAZKIX010000010.1:63494-65053 GCA_040384645.1 Pseudomonadota bacterium | reverse complement strand
TTGCTTGATAACGCGATCCAGATCGACCAGCGTCGCCAATAATTCCTTGATGCGTCCGAGCGGCATTGAATTGGGGCCATCCGACATGGCGACTGCCGGATTCGGGTGCGTTTCCATGAAGAGGCCGGCGATCCCGACCGCAATCGCGGCACGCGCCAATACCGGAACGAATTCACGCTGACCGCCCGAGGACGTGCCCTGCCCGCCCGGCAATTGCACCGAGTGCGTGGCGTCGAACACGACTGGACAATTGGTCTCGCGCATGATCGCCAGCGAGCGCATGTCCGATACCAGATTGTTATAGCCGAAGGAAACGCCGCGTTCGCACGCCATGAAATTATCTTCCGCCAGACCAGCTTCCTTGGCGGCGGCACGTGCTTTGTCAATCACGTTTTTCATGTCGCCGGGCGCAAGAAACTGCCCTTTCTTGATATTCACCGGCCGGCCCGACTGTGCGCAAGCCTGAATAAAATCAGTTTGGCGGCACAGGAAAGCAGGCGTTTGCAACACGTCAACCACGGCGCTGACAGGTGCGATTTCTTCAATGGCATGAATATCGGTCAGGACTGGCACGCCAATTTGCTGTTTAACGTCGGCCAAAATTTCCAAGCCTTTTTCCATACCCAGACCACGGAAAGATGTGCCGGACGAACGATTGGCTTTATCAAAGGACGACTTGTAGATAAATGGAATGCCGAGCGCTGCCGTGATTTCCTTGAGCGCGCCGGCAGTGTCGTGGGCCATCTGGCGTGATTCGATCACGCAGGGGCCGGCGATCAGAAAAAAGGGTTGATTCAGGCCGACTTCAAAACCGCATAACTTCATGCCGCTTCCTTTAGGGCATCAGCCGCCGCGTGATGTGCCAACGCTGCTTTGATGAAAGAAATAAACAGGGGATGCCCATCGCGGGGCGTCGATTTGAATTCAGGGTGATATTGCACACCTACATACCAGGGATGCGCGTTATCGCCAGTGCGCGGGAGCTCCATGATTTCGCACAGGCTTTCGGTTGGGGTCCTTGCTGACACCACCAGACCGGCCGCCTCTACCCGTGAAAGATAATGGTTATTTGCTTCATAACGATGACGATGGCGCTCAGTCACGACACTGCCGTAGATTTCTGAAGCCAGCGTGCCGGGATTGACGGCGCAAGTTTGTGCACCCAAGCGCATTGTGCCGCCCAAATCGGAATTGGCATCGCGCCGCTCAACCTTGCCGTCGTGGTTTTGCCATTCGTTAATCAATGCCACTACCGGTTGATCGGTATCGCCATCGAATTCGGTTGAATTAGCCTTGGACAAGCCGGCCATATTGCGCGCATATTCAATCAGTGCCACTTGCATGCCGAGACAGATACCGAGATAAGGGATTTTATTTTCACGGGCGAACTTAGCCGCTGCAATCTTACCTTCCACCCCGCGTTTGCCGAAACCACCGGGCACCAAGATCGCATCGTATTTAGCCAGGTCGCCACAGCCTTTGATTTCGATTTCTTCCGAATCCAGATATTCGATATTGACCCGGCTTTCGGTATGGATACCGGCATGACGCAAGGCTTC
>JAZKIX010000010.1:58820-63484 GCA_040384645.1 Pseudomonadota bacterium | reverse complement strand
GTGATTTATACGATTCGGTCAGTTCGACATATTTGCCGACCATGCCGATGGTAACTTCCGACTTAGGATTGCCCAGCGCCATCACCAGGCGATTCCACATGGTCAAATCCGCCGGGGCCGCAGTCAGGCCGAGCTTTTCGCAAACGATGGCATCAAGACCTTGGTCGTGCAACATTTGCGGGATTTTATAGATGGTATCGGCGTCCCAAACCGAAATGACGGCCGCTTCTTCCACATTCGAAAACAGGGAAATCTTGGCGCGTTCATCGTCGGGAATCGGGCGGTCGGCACGGCATAACAAAGCGTCCGGGAAAATGCCGATTTCACGCAATTTTTGAACGCTGTGCTGGGTCGGCTTGGTTTTCAACTCGCCCGCCGATACCAGATACGGCACCAGCGTCAAATGCACGAAGGCGGCGGCTTTACGACCCGCACGCAAACTCAACTGGCGCGCTGCTTCGAGAAAAGGCAGGGATTCGATATCGCCCACAGTGCCGCCGATTTCAACCAGTGCAACATCAAAACCTTCGGCGCCGCGATAGATGAAATCTTGGATTTCATTGGTGATATGGGGAATGACTTGTACTGTCTTGCCTAGATATTCGCCGCGTCGCTCCTTGCGGATGACCGACTCATAAATCTGGCCGGTGGTGAAATTATTCACCTTGCGCATGCGCGTCGTAATGAAGCGCTCGTAATGGCCGAGATCGAGATCGGTTTCGGCGCCGTCATCGGTAACGAATACTTCGCCATGCTGGAATGGACTCATCGTGCCCGGATCGACGTTGATATACGGGTCTAATTTCAGAAGAGTGACTTTGAGGCCGCGCGATTCGAGGATCGCAGCGAGAGAGGCGGCGGCTATCCCTTTGCCAAGGGAAGAGACGACGCCACCAGTGACGAATACAAACTTGGTCATTGCAGAAGGTGCCGAACGGCACTAGCGGGAAATTGAAATTATACCGCAAACATGCCATTCCAAGGCTGAAACTCCGGCAGATTAGCAATGATCCACGTTAATTTTCAATTAATTTTCCGCCAATTCAAGGTGCATGACTAAACTGTAGCCGCACAAAGTCTTGCTGCCCCAAGGCGTTCGGCAAATCGCGAATCTCATTTCTGCAAGCCGAAATCGCAGCCTTTAGTGACGCCGCTTGTGCTGAACGGCGTTGCCCGCTTGGCAAGCAACGCGACGCCATTTTCCCTTTAGTAGCAAACAGCCAAAGCGTGTGCACCTCGGGGCACTGGCTGGCGTCGGCCCGTAGGCACGATGCGCGGGGCCACGCCGCTGCGGTCGATGTGGAAGTACTCGACCCAGCCCGCTTGGGGGATATCTGACTTTTCGTGGTACACGGCCGTCGCTATACCAGTGCCATCGCGGTCAAACAGCGCATGTTCGGGCAGCACGCCCTTGAAGGCGAGCGGGCCATCGACAGTAGCCAGCGCGCCACTGGCTGGATCAAAAGTCACCAGCGACAGCGACGCCCGGTCGCGCCGACCGAACAGCGCGAACGGCAGCGCTTCGGGCAGATAGGTCCTTTCCATGTTGACGGCCAGAATGAGTTTACCCGCCGGATCGACATCGAAACCCTCTGGGCTTAGGGACAACAGTGCGGTGGATACGGCTTTGTGCGCGCCATCGGGTTGAAACGCAATGCTGCGTAGCGCACCAGGTCCGTTGAACACGGCGTCCAGATCGCCTGGGCCCCAGCCAGTATCTGCCGTGATATAAAAACGACCGTCCGCCGACCAGCGGCCCATGCTGATCCATTTGCCCGCGGGCACAGGTTGCCCGATCAACTCCGCCCCGCTCGGCAGTCCCGTGCTGTCAAAACCGACGCGAACAAAAGCGACGTGCGTGTTACCTAAATTAAGCGCGATCACATCTCCGCGCGGATTGATGCGGGCAAACTGCGGCCCGCGGACAAACTCAGCGGTGTGATAGGCGGCGGTGTCAAGCTTGGCATAGCGCACCTGCGTGGGCCGCCCGCCTTCAAGAATCACGAAACCCAACTCGGAGCCAGCTTTCTCCAGCGGCGCAATCAGCCAGCGCCCATTCGGCGCGACATGCACGGACTTGGGGTTGCCGCTCACTATTATGCTACCCGCAGCAACCGGCGCGCCTGTGCCGCTGAGGTCAAACGCAGAAACCAGCTTGCCTTCAGGCAGACCGGTGTAGGGATTTTCCAGCTTTTGCACGCCGGCCGGTGCTTCGCTACGCGTCTCGGCCACATAAGCCATGCGACAGGCCGGCCCGATGTCCATTGGACCGGGCCAACCGGTAACTGAATTCGAGGCAAAAACCGAGTTGGATGTATCGTCCCGGGCGGCGCTTGGAAGCACGCGAGTCAGCGCGTCACGCTGGCCTGGCACTTTGCGCAGTAGCTTATCGGCGTAACCAGTGCCTGCCATATCGGCATCCGATAACGCAAACAATGCGCTGGCGTTGAACGCCGGGGCGGTTGGCATGGCGGCGCGCTCAAGCAGTTCTGGCGCGTTGCTGCAACCGACCAATGCGCTCAGGGCCGTGATGGAGGCAATGGCCATTAGCGATAAGGAGACGGGAAGGCGCTTGCGAGAGATTTGGTTTGTCATGGGGTTGCCATAAAAGTGAATGAGCCTTCATAATATGAGGGATCCCTCATTTCGTGAATTCGCATTCAATGGCCGCTGTCAAAGCTCCACTACAACCAAGAAAGACGCCAGTTCAGGCACGATCGACTTATACCGTCGAGTCGATTTTTGAGGCCTGTATTCAGGTTTTGCTGCAAAGCGGGATCCAGCGCCTGACGACCACGCGCGTGGCGGAGCGGGCCGGTGTTTCAATCGGCACGCTGTACCAGTACTTTCCCAACAAGCAGGCCATGCTGCTGGCCGTTCTGGAGCGGCACTTGCTGCATGTCGCCCAAGCAGTGGGGGTCGCTTGCGCCGAAGCCAAAGGCCAGCCGGTTGAAGTGATAGCCCGGCGGCTGGTCGATTCCTTCCTCGATGCCAAACTGGAACGCCCGGATGTCTCGGTGGCGCTTTACTCCGTGGCACAGGAGGCTAGTGGGACGGCTATCCTTGCGCGCATCACCCAGCAAGCGCAACTTGACATTTGCGATTTGCTCGCAACTGCGCCGGACGCGCGTTTCGTCGATCTGCAATTGACCACCTTCGTGCTGTCCACCTCACTCGTGGGCCCGGTACAGGCGGTGCTGGCAGCAGGCGCGTCGCGGTCGCTGGTTCAGGGCGTGAGGGCGCAAATGCACTTGATGATTGCTGCCTACCTGAGCTGCGCAGCAACCACCGAGTCAGAGCAGCAACCTGCCAGGCGCAGACATCACGGATGAATTGAAACGTCATGAGTACCCCGAAGGGAAGAGGTAGCGTTTGTTTGAAATGACTCCTGCGCCGCAACAGGAGCCTGAAGTTTCGGCGCCGTCATGGGTGACCAATACAAACTTGGTCATTGCAGAAGGTGCCGAACGGCACTAGCGGGAGACTGAAAATAAACCGAAAACAGGCCATTCCGAGGCTGAAACTCGAGCCTATCGACTATGATCCAGCTTAACCGTCAATTAATCTTCCGCCAATTCAAGGTGTGTAACTAAACTGCAGACGCACAAAGTCTTGCTGCCCCAAGGCGTTCGGCAAATCGCGAATCTCATTACTGCGGCGCGCGGTTCCAGACCAGCCCCAACTCGGCCTCGCCTAGCAAGCGTTTGGGCTGGACCGTATACGGATTCTGCTTGGAAAAATACCCGCCCTGCAAGGTTGCGTCATAGGCGACAGCACGCGCATCCAGGCGCACGAATCCATGCAAGGTAGCCTGATCTGGCAACAAGTTCAATCGGCCAGCACGCAAGGTCAATCCTGCCCCCACATCGGTGAAGATATTGCCGAAACGTCCTTTTAGATGCGGTGTCGCATCAAGCCAAGGCAAAGGTGTCAGCCTAACCGGCGCGATATCGGCATACAGCACGGCGCCGAATTCATTGCGCACTTGGGTACGCCAACTTTCTGGCAAAGGTTGATTCAGCAAGCGATGTAAATTTGTTTGCACCCATTCGCCGCCAGCGCACGGACCAAGACAACCCAGATCCACTCCCAAGCTAAAAGAACTGCCGTCATTGCGATGGGTTTCCTTGAACATACCAGCATATGCCCAGGCAGCATACGGGTGATCGGGCGCGGTTATTTCTTCAGGTCGCAATTTGATGTCCGAGGCGGTATACATTTCGTGCCCCAGCCGCCAGCCGACAACGTTCGAACGATCCGACTCTTGCAACACACTGCGCTGGGTATAAACCAAGCCACTAGTGTAAAAACCATCGGCATGATTCAGTAAAAGGCTGTCGTTTTCGATATCGAGGATATGGCTGGTACTGCCCTCTGCCCTTACCTTTTGAAAATCTGCCCAGTCAGAGGAAAGCGATGTGGCATTTGAAGCGGTACTCCATAGCATGGTCACGACAGCACAAACGATAAACAGTGTTCTTCTCATATCAACTTAGATTTTGTAGTAATGCGTTCGCTAACGATGCGTCAGCAACGATGGTTTCAATTCAATAGCGCTTCAATCATTGCATGTGTCGCCTGCGCTGCCAACGCTGGCGCTTCCATCGGAAACAAATGTCCACCCGGAACTTGCTGAAAATTTTTACCGACCAGCCGTTTGGTAG
>JAZKIX010000010.1:57058-58810 GCA_040384645.1 Pseudomonadota bacterium | reverse complement strand
CAGCGGTTGGCGCAGCATTCGTCCAATGTGGTGCGGCAACCCGCGATACACCGCGGTCTCGGCCTCGCGGGTAAAACGCAAGGTCACGCCTTCTGGATGCGCGATCAAGCCATGCGCCAGATAATCGGCCAGTACGCCGGGGGCCCAGGATGAAAACACCTTTTTCGATGCCAAGTGTTGAAAAGCCGCATCGGCATCGGGCCAGACATGACGCCGCTTTACGGATAAGCTTGCGGGCGAAAACCGATCCGCCTTGCTGCTTGATTTTGCCAGTCGCAAAAACATGGCGCGCCAGCCAGCCACCACCGGCGCATCCAGCAAAACCACGCAACGCACCAAATCGGGCCGCTGCTGTGCCGCCATCAAGCAAAGCATACCGCCCATCGAATGCCCCGCCAGAATAACAGGCGCACGATAGCGCAAGCACAATTCCTCGATTAACTCTTGCGCTAGAGCATGCCAGCCATCTGTCACTGGGAATCTAGCGTTGTGGGCATGTAGCTCGAGCGCACGGAGATCGTAATTTTCTTGTAAAGATTCAAAATAAAGGCGGTAAGTGCCTGCGGGGAAACTGTTTGCATGAGCAAAATGCAAGATCGGATGTGTCATAGAAGGCCAGTTACAGTGCGCTGTCGAACGTCGACATGGAAAAAGGTGAGCGTTGCATCAGAACGGTGCGCAAAAAAGTTTGCGCTAGTAGCAGGTTTCACATCCGATGACTCGCATTGGATCGCATTGTAGTTGGATCAACTGGCCGATCCTGTTAAATGCCACCGAACGCCTCCTCTAAAAATTAATGCAGTTTCGAAGCCATTAATTGCGCAGCCCCTGCTTGCGCGGCCGTATAAGCCAATCCGGCAATAAAGTGACTGCATTTCGACCATCGATAGCGATATCAACACATGTCGAAGTCACACTTACTTTAATGAAATGTAATGTTCTGGCACAGGGCTTGCTAATGAGTGTGCAACGCAACAATTATCTTTCAGCAATAAATCGCTAGTCCACCTTCCATCCTCGCGCGCAATTATTCGGAGTCACACATGAAACCGGCAGCAAGCAATTCTTACTTCGGCAAGTATCGAGAAATCATTCTCGCCGTCGCATTTTTCCTAGTCTTTGACTTGGCCGTATTGATGTTGAACTTTGTGATTTCATTCCAGATTTCTGAAGACGCGATGGCGATCAACCTGGCCGGACGTCAGCGGATGCTGTCGCAGCGCATGACCAAGGCGCTGCTCGTGGTTGAAAGCGATACTGCGCGTGGCTTGTCCAATACCGAGGCCTTGGCCGAATTAAAAAAAACCACTGCGCTATTCGACACAACCTTGAGCGGATTCCAGCATGGCGCAATGGTCTCGAGCGGTGACGACAAGCAAGTTTTTCTTGCGGCAATCAAAACCAACGAAGGTCAGGAAATACTGAGAAAAGCCGATCTGATCTGGCGCAATTACAAAGAGTTGCTGGCACCGCTCGCCAATGACTCCGCGTACACCTCCGAACAATTCAACGCGGTCGTGTTGTATGCCAGAGAAAATAATTTGAAATTGCTCGGCTTGATGAATGGCTTGACCACCAATCTGGAATTGACCGCCAATGCCAAGGCCGACACCTTGCGCATGGTGCAAACCGGCGGCATTTTGTTAGCGCTGCTGAACTTCGCATTCATCTTGTTGAAATTCATCCGGCGCTTGCGTCAAAACGACCGGATTGTCGAAGCGGCCCAGCGCGAAACAACTGAAATTCTCGGCA
>JAZKIX010000010.1:54956-57048 GCA_040384645.1 Pseudomonadota bacterium | reverse complement strand
TTTCACAATCTCTGGCATCAGTACTGGGACGACCGGTTCAAGCCGGCGCAGATTTCCGGCAATTATTGCAAGAAATGGTACCGGCCTCGACCAGCACGCTAGCTTGCGATTACATCGAGTTGCTGTTTGGCGACCGGGTCAAGGAAGCGCTGATCGGCGACCTTAATCCGCTTACCGTGGTGGAAGTGAAAATTCCCAACGAAAACGGTCCGGCAACGCGGCGTTATTTGACCCTGCAATTTAACCGCGTCATGGAAGACGGCAAGATTTCGCATTTACTGGTGACAGTATTTGACGTGACAATCCAGGTCGAATTGGAACGCGCGCTGGCCGAAGCCAAAGTCCATGCCAAAGCCGAAATCGAGATCATGCTTGACCTTTTGAAGATTGATCCGGCCACGCTCAATCTCTTCCTCAAGACCGCAGAAGGAACCTTGCTGGAAGTGAATGAACTATTGCGCGCAGCAGGCGGCGCGCTCAACTATCGCCGCACGGTCGATACCATTTTCCGCAAGATTCACACTCTCAAGGGCGAAGCCGCCACCTTGGGTCTGGAAATGTTTGAATCGCTGGCACACCGTTTTGAAGCGCTATTGGTCGAGTTGCGTCAAAAAGGTGATGTCTCCGGCGACGACTTGTTGGCGCTACCCTTCCCGCTGGAAGAATTCCTGCAACGGGTCTCGATGGTGCGCGACATCATTACCCGTTTGGCGGCCTATCACAATGCCTTCGCGCCAGCGGTCGACAACGACCAGTTCACCAGTAATCTGTCTAAATTGGCACAAAGGGTCGCGCTCGACCACGGCAAGGAAGTTGAGCTAATAACCGATCTGGACTTGATGAATGAACTGCCGCAAAAGACGCGCGAAGAACTCAAGGACATCGCGATCCAGTTATTGCGCAATGCCGTCACCCATGGCATCGAAACGAGTGCGATACGCGAAGGACGCTCCAAACCCGCCACCGGCAATATCACGCTCTCGCTCAAACCGGCCGAAGCTGGCGAATATGAATTCATGCTACGCGACGATGGCCGCGGCTTGATTCCCGATGAAATCCGGGCCGAATTGATCCGCTCCGGCGCTTACAAGGAAGAACAATTGAGCGAGCTCGACGACCGTCAGATCGTCATGAAGATTTTCGAGCCTGGCTTTTCAACCGCAGCGCAGGCCAGCCGCGATGCTGGTCACGGCGTCGGCATGGATGTGGTCAAGCATCGGGTCGGACAGTTGGGTGCACGCTTGCGGATCTCGACCCAGGCCAATGCCTATACCCAATTCAGCATTTTGTTTTTAGCTTGACAGTCTTGTCGGCACCTTTATTGATAACCCTTTTCACGGAGCTGCCATTTGAAATTACTAATCGTCGATGATTCCAACATCATCCGCTCCCGCATTGCCCGTGTTGCGCTCCATCCCCGGTTACGGGGACTGAGCGTGGTCGGCTTGGCCAAAAACGGGCTCGAAGCCGTCGATCTGTCTAGCAGCAATACGCCCGACGTCATCACCATGGATTTGACCATGCCGGAAATGGATGGCATCGCTTGCATCGAAACGCTACTGGCGCGTCATCCTGCCATCAAAATCCTGGTGGTCTCGGCCCTGAGCGATAAAAGCACCGCCATCGCTGCATTGAAAAAAGGCGCGCACGGCTTTCTGCACAAGCCTTTTTCAGACGAACAATTGGTCGATGCCTTGATCGAGCTGGCGTCCTGAGCAGCGCCACCATTTTTGGAGAAACACCATGGCAAGACTAAGTGAAGTTGAGTTGAAAGTGTTCATCGATGCGGTGACACATTATTTTTCACATCTGACCCACGCCCCGGCCGAGATCCGTTCATCGTATCTGGCCGATATCGAGATGCCGCGCTTCGACTACACCGGCTTGATAACGCTGACCGGCCAGTTTCGCGGTTGCGTATATTTTTCCGCGCCGCGTCCTTTGGTACGCGAATTGCTGATCCAACTAAAAGAACCCGATACCTGCGACGATAATTTGCTTGATGCGGTGGGCGAAGTGGCCAACACGATTTCGGGTAACGCACGTAAACATTTTGGCGACCGGCTTGAAGTGTCGGTGCCCATCACCATCC
>JAZKIX010000010.1:51180-54946 GCA_040384645.1 Pseudomonadota bacterium | reverse complement strand
GCGATCTTGTTGCGCTGGCAGCGGTATGAGGCGGTAGTGGTGGTGGACTTGGAACCGGTGGCGTAGGGATCGGCACCGGCTATTTTCGTCGGTTGTTACGATGCCGACTGTCTTAAGCTTGTCCTGCTTTGGCGTTGAAGTTTGCCTCAAACGACAACGCGTCGAAGCTGGCATTGACGTTTTTAGGGCAAAAAAGAGGCTTATTATGAAAAAAGTACTCATGCCAGTATTTTTAAAAGCCCAATAAAAACCTGCGGGTAAGGCATTGTTTTGCCATATACCCCCCTTATTTGAATACACCTTAAATACATTATGTGATTTTTAGCAGGTGGCATCACAAACCCAGCGGCGTTTTTCGCTTGCCTATGGATTCCCGCCTGCGCGGGAACGACAGCAATCTTGACACTGAACGGGTAGCACCTTGTCGCCTTCCACGGCAGGGCGGCAAAACAATCTGCTAAAACTCTTCCCATTCGTCCGACGCCGGTTTGCTGGCCGTATTTGCAAGTTTTGGCTTTGCTGGCACCGGTTTTGCCGCTTTGGCTGGCGCTGGCCTGGTAGCAGGTCTTGCTGGAGCCGTCATCTTTGGCGGTGCGGCGGCGTTCGCTTTTGCTGCAATACCGGTACTTTGCTTGCTGCCGTTTTGGTTAGTTTGCTCAATCGCGGCCATCGCGCCAGCAACTTGGCTGGCATGGCGCTGCATGCTTTCGGCCGCGGCTGTGGCTTGTTCTACTAGAGCTGCATTTTGCCGCGTCATTTCATCCATATTGCCGATGGCGCGATTGACTTCTTCAATGCCCACACTTTGTTCCTGGCTGGCCGCCGTGATCTCGCTCATGATATCGGCCACCTGCTTGACCGAGGTGACGATCAGCCCCATGGTCTGACCGGCTTCGTCGACCAGCTTGCTGCCCGCATCGACCTTTTCTACCGAATCACCGATCAGCGATTTAATCTCTTTGGCGGCACCCGCGCTGCGCTGCGCCAGATTACGCACTTCGGCCGCAACCACCGCAAAACCGCGTCCCTGTTCGCCGGCACGGGCCGCTTCCACCGCAGCATTCAACGCCAAAATATTGGTTTGAAAAGCAATGCCATCGATGACACCGATGATGTCAACGATCTTGCGGGAGCTGTCTTTGATCGACCCCATGGTGCCTACTACTTGCGAGACGATATGGCCACCTTGGGCGGCGACAGCCGACGCTGACACTGCAAGCTGGTTGGCTTGACGCGCATTATCGGCATTTTGTCGGACAGTACCGGTTAGTTCTTCCATTGAACTTGCGGTTTCTTCCAACGAACTGGCTTGTGACTCGGTACGCGATGACAGGTCCGCATTACCAGAAGCAATTTCACGAGACGCCACGGTAATAGTCTCGGTACCGTTGCGTACTTCACTAACCGTTTTCACTAGGCTTTGATTCATATTTTTCAGAGCCCGCAATAGATCACTGATTTGATCGGTTCCAACCACATCAATAACTGAAGTCAGCTCACCGAGAGCAACTTTTTTGGTTATCGCCACCGCTTGATGAAGGGGCTCGGTAATGCTGCGCGTGATGATCCAAGCGATAAATATGCCTAACGTGATTGCTGCCCCACCAAAACCCAATTGGGTATTTCCATCAAGTTTATTTCCGAAAATAGTCATTCCTACCAAAATCAATAATATGACGCCGAATCCAATCCCCAACCTTGTGCCAATACGTAAATTCCGCAAACCCATAATAGCTCTCCCAATTTCGGTATTTAATTATCCAATGGTTATTACATATGGCATAAAAAAGTCTAAAACATTTCGAATTGTCCTTAGCGACAGTATTTAAAAAAATATTATTTTGCCTTTAAGAAAATTTTGACTTTAGAATTATTTAAATTTATTTGCGCAATCTGTATGAAATAAAGTTTTCCAATACTTGCCGCTCAATGATTATTGTTGCCATCAGTAATAAACTTACTTCTCACTCGATTCAGCCTACTCGCCAGCTAATAGATACTCTCCGTGAAGGACTAAGCGTGGCGAAAAAAGTGATTTTTAAAGCCACTCAGCCGCTTTCGCGAATGACACGATGTATTCGATTGTTCCGGACCAGTAAGGCAATCGCTATGCGGCAAGCTTTTCAAGTAAACCCATATCTGCGCTTGACATCAATTTATCGATATCAACCAAGATCAGCATTCGTTCATCCAGCGCTCCAAGTCCGATTAAATAATCTGTGTTAAATGCTGCCCCCATTTCTGGTGCTGGCTTTACCTGCTCGGGAGAAAGCGTCGTCACATCGGATACGCTGTCAACCACCATCCCTATTACACGTCCGCTAATATTGAGGATAATGACAACAGTAAATTGGTCGTAAATAGGCGTGCCGAGATTGAATTTGATTCGCATATCCACCACGGGAATAATAATGCCGCGTAAATTGATCACACCTTTAATAAACTCTGGTGCATTCGCTATACGCGTCACCGCTTCGTACCCGCGGATTTCTTGCACCTTCAAAATATCGATGCCGTATTCTTCTTTGCCTAAGGTAAAAGCCAAAAATTCGTGACCTGCTATTTCTTTGCCAGAGCCAGTATTATTTACCAGGCCGGACGCTGGGTTAGATGACGCTTGTTGCATGATTGAACCCTTTCAACTGTCAAGAGAAAATAGATTCGTCGGAGAGTTGCCGACTTGAACGCAACAGAGCGGCAACATCAAGAATCAAAGAAACCCCACCATCACCCAAAATGGTTGCACCAGAAATACCAGTCACTTTTCGATAATTCGATTCAAGATTCTTCACTACCACCTGTTGCTGCCCCACCAAATCGTCTACGAATAATCCGGCTTTTCTTCCGTCAGATTCCAGAATCACGACAATGCCTTGGGATGGGTCGGTAAAACGCGGTTCAATATCAAACATTTGATATAAAGGAATTAGCGGTAGATACTCGCCTCGCACTTTTACAACACGACCCTTACCGCTGATTTCTTTAATATCATCTGATGCCGGTTGCAGCGACTCAATCACAAACCCCAGTGGCAAGATATAGACTTCCTCACCGACTTTAATCGACATACCGTCAAGGATCGCTAACGTCAAAGGTAGTGAAATAGCTATTGTTGTACCGAATCCCTTTGCAGACCTAATATCGACGGTTCCGCCCATGGCGGTGATGTTTCGTTTGACAACATCCATTCCAACACCACGACCTGATACATCGGTCACAGTTTCCGCCGTTGAAAAACCAGGCGCAAATATCAATTGCCATACATCACCGTCTTTCATCGCATCGGATACGGGAAGACCTTGTTGCTTGGCCTTTGATAGGATTTTTTCCCGATTCAGGCCGCCACCATCGTCACTTACTTCAATAACAATATTTCCACCTTGATGTCCGGCAGAAAGAAATAGCCTTCCAGCCTCACTTTTCCCCGCAGCAGAGCGCGCATTCGGCATCTCGATCCCATGATCGATACTATTACGAACCAAATGCGTAAGTGGATCGACAATACGCTCGATCAAGCCTTTATCGAGCTCGGTAGAGGCACCGTGGGTAATAAAATCGACTTTTTTACCCAGCTTCGCAGCCAGATCCCTTACCATGCGCGGGAAACGCGAAAACACAAAATCCATTGGCATCATCCGGATAGACATCACGGCTTCTTGCAGGTCACGTGTGTTACGGGTAAGTTGACTCACGCTGTTTAACAAGCGTTCGTACACCATAGGATCAAGTGCATCTGATCGTTGCTCAATCATTGCTTGGGTAATAA
>JAZKIX010000010.1:28759-51170 GCA_040384645.1 Pseudomonadota bacterium | reverse complement strand
ATTCACCAACAAGATTGATTAACTGGTCAACCTTCTCGATGCTCACCCGTATCGATGAAGACTCTTGCGCGCTGGCGTCTCGCT
Organism: Pseudomonadota bacterium; assembly: GCA_040384645.1. GTDB lineage: Bacteria > Pseudomonadota > Gammaproteobacteria > Burkholderiales > Burkholderiaceae_D > JAZKIX01. Next base: position 51,086 of record JAZKIX010000010.1, on the reverse strand, counting down.
TGACAACCGGTTTTTTTTCTTCAAGCGAATTAGGCGCTTCTTCGCTGACCGAATCAGTGTTAGGCGTCACCGACGGTGAGCGGATCCCGGCAGCACTTGCTTTCGCGGCGGCGGCACGAATTTGTTCAAGCGGTTGAAAAAAACCATACCCTCGCTTTTCATCTGTCGAGTCATCGGTCGGCGACACCTCAATAGGGTCGAAAAACCCATAGCCGCGCTCGTCGTCTGTCAATCCATCCGAATTAGGAGCGTCAATTGGTTCAAAAAAACCATAGCCTTGTTCTTCTTCGATTTTGTTTTTTTCCGCTTGAGCGAATGCTCTTTGCGAATTCGTCACCACTGCGAGTTCGGAAATCTTAAGATCTGAGGGGTTTAAAATAAAAGAACATATCGCAATAATTGCATCGACGTTTTCGTCCGTCGACATAGCCAGCAAGTAGCGCTGATCAGGCAATTGTGACGTAGTGATCTCGCCAAGCAGTCCTAACTCAAGCACTAGCGCGTTAATATCACGCTCTGAAAGAGCAGGCAATTCGATATGAAATCGATGGCGCAGATCCGCAAATAAAACGGGTTTTGGAATGGGGTTTTGTGCAGCAATGGCAATGGGAGCAACAACCGGTGCTTTTGAAACGGACTCGAGGGAAAGTGACTGAAGCATCATTCGCACATCAGCAACAGCATCGTGATCAACTACGCTACCGAGTCGATGTCCATCCAGTTGCATTTTCAAAATATCTTTTGCTGCGAGAAACGCATCGACGTGCTCTGACGTTAAGGCCATTTCCCCTTTACGAATCTTATCGAGTAAAGATTCAAGGATATGCGTCACTTCTGTCATATCCGTAAGACCGAACGTTGCAGCACCACCTTTTATTGAATGAGCAGTTCGAAATATTGCATTGAGATCTTCTGGATCAGGTGCCGAAACATCTACCGCTAGAAGAAGCCTTTCTTTTTCTGCCAAGAGTTCTTCGGCCTCATCAAAGAATACTTGAAAGAACTGGCTCATATCGATCGTCATTATTGGACTCCGTCATTTACCATCGCATCACTCTCAGAACCAATAATTCTTTAGCCTATGACTTTTTTGACGACCTCTATCAACCTTTGTGGATCAAATGGCTTAACCAGCCATCCATTCGCACCTGCTGCGCGCCCTTTTGCCTTCATCTCATCACTCGATTCAGTAGTAAGCATCAGGATTGGCACTTTCTGGTAACTAGCAATACCTCTCAACAGTTTGATCAAGGAAAGTCCATCCATTCGAGGCATATTCTGATCAGTAAGAACAAGATCAACTGTCTGATTTTTTGCTTTCTCCAAGCCATCCTGCCCATCGACTGCCTCTACCACTAGGTAGCCTGCCGCCTTTAGACTAAATGCAACCATCTGGCGCAATGAGCTCGAGTCATCAACTGCAAGTATTGTTTTGGCCATCTTTGCTCCTACTGTTCAAAATTCCGGACTGAAAGCCCGCTCTTTTTATTGCACATAAATTTCAAAAAAGTTCTATGTCACCACTATCAAGATGATTCTGATTTACTGCCTTTCGCAAAACAGTTTTAAGTTCTAAGCTTTGAATAGCCAGCGCCATATTTATACTACTTAATAAAGCAACTATCTCTTCGTTATCACTTTCAGGAAGCATTCCAGCACCGCCAGAGCCTAAGGTTCCGAGAAATTCTCTGAGCCCCATGACACGCTTCATTGTTCGATCTATTAGTTGACTTGTCATGTCTTGAAACTGCATGCCAGTAACTGCTGCATTTACATGCTGACCGATCTCCTCGTGCAAATTATTTAAATTAGCAATACTCTCTGGCGATGGAGCAACGCCATTTAAAAGCTGCTTAACTGCATCTTGCTGGGCGCACACCGCCGCATGAATGGACATAAAGCTGGAGCCAAGTTTCTGTATCGCTTCACCGAGCAAAAGAGTGGTCTGAAGCAAGTCTGCTTCTACCTCGACCAAGTGCTTAATTCCATGATCAGACACGCCGGACAAGAGTCGCTTTACCTGGGAGCCTAATATTTTTTTTCTTGCCATTAGAATCGCCCTTTAATAGATCAAATCAAAGTCAAACGCGAAAATCGTTTCAATTACTTATTACTCGCTGCTGCTGTTGAATCCGGAATAAGAACCGCTTCGGTTACGATATCTAAAGCACCACCATCTTTGGCAATTGAATCTTCGGTTCTTTTGTTCATCACTACAATACTGATACGACGATTGGTTGAGTTAAACGGATCCTGCCGATCAATTAATACAGCCGACGACAAACCTACAACACGTAAAACTTTCGCCTCGTTCATTCCGCCTGCAATTAGCTCCCGACGGGACGCATTCGCCCGATCAGCAGATAACTCCCAATTGCTATAGCCTTTTTCTCCATTGGCATAAGGCGTAGAGTCTGTATGTCCAGATAAGCCGATTTTGTTCGGAACTTCATTAAGTGCACCACCAATTTCATGAAGAATTTCTTTTGTATAGGGCTGAAGATCCGCTTTGGCTAATGCAAACATTGGCCTATTCTGCTCGTCCACTATTTGAATACGCAATCCTTCGCTCGTAATATCGAGCAAGAGTTGTTTTTTAAATTGTTTCAATAATGGATTAGCATCAATGGCTGCTTCAATTCGAGCCTTCAAAATTTTAAGCCGAGCGACTTCTGCGCGTTCCAATTCAGCCTGAGCTGCCTTTAAATCCATTTTCTTCTTTTGAGCAGAGTCATCGCTCTTTTTAATCTGACCATCTTTTCTGGCTAAGTCGCGCCCACCACCTTGAATTACACTCGAGCTATCGCCACTACCGGATCCGCCTGCCATCGCGACCTTTAAAGGCGTTTGGAAATATTCTGAAATGCCTTGTAAATCACCCTTGGCGGTCGATCCCAACAACCACATTAGTAAAAAAAAAGCCATCATCGCAGTAACAAAATCGGCATACGCAATCTTCCATGCACCTCCATGGTGACCGCCGCCAGATTTCTTAATGCGTTTTACAATGATTGGGCGTAGCCCTTCGTCAGCCATCTTGATTTTCGCTGATAAATTTATTTGGATTTAGCTTGTTTGATATGGTCTTCCAATTCGCTAAATGAAGGGCGCTCTGTTGAGTACAAAACTTTACGGCCAAACTCGACGGCCAGAGCTGGCGCATAGCCATTTAAACTAGCTAACAACGTCACTTTTACGCATTGGAACATTTTGGAAGACTCCTCAAGCTTTTGCTCAAGTAAGCTGGCTAATGGACCCACAAACCCATATGCCAATAAGATGCCCAGGAATGTTCCTACTAGCGCGTTTGCGATCAATATTCCCAGCTCAGCGGGGGGGATGCCGACCGACGCCATAGTGTGCACAACTCCCATTACAGCAGCCACAATACCGAAAGCCGGCATCCCATCGCCCAACTTGGCAATACAATGAGCAGGAATTGCGCCTTCATGGTGGTGGGTTTCGATTTCGTTATCCATTAGATTTTCAATCTGGAACGCATCCATATTCCCGGACACCATCAAACGAAGATAGTCAGTCATGAATTCCACGATATGGTGGTCTGACAGCACGCCTGGATATTTACTAAAAAGAGGACTTTCCTCCGGCTTTTCAATATCCCCCTCAATCGACATCAATCCTTCCTTGCGCACCTTGCTAAGCACCTCAAACAACAAGGACATCAACTCCATATAGAGGGCTTTTGAATAGCGCGATCCCTTGAGTAAAGTAGGCAAAGATTTTAAGGTCGCTTTGATTGCTTTTCCATTATTGCCGACCAAAAAAGCACCGAACGCGGCGCCTCCGATCATGAGCAGTTCGACTGGCTGAAATAAGGAAGCCAAATGTCCGCCTGAAATTGCAAAGCCACCGAAAACGGATGCCAATACAATTACATATCCAATAATGACTAACAAGCTCGTGAACTCCAAAAATAATGACAAAATTCCTCAAAGAATTTCATCGTTTTATCGTAACTAGCACGCGACATTTTCCACAAAAAAGGCTTGGAATCACCAATTAACTGCTTGTACTCAATTGACTTACGTTAAGACTACAATAACTTGAGACGGCGTCATGAGCAAGTAAATATGCATAACCGTCGTTAAAATTTCCACCCGTAAATTTTCGTACCTCCCCGCTTGCTTTCTAGGACAAAGTTCGGAGCGGCTCCGACAATGGAAAACTCATAGCTGATCAATAGACTTCCTGTTGTCATTTCTGCTTTCGCTTTTTGCCAAAGCGCCGGCATTGCAGCAGGTGAAAGATACGCAAACACAACCTCGTATTGAGAGAAATCCAAATCAAAATAATCGCCCCTAATAAAGCGAGTCTGGTCGCGTCTATACGCGGCGCGCAGCCAGCTTACAAACCACGGGAGCGGTGCTAGTTCAATACCAGAAAAAAAACTTTCAGGATAACGTCGTGCCAAATACAGGACGAGGCCTCCAAATCCGCTGCCGATGTCAATAAAGCGGTATGGCCCGTGCTTAGGCAATCGAGTAGAAACCACTTCCCAAGCTGGCAATCCCGATGGGTAAAACGGCACCTGATACCGAAAAGTGGTCCAAAAAAGTCCAAGAAAAACAACAAACAGGCATAGAAAAATGACCGGAGGCAAATGCAATCCGTGCATCAGGAAAAGTGAGGGGGGAAAGAAAAATTGAATAAATAGCCACCAGCGCGCTAACTTAAAATGATATGTCAGCAAAGCAGCGATCACGCCCTGCAATACTGCGGCGCAAATAAAGGGCAACCAAACTACGTACGTAGTTGAAAAGAAAAATAGGACTAGCGCTATGGGCAAAGTCAGCGCCTGTATCAATAGCGCTTTAAATGCTGGTGTATTTAGCGCCGATTTGCGCCCACCCCCCATCACTTACGTCCAACAGTCATTTACGGCCTATCAAAAAATTTCAACCATCTTACATCGCCAGTGCTAGTCCTCCGACAAAAGCATCTTTCGCCTTCTTGGTCTTTCCTGCTCGAGATGGCATATTGCACAAACCACACATATAACCATTGTGTAAGTCGAAATGATGAACCACAAAATTCCCACCACATTTTTCACAGCAAGCCATTGATAGCATCTTTACGTCGAAGAATCGCACTAGCGTCCAAGCCCGGGTTAAGGATAGAACCACACTGTCGTCTCCATTCGATGATACCTGCTCCAAATATAGCTTATAGGCCTTCATTACCGCCTCAATACCGGAAATACCTGCATGCGCTAATAAATACTTATAAATATTAATAAACAACGACGAATGGATGTTTGGTTGCCAAGTTACAAACCAATCGGTCGAGAAGGGCAACATCCCTTTGGGTGGAGAAACCCCTTTAAGCTCTTTGTACAATTTCAGCAGTCGCTCGCGCGATAGCGATACCTCAGACTCCAGCAATTGCAAGCGAGCGCCAAGCTTGATCAATTCAATCGCGAGCTGAATTTCCTGTGCTTCTGAAACAACGCTTTTCTTGGTCATTTCGTTCCACCTTTTCAATCAGGCAATTTCTTCGACTGCTTGGCCCGCCATCAGGATAGCGGCATGCGAATGCGCCAATGTACGATCTTTATTGTGGCTAGTGAGCATTACCAAGATTGCGCTGTCATCGAAACGGAAACGCGCCAACATCATATTTGACCCAGCAAGCTTCAATATTTGCGCGTTATTCATTCCTTCGATTAAATCTGCTATTTCTTGCCCAATTCCCAAGCGGAAGATGGCGGTCGCCTTATCGGAACGAATCATTTGTTGCGCAAGCATCAGGTAGCTTAGGTTGGCGTCGCGGATTTCGGCCATCATATCGTTCGCAGTCATATTCATCTCCCCATCTGTTGGAAACTGGCCAGTGATGCGTATTGCCAGTGAGATACATTCTGATCTTTGAATCAAAACGGGGAAATAGGTAGTGCTCTGTATTTTGCGTCGGAAATAACAAGACGATGCTTGTAGGCATTTATCTTACAAACGCCCAGCATATGGATACGCACGCCATATTTGGCGCGGGGTTTAGTGAATTTTCAAGTGCTAACTAAACGGATTTTCGCCCGTCTGAATCAATTAGCGGCACTACTTTTCGGAACTTTAGGGCAAATTCAAAATAAATTTAAAATTTAAAATTCCGCTTGTCTAAGATTCTTAACGGAGGATTTCTGAATAACTTAAGGGGATTTTAGAAAATAATTGAAAATATTTTCGGATGGGGCAAACCTCAAATTTAACCGCAATAATCGCCATAGGTTGACACTACTTTGTCGGAGCAAAACAAATATCATTTTCCAACGATGGCGTCGTGGAAAATAGGAAAATTAGGCCAGTATGGGCTAAAAACATGCCTCTTCCGCACGCAATTAAACGACCCATAAAAATACTCTGCCCAGTATAAAAATGACTAAGGCGACTTACCTACGTCAACAACAACGTAGATCAGTCGCCTTTTTACATCCTAGCCAACCTTGCTTCAATCTTATTTACTGACCATTCCCAGCAACATATCGTTTAAGCGCTTCACGAAAACAGACGGGTCGCCCAAATTACCGCCTTCGGCCAGCTGCGCCTGATCAAACAAAATATGCGCCCAATCGGCGAACTTGGCCTCTTCGTATTTCAGACGGGCAACCAATGGATGGTCGGGATTGATTTCCAGGATCGGCTTGGAATCGGGCGCACTTTGGCCGGCAGCCTTCAACATGCGGAGCAAGTTACCGGACAATTCGTTTTCATCCGCCACCAGGCAGGCAGGCGAATCTGTCAAGCGAAAGGTGACCCGCACATCTTTGGCTTTATCAGCCAGCACGTCCTTCATCTTGGCAACCAGATCGTGATAAGCGGTTTCGGTTTCTTCGTGTTGCTTTTTCTCGGCTTCGTCTTCCAACTTGCCTAAGTCAAGACCGCCTTTGGCAACCGAAACCAATTCCTTCCCTTCGAAATCCTGAATGAATGACAACATCCATTCATCGACACGGTCGGTCAGCAATAAGACTTCAACGCCTTTTTTACGGAAGATTTCCAAGTGCGGGCTGTTTTTTGCGGCTGCATAATTGTCGCCAGTCACGTAATAAACCTTGTCCTGGCCGTCTTTCATCCGTGCAACATAATCGGCAAACGAAACGGTTTGCGCATCGCTATCGCCATTGGTGGAAGCAAAGCGCAACAGTTTGGCGACGCGCTCCTTATTGGACGCATCTTCGCCTATGCCTTCTTTCAAGACTTGACCGAATTCCTTCCAGAAAGTCGTGTACTTATCTTTCAGCTCTTGCTCGTCGGCATTGGCCAACTCTTCCAGCATGCCCAAAACACGTTTAGTAGAGCCTTCGCGGATCACCTTTACATCGCGTGATTCTTGCAAAATTTCACGCGAAACATTCAAAGGCAAATCATTGGAATCGATCACGCCCTTAACGAAGCGTAGGTACACCGGCATCAATTGCTCTGCATCGTCCATGATGAAGACGCGCTTGACGTAGAGCTTGATACCGCCGCGTTTGTTGCGATCCCACAGATCGAACGGTGCGTGCGATGGGATGTACAGCAATTGGGTATATTCGCTACGGCCTTCGACCCGGTTATGCGTATGCGTCAGCGGTGCCTGGAAATCATGCGAAACGTGTTTATAGAATTCGTCGTACTGTTCTGGCGTGATGTCAGACTTGCTACGCGCCCACAAGGCACTGGCTTGGTTGACGGTCTCGAATTCATCCTTGAGAACAGTTTCTTTCTTCTCTTCGTCCCATTCTTCTTTCTGCATCAAAATCGGCAATGCGATATGGTCGGAATATTTGCGAATGGTCGATTTGATCTTCCATGCCGACAAAAATTCGTCTTCGCCTTCGCGCAGATGCAAGATGATGTCGGTACCACGCGATGGCTTGTCGATGGTTTCGATGCTGTAGTCGCCCTCGCCGGCCGATTCCCACGCGACGCCTTCGCTGGCGTCAAGGCCTGCGCGGCGGGTATGCACGGTAATTTTGTCGGCTACGATAAAGCCTGAATAAAAGCCGACACCGAATTGTCCGATCAGGGCGGCATCTTTTTGCTGGTCGCCAGACAATTTGCCGAAAAATTCCTTGGTGCCCGATTTGGCAATGGTGCCGAGGTGGGAAATCGCCTCGTCGCAGCTCATGCCGACACCGTTGTCGGAAATCGTGATGGTGCGCGCCTCTTTATCGAAACCGACCTTGATTTTCAATTCATGATCGTTGCCATACAGGGCATCATTATTGATTGCCTCGTAGCGCAATTTATCGGCAGCGTCCGACGCATTCGAAATCAATTCACGCAAAAAAATCTCTTTGTTCGAATACAAAGAATGAATCATCAATTGCAATAATTGCTTTACTTCAGCTTGAAACCCCAGGGTTTGCTTTTCGGCTACGGCCATTTTTACCTCGTTGAACGACGTTGTTAATAAAAGAATATTTTCGAGATGGGGATTATAAAAGCGATTTCAAGGCCGCAGGCAAGCTTGTCGCTTTCAAACCGGCAAAACCAAGCGGTTTTAGATGTCCAAGGCTCCTTGCAAAAATTGCCAAATGCCGGGATCGGACATGGTCGCGACATTGATGCGCATCCGGGTCGAAGGCAATTGGCTGGGCGAAAACAGGCTGCCTGGCGCAAAAAGATACCCTGCCGCCATCGCTTTTTCAGTCAAGACATTGGTATCGCAGCCAGCTTCGACCCACAGGAACATGCCGGCGGCGGTCGGCGCGTCAATTTTCAATCCGAGCTGCTCCAGATTCTTGATGGTCTTGCCACGGAAATCGTCGAGCTTATTGCGCAGACGGTCGAGATGCTTACGATAATGACCTTCCGACAAAATCTTGTAGATGATGCGTTCGCCGACTTCGCTGGTGGTTAAGGTAGTGAGCATTTTCCGATCCGACAGCCGGGTTGCCAAAGCGCGCGAACAGGCAATGAAACCGACCCGCAAATTGGCCGCCAGCGTCTTGGAAAATCCGCCGAGATAAATCACCCGCTGCAGCTGATCCAGCGTGGCAAGGCGGGTTGCCGCCTGGATCGCGGTGCCCGGATGCATATCGCAATAAATGTCGTCTTCCACAATCATGAAGTCATGCGCCTCGGCGATTTTCAATACCTGAAACGCTTTTGCTGCCGATAGCGAAGTCGAGGTCGGATTATGCAAAATCGAATTGATGACATACAGCTTGGGTTTATGCAGGGCCGCCAATTGCGCCAATTGAGCAATATCGGGCCCATCGGCCAGGCGCGGAATGCCGACCAGTTTTGCCCCCATCGCGGCAAAGGAGCCAAACATCAGGAACCACGCCGGGTCGTCGACAAAAATCGTGTCGCCGGGCTGCACAAATTCTCGTGCCACCAGATCAAGGCCTTGGGTGACGCCGGATGTGGTCAGGATTTGCTCGGGCGAGCACGCGATTTCCAAACCGGCCAGCTTCAATTGCAATTGCTGGCGCAAGGGTAAAAATCCCTGTGGCGTACCGTAATGCAAAAGCAAATTTTGGTGTTGCCGGCTGATCGCGCGCAAGCCATTGGCGATCAGTTCGCCATCCAGCCAATCGGGTGGCAACAGACCGGAGCCGGGCATTTTTTGCGAAGGCAATTGCCGAAACATATTGCGCACCAGCCACACGACATCTAGCTGCGGCGCCGGCGAATCCTCCGGCGTACTGAGGCGTAAGCCGGCATGCATCGGCGCCCGCTCTCGCACAAAAAATCCGGCGCCACGGCGCGATTCTAGATAGCCGCTGGCAACCAGGCGGTCATAGCCTTCAACCACGGTAAAACGCGATACGCCATGGCTTTCGGCAAAGTCGCGGATCGACGGCATGCGCGAACCGGTACGTAACAATTTATCGTCGATGCGGGACGCAATCGAGCGCACGATTTGCTCCACCAGCGAGCACTCCGAGGTCCGCGATATGACATGTAGCGGATGGCTCGGCAAGCCCGGCCCTGCATTTTTTGCAAATTTTGTATTGGTCATGTTGCCGTAACAATCCTGATAATTATTCGATAAACTGTACCGGTAGTGTATTGGTTTTGTCGATTAAGATAAACCACTTTCTGACAAAAGCTGGTTGTTGAAAGGATCGGCGCTTGGGATTATTGGCGGGGGCTTAGGGATATTGCCTGAGCTTCATAGGCGAATACTGCTTCAATTTTGACGATGTTCGGCCTAAAAATACTCCCCTATGTATTTTTAAAGGTGCAATATAAACGTGCGGGATAGTCAGTATTTTTGCCTATACCCCCTTGTAATAGCCATATTGACAGACTATTTTTCGACTACAACACCACTATGCAATCGCTCCTACCACTTGCCATGTTTGCTTTCGTATTGTCGATAACGCCCGGCCCAAATAACATCATGCTGACATCGTCTGGCATCGTGTTTGGTTTTGTGCGCTCGATTCCGCATATCCTGGGAATTTCGGTCGGGGGTGGCATCTTGCTGGTTCTGTGTGCAGCAGGAATCGGCAGCTTGATTCTGGCGCTGCCATCGGCGCATTTAATGCTCAAGGTCATTGGCTCCAGCTACCTGGTCTATTTAGCGTGGCAATTACGGCGGATGACATTCAAGCAAGCGGCGGTCGAGCAAGGCACGCCGATGCCGTTTTGGGGCGCCGTGTTGTTTCAGTTTGTCAATCCTAAAGTGTGGATGATGGGCATTACCGGCGCTGCGGCATTTTTGCCCGCGATGCAGCCAGTCTGGCTCGCCATCGGCATATTTACTTTAGTGTTTTGCGCCGTCAATCTTCCTTGTATCAGTCTCTGGGCTTGCATCGGCGCGACCTTACGCCGTTATCTGACCCAAGCGCTTTGGCAAAATCTGTTCAAGACCTTGATGATTCTGGCGACCCTGTATTCAGCTTTAGCGGTGTGGCTCTGACGAATACACAATCCAAGCAGAAATCAGGGAAAACCGCTCCAAGGCGCCTTGAGCCGTCGCAGGGGTGTATTTACAGGCGGCCAGGCCGTACAATAGCCTGCCGTTTTAAACAGCACTATTTTCAACGTAATTCAACGCAATAGTTGTGTAATCACTGGAACCACTATGTCTTTCTACGAAAATCTCACAGCGCAGGGCATTACACTGCCCACTGTCGCCGCGCCAGTGGCCGCCTACGTCATGTATGCGCAAACCGGCAATACCATCTTCCTGTCAGGGCATATCGCCAAAAAAGACGGCAAGGTCTGGGTCGGTCAATTAGGCAAGGATATGAGTACCGAAGAAGGCAAGACAGCAGCGCGTGCGGTGGCGATCGACTTGCTGGCCACCTTGCAGGCGGCTTGTGGCGGCGACTTGAACAGGGTCACGCGGATCGTCAAAGTGATGTGCCTGGTCAATTCCACACCCGACTATATCGAGCAACATCTAGTGACCAACGGCGCCTCGGAACTGTTGGCTGCGATTTTTGGCGAACAAGGCAAGCATGCACGTTCTGCCTTTGGCGTAGCGCAAATTCCGCTCGGGTCTTGTGTCGAAATTGAATTGATTGCCGAAGTCGCCTGATATCTGAAATCGCCTCGCATGGAAACTATTAATAATAGCCAAGCCGAATTCGAGCCATTTTCCGTGAGCCTTGTAGTAAGACTTGTAGTGAGCCAAGCAATATGAAAATTGAAAACCCCAATCCAATCCAATGGCATTTCGCAGAGCGCGCCGAGCAATTGCAAAGCTCCTTCATCCGCGAAATCCTGAAAATCACCCAGCGTCCGGAAATCATTTCCTTCGCCGGCGGCTTGCCTTCGCCAGCCACCTTCCCGGTCGAAAAAATGAAAACGGCGTTCGACAAAGTCTTGACGGAACAAGGCAAGGTCGCGTTGCAATACGGTCCGACCGATGGCTACACGCCGCTACGCGAATGGATTGCCGATTCGCTGTCGCAAGAAGGTGCGAAAATCGTGCCGGAACAAATCCTGATGACCTCCGGCTCGCAGCAAGCACTCGATTTGCTAGGCAAGATCCTGATCGATGAAGGCAGCCGGGTACTGGTCGAAACGCCGAGTTACCTAGGCGCCTTGCAGGCATTTTCAGTCTATCGGCCAGAATTTGTCTCAGTCGAAACCGACGACCACGGTCTGGTACCGCAATCGGTTGAAGCCGTGGCCGAAGGCGCCCGCGTCTTGTACGCCCTACCCAATTTCCAAAACCCGACTGGCCGCAGCCTGTCGATCGAGCGCCGCCAGCAACTGGTTGAAACCTGCGCCCGCCTCGGCTTGCCTCTGATCGAAGACGATCCCTATGGCGCGCTCAGCTATCGCGGCGAACCTTTGCCAAAGATGCTGTCGATGAACCCGGACGGCGTGATTTATATGGGTTCGTTCTCGAAAGTGCTGACGCCCGGCATCCGCCTCGGCTATGTAGTAGCACCGTTGCCGCTGGCACGCAGGCTGGAACTGGCCAAACAAGCGGCCGACTTACATACCTCGCAACTGACGCAAATGGTGGTGTACGAAGTGATCAAGGATGGCTTCTTGACAGAACACATCCCAACCATTCGCTCGCTCTACGGCGACCAATGCCAGGCCATGCTGGCCGCCATGACCGACCATTTCCCTGCATCGGTGACATGGACCCGGCCGGAAGGCGGCATGTTTATCTGGGTTACCTTGCCCAAACATATCGACGCCATGCAGTTGCTGGAACAAGCCATCGCAGCCAAAGTCGCGTTTGTGCCAGGCGCGCCGTTCTATGCCAACAATCCGGAACGCAATACCTTCCGCCTCAGTTTTGTGACCGTACCGCCCGCCAGAATCCGTGAAGGGATTGCGATTTTGGGTAAGTTGATCGCCGCAAAAATCGAGAATTAATTTCCTTCGTTAGGCTGCATGAAATGGTTGTCGTATCGAAAGGCCGCCATTTCATGTCGCACTAATTCCAGCACTATTCCCCTTCCGCGCTTCGTTAGTTGTGCTTCAGTGAACGCACTTCAGCTTTTGCCTAGTGCCAGCGCCTTAAATCCCCCGCTACGAAAATCTCACGCCACTCGTGCATGTGAATACCCACTCACCTTGATTTAAACGCAAAAGAACGTGGCAGTTTTGCCCTCGTGCTGACATTTATCGAAAACAGCACTTGCAATCCAGGTTCTCGACCCTATAATTACATCCATATGGATGGTATATAGATGGCATACGGATTCCGGATCCATATCATCCAAGTATTTATAGGAGCAAAACATGAGCGTTCACGAACTAAAACCCAAGGTCAGCGAGACTGAAAAGATCACGGTCAATCTCGGCCTGATCGATCTGGGGCAAATTGATTTATTGGTGCAGGAAGGGTTTTATTCCAACCGGACCGACCTGATCAGGACAGCCATCCGCAATCAATTAAGCACCCATGCCGAAGTAGTCAAGCAAACCGTGGCGCGCAAAAGTCTGGTTCTAGGCTTGCAACACTATTCCCGCGCCGATCTGGAAGCGGTGCAAAGCGCCGGGCAAACCTTGCAAATCCAGATCCTGGGCTTGGCCACCATCGGCAACGACGTGACGCCGGAACTGGCGCTCAGCACCATCGAATCGGTCACGGTCTTGGGCGCCAGCGCAGCGGTAAAAGCTGCGCTCGCCGGCCGCATCCGCTAGCCGGCCTTTCATCCTCACACCTATTCTCGAAGGAAAATTATGAAACTCCACGAAAAACTCATGGCGCAAATGCGCGCCGCGACCCAACGTTTGCGAAATGGCGGCGCCGTCGATGCCACCGCAGTGATTCAAGAAGCGCTCAAAGGCTTGACGCCACAAGCTGGCGCCCAGCCTTGGACTGCGCCAGCCAATTCGAATGCTAATTCGAATTCGACGCGAACCATGCATGACATCAATCCGCCACCGTCAAAACATGCGGCCACTGAACCCGAAATGAAATCAGCAGCCGAGCCACAGGCAGAGCCGCAGTTTGAGTCCAACCAAGTCCATCTCGACAAGATGCAAAATTTCGTACCCGACTTGCTGGCAAAGCTGGGCATCCAAACTGATTTAAGCGGCTTGCAAGGCAATCTGCCGTCGATGCCGGCGCAGTTTGACATGGCATCATTCAAGTCCAAATTTGGCCAGGGAGTCGGAGCAGAAGCCGAGGACGATGCCAGCGTCAACGGACAATTCATCGCTGGCTCTTATACCAATCAAGCCGGCACCCGTGCATATAAGTTGTACATTCCAAGCAGTTACCACGACCAGTCAATGCCGCTGATTGTGATGCTGCACGGCTGCACCCAAAATCCGGACGACTTTGCTTTCGGCACCCGTATGAATGCATTGGCGGAAGAAAAGCAATGCCTGGTGGTCTATCCGATGCAAAACCAAACAGCCAACAGCTCCAAATGCTGGAATTGGTTCAGCGCCATCGACCAGCAGCGTGGCCAGGGCGAGGCATCCATCATCGCTGGCATCACGCAGCAAGTCATCCAACAGTATGGCTGCGACCCGGCACAAATTTATGTCGCCGGCTTGTCCGCCGGCGGCGCCATGGCGGTCATCATGGGTAGCCAATATCCCGACTTGTATGCGGCAGTAGGCGTACATTCCGGCTTGCCATATGCCTCGGCGCATGATTTGCCGTCGGCCCTGGCCGCGATGCAAGGCAATGCCGAACCAGGTGCGCGTGCCACATCCAAACTGAATACGATCCCAATAATTGTGTTTCATGGCGACCGCGACACCACCGTCCATCCGCGCAACGGAGAACAAGTGCTGGCGCAAAGTCTGCCGCGAGTAAAGAGTGGCGCCGGCGATGCAAAAGCCCAAATCGTCATCCAGCGCGGCAGCGTGCCGCAAGGACATGCGTATACGCGTAAAACCCATCACGACAACGATGGGCAAGCCGTGGCCGAGCATTGGTTGATCCACGGCGCCGGTCACGCCTGGTCCGGCGGTAGCGCACGCGGCAGTTATACCGACGGCAAAGGGCCGGATGCGACCTTGGAAATGATGCGCTTTTTCTCGACCCAAGTGAAAGCGAACAGCAATTCGACTGTCTGAAAGCGCTTTTAAGCCGAAAATATACAGGTGGGTGTATTTTATTTGATGCTTTATTTACCTGCGGGTAAGCTGTATTTATGGCTATACTCCCGATAAAATAGCATTATCGGGAGTTGGCCCGCTATTTTTACAGTATCACGTTTCCCACCCTAGTTTATGGCAGCATCACCTGATGCAGTCGCGCCGCTAAAATAGGCAAAGTTGCAGTCGCAGCGATCAAATTTTAAATCTCACAGGCCACCATGTTTGCAAGCACCGTCATTTTACTTATCGGTTTTTCAGTCATCGCCGGCCTGCTTTTATTACTAGCGTACTTTTTCGTCTACCCTTTTCAAGATCACAGCTGGCTGGCGAAAGTGGCTTGTGCGGTCTTGTTGCTGAGCTTATGCGCGATGCAACTCATGCATCTGGATTTCTTACTGCATAGCGGCAATCTGTTCGAATCAAAACTTTATTCCACCTTCTTGTTTGCCACGCCGCCTTCGTTTTATTTCCTCAGCCGCGAAGTCTTGCAATTTCATCCAGCCTCGCGTCCTCTTCTGGCGCTGCATCTATTGCCATCGCTCAGTAATGCGTTTTTAAGTAACGATATCGTGATTCCCTTGGCATTTTCGACCGGTACCGCTTATGCGCTGTGGTTGACCTTGTTAGTGTTCAAGCTGCGGGCGCAGCACAAACGGGGCCGGCTGGAACTGATTGCGTACGGCGCTTTCTTTTTTTTGTCCTTATTGATGTTCGGCCTGGGGCTGGCGACACCGTTCATCCAATCGCACGTGTTCGTCATGACTTACGCCAGCTTGATCGGCATTGCATTCACGCTGATCGTGTTTACCTTGCTTAAATTTCCCGACCTGATCAATAACGCGACCGAAGCGGCACGAGCCGCGTATGCCGCTACGACTCTTAAAACAGTCGATTGCAATCAGGTTGAAAAAAAATTAAAGCACATGATGGAAGTCGATAAGGTCTTTACCAACGAAAACCTGAACCTCAATCTGGTAGCCAAGGAACTTGAGCTGAGTGGGCATCAATTGTCGGAATTGATCAATACCCGCTTCGGCATTGGTTTTTCACGCTATATCCGCGAGCAAAGAATCGCAGCCGCCAAGCGCATGTTGCTCGAAGAGCCGAATGCATCGGTGCTGTCGATCGGGCTGTCGGTCGGATTTACCTCGCAATCGAATTTTTATGCCGCCTTCCGTGAAATTACCGGCGATGCGCCCGGCCAATTTCGCAAGCAAGGTGGCAAGGATTAGTAAACCGGATAGCCATTTTTGGAAAACCGCCTGCCTTTGCCCGGAATTGTCTCTCCGACTACTTATCAATGCCTGTTTTTATCATTCTGGAATTCGCTAAGTCCTTGTTTTTGAAAGGATCACATAAATTTAAGGATTTTGTATTCCACTTCTATCAAGCCGGAAGATGGCAGGTTCTTGCCCTGGTAACCTTGACGCATTATCAAAAGCGAGGGTTCCATGTCAAACCAGCCAGCAGTGACCGTCTTCTACGACGGCTTATGCCCTATTTGCAGCCGCGAAGTCCGGCTGTATAAAAAGCTCAATACCGGCGTAAGGTTGGATTGGAGCGACCTGCGGCACAACCAGGAAGTGCTGAAAACCGAAGGCTTCAGCTATCAGTCCGCGATGGAATTGCTGCACGTCAAAGACCAGTTCGGCCAGCTCCATATCGGGATTGAAGCGCATCTATGCATGTGGTCGCAACTGCGCTATTTCCGCTATCTGGCTGCGGTGTTAAAAGCCATGCCGAGATTGACCCGCGTTTTGGAAAAATTCTATATTGTGTTCACGCGTTATCGTCCAGGCCTGGCACGCCAACAGAATGGGGCTGCCCATGACTGACGTCTTTGCTCCGCCGGTCACCCATTGGCGCGATGTCAGCTGGCGCGATGTCAGCTGGCGCGATCTGATCGCCTATCGGCCTTGGGAAATTATCCGCGAGTTGACGTTGCCGCTGCCTTGGCTAGCGCTGGCATTGTGGGCCGGTAGCGAGGGCCTGATTGGGCTGATGGCCGTGGCGGCGGCCTTTGTCTTCATGCTGGGTTTGCGCATCGCCCACAACTCTTTTCATTCGGCGCTGGGGATTTCAACCCTTGCAACCGACTGCGTGATGTTTTTGCTGAGCGTGATGATGATCGGATCCATGCACGCGATTCAGTACACCCATACCTATCATCACAAACATTGCATGGAAGCAGGCGATATCGAAGGTCATGTTGCCACGATGGGATTTTGGGAAGCGCTGTTGAAGGGACCTTTGTATCCCTTCTATATCCATCACGCAGCCTTGAAGTACGGCTCCGCCAAGCAAAAACGATGGATATGCGCCGAATTATTTTTCAGCGCTGTGGGGCAAATCGTGATCTGGTCGGGATCAACCATGCATGGTTTGGCGGGATTTTCCATCATGATGATTTTTGCCAATGCCATCGCGCCGTTGGTTGGGATTTGGGCGGTGCATCAAGCGTGCGAGGGCGACGGCTTGCTTGCCAGAACCAGTCGCAGACCGTGGCTGAACCGATTGAGCTTCGGTATGTTTTATCACCTAGAACATCATCTGTATCCAGCCGTGCCGACTTGCCATTTAGCGGTATTGGCCCGCAGGCTGGATCAGGCGGGTTTTGCGGAGTACAAACAGGTTTTTTAAGCGAGACTAGCGCTCGGCTTACTGCCCCTTTACTAGCCTTCTACTGCCCTTTGCAAATAATCTTGGTGAGGTAGAGGCTGGCTTGCGCTTTTTTCGCGGCAACCCAATCGATCACTTCCTGCGCTTCTTCAACCGTCATCACCGACGCTTTGTCTTTATTGCGGATGAAGGACACACCTTCAAAAACGCCGGTCTTGCTGCGCATCGCCTTGGCAAAGACGGGCACGTCTTTTTCGCCTGCAGCGACTTTATTCTGTTGCACCAGATAGCGTCGATCGATCTCTGTCATATGTACCTCGCCAACTTATTTGCGAAACGCGTCTGGGCGTGATTTGTTGCGCTGCTCGTAGATCGTTTTTGCATCTTGCTCGGCACGTTCTTGCGTGCGCATGGCAGGATCGTCATCGTGCAGGGTAAAAAAATCGACAGCTTGCGCACGCATGACATATTTAATCGCATCAGCATCCGGCAGATCGTATTTTTCCGCGATCAAGGTGGTTACTTCGTCCAGATATTCTTCATAGGTCATGCTGCTGCTCCATCGATTTTTTACGGATTACTTGACTAGGACAACGCTAGTTTTAACACCTAAGCCAACTTGACTGCATGCTCGCGGGTGGCATGGAAGGTCAGCTTTGGCCAGCGCTCTTGCGTCAGCTTTAAATTGACGCCTGAGGTAGCGAGATACGCCATATTGCCGGCTGCGTCGTAGGCCACATTATGGCCTAGCGCTTTTTCAAAATCGGCCAGGATGCGTTTATCGTCGCCGCTGACCCAGCGCGCGCTGCTGATACTGGTGCCTTCAAATACCGCATCGACGCCATATTCATTCATCAGGCGGCTGGCAACCACTTCAAACTGCAAGACACCGACCGCGCCCAGTACCAGTTCACCGCCTTGCACGGGCTTAAACACTTGTACCGCGCCCTCTTCGCCCAACTGCTGCAAACCCTTGTGCAATTGCTTGACCTTGAGCGGATTGCGAATCCGTACCGAGCGGAAAAAGTCTGGGGCGAAATATGGGATACCGGTAAATTGCAGCAACTCACCCTCAGAAAAACTGTCGCCGATCTGCATATTGCCGTGGTTCGGCAAGCCAATGATATCGCCGGCATACGCTTCTTCCACTTGCTCGCGGCTGGCCGCCATGAAGGTGACGACGTTCGATACCTTGATCTCGCGGTTCAGGCGCAAATGCTTGATCTTCATGCCACGCTCGAAACGGCCGGAACAGACACGCAAGAAGGCGATGCGGTCGCGATGCGCCGGATCCATATTGGCTTGGATCTTGAACACGAAACCGGAAAACGGCATCTCCACCGGCGCCACCGTGCGCACTGTGGCATCGTGTTCGCGTGGCGGTTGCGCCCAGTCGAGCAAGGCGTTGAGGATTTCGCGTACGCCAAAATTATTGATGGCGGAACCAAAAAATACGGGGGTTTGGGTACCGGCCAAGAACGCTTCCAGATTGAATGGATGGGAGGCGCCATGCACCAGTTCCACTTCCATTTTCAGTTGTTCAATTTCTAGCGGAAACATTTCCGCCAAACGCGGATTGTCGATGCCTTTGACGATCTCGAAAGTCTGGTCGGCTTTTTCGCTACCGGCGGCAAACAACATGATTTCGTCGTTCATCAAGTGATACACGCCGCGGAAAGTTTTACCCATGCCAATCGGCCAGGTGACCGGTGCGCAATTGATGTTCAGCACCGATTCCAACTCGTCCAACAATTCCAGCGGGTCGCGGGTTTCACGATCCATCTTATTCATGAAGGTGATGATCGGCGTATTGCGCATGCGGCAGACATTGAGCAGCTTGATGGTTTGCGCTTCCACACCCTTGGCGGCATCGATCACCATCAGGGCCGAATCGACCACAGTCAACACCCGATAAGTATCTTCAGAAAAGTCCTGGTGACCCGGCGTATCGAGCAAGTTGATCATGTGATCGCGATACTCGAATTGCATGACCGAACTGGCAACGGAGATGCCGCGCTGCTTTTCGATTTCCATCCAGTCGGACGTGGCATGGCGCCCGCTTTTGCGCGCCTTGACGGTACCGGCCAATTGAATCGCGCCGGAAAATAGCAGCAGCTTTTCCGTCAGCGTGGTCTTGCCTGCATCCGGGTGGGAAATAATGCCAAACGTGCGGCGACGTGCGACTTCGCGGGCGATCAAGGCGGCGGGAACATTACGGGGAGTTGCGGGAATGGCATCGGCCGCGTGGGCCGGCATTTCGTCAAAATCGGTGGCCATATTAGCCCTAGCAAAAAGGGCTAGAGTCTAACGCTTATTGCGCGCTATTGCTACTGCTTGCTATTGATTGGCGCACTGCCGGGACACACTTCCGATTGCCACGACATATGAAAAACAGTGTAAGCACAAGGATTTCACAACAGATTGGCCGCCCATCTCTGCCTAAGAAATACAATTTAACGGGGGTATATGGCAAAAATACTACTCTCCCGCACGTTTTCAAAGGGCTTTTTAAAATACATACCCCAGTATTAAACGCGCGAAAAAGACTGTTTCAATACGTCCTCAATGCAATAGATTCAAGATCGCCGTCAGTTCGGCCCGAATCATTTGGATATCAATTTCGGCAGGTGGCGCCCCCATATCGAGATCGGCGCTGTCGTCCACCAACGCGATGCCCCGGCTGTCGAGCTTGTTGCGGGCACCACTGATGGTGAATCCCTGTTGATACAACAACTCGCGGATGCGCCGGATCAGGAGCACTTCGTGATGTTGGTAATAACGCCGGTTGCCGCGACGTTTGACTGGCTTGAGCTGGGTAAATTCCTGTTCCCAATAACGCAATACATGCGGCTTGACGCCGCACAACTCGCTTACTTCCCCAATGGTGAAATAGCGTTTGGCTGGGATCGACGGCAATATGGGCAATACGATTGCCTCGGGCTTGCTCACTTTATCAATCATACAATCGTTTATTTGGCGATTCAGACGGCACGAGCAAGGGGTTTATTGCTGATCTCATCGACCATTCCCTTGAGTTTTTGACTTGCATGAAAAGTAACGACACGGCGCGCCGTGATGGGAATTTCTTCGCCGGTTTTAGGATTGCGTCCCGGACGCTGCGGTTTGTCGCGCAATTGAAAATTGCCAAAGCCGGACAATTTAACCGCCTCGCCGCGTTCCAGCGCATTACGGATTTCATCGAAGAAAGTCTCGACCATTTCTTTCGCTTCACGCTTGTTCAAACCAACTTGCTCAAACAATAACTCGGCCAATTCAGCCTTGGTCAAGGTTGGCAATTCTTTCTCTGCCTGCAAACGCGCACTTGCTTCAAGCATCGCCCGATCCAGATCGGCCGCTAATACGGATTGCATTTCAAGAGAAGTGGTGTCATTCATCGAGTGTGGTCCTGCACTGCCATATTTGATTTTTTATTGGGTTTTGTTTGAAGCGTATTGCACTTGCGCTGCGTTCGTCAGATTCACTACCGACTACCAATCTGGCGATGCCGACGATCCGCTTCAAAAATCTGCAATACCGAAAAAATCGAATCGCCCTACCCAGCTTAAACTGCCAGTCGCAAATATTTGCGCCATTTAAACACAGTAAAAACCGATTTCTTCAGTACCACGGACCACATCTAAGCACGTAATTTTGCATTGAGCTTCTTGCTGGCAGCATCTAAAAATGCATTGATTGCGGCATCGACTGCATCATCTTGAAGGGTGCTTTGAGTATCTTGCAAGGTACAGCGGAATGCAAGACTTTTTTCATCGGGATTGAGTCCTTTACCACGATATTCATCAAACAAAACAATGGCTTGCACGATTTGGCAAACCGGATTGCTTTGCCGTTCCGCCTCAAAAACATCCATCAATTCTTGTACCAATATCGCTTGATTTACCAACAAGGCCAAGTCACGCACCACAGCTGGAAACTTGGACAATTCCTTACTCTGCACCACATCGCGCAACTGCAAGGCAGCAGCATCGACTTCAAACAAAACCGGTGCCAGCGGCAGCTCGTATTTCTGCTGCCAGCGTGGATGCAATTCGCCGATAAAGCCTATCGCTTGCCCATCAAGTTCGACAGTGGCGGACCGTCCCGGATGCAGTGCAGGATGTTCAGCCTTGACGAAACGCAAAGATTTCGGCGCGAACAAGGCTTCCAGATCGGCCTTGACGTCGAAATAGTCGACGTTACGTGCAGCGAGTCCCCATTGTTCTTCGGTGATGCCACCATAAGCGATAGCGGCTACGTGTTTGGGTTGATTAAAACCGGCCACCGACAAGGCGCCATCGACCGCATTGGCATCGCGTAAAAACACTGCGCCAACTTCGAACACACGAATCCGCGCTACCTTGCGATTCAAATTGTATTTGACGTTGGCCAATAAACTGCCGATCAAGCTTGAACGCATCACGTTCATCTGGCTGGCAATCGGATTGAGCAATTTGATCGGATTGGTATTGGCCGAAAAATCGCTTTCCCACGCTTCTTCCACGAAGCTGAAATTAACCACTTCCTGGAAATCAAGATCGGCTAAACGATGACGAATCGCAAACAAAGAGCGCGTATTTTCCAGCGGAATATGCATCTCATTCGGCGCCACTGGCGGCAGGGCGGGAATGTTTTCAAAGCCATAAACCCGTACCACTTCTTCGATCAAATCTTCTTCAATTGCGATATCGATTTGCTCAGAAAGTGAAAAATATTCGTGACTA
>JAZKIX010000010.1:19312-28749 GCA_040384645.1 Pseudomonadota bacterium | reverse complement strand
ATCTTCTTCGATTTCAATATCGAAACGATAGGGCGGCGAAGTGACGGTAAACAAGCCGGGTTCTTGGGTAAACGCCAGGCCAAGGCGGGTGAAAATATCAGCAATTTGCGCATCCGAAACCGGCACGCCAATGACTTTGGCGGCGCGCGCGGTGCGCAAGGTTACTGGCGCGCGTTGCGGCAAATTGACGATATGGTCGTCGATCGGGCCGACGCCAAGCGCCTCTGTGCCGCCGCAGATTTCCACGATCAAGGCGGTGATGCGCTCGATATGTTCCACCGTGGTGGCGTAATCGACACCGCGTTCAAAACGATGCGCGGCATCGGTCGAAAAATTAAAACGACGGGCGCGGCCTTGGATCGATTGCGGCCACCAGAACGCCGCTTCCAAATAGATGTCCGTAGTGTCCAGCGACACCGCAGTAGCGTCGCCGCCCATGATGCCGGCCAGCGATTCAAGCTCACGGTCATCGGCAATCACGCCGATCCACTCGTCCACTTCCACCGTATTGCCATTAAGCAGCTTGATTGACTCGCCTTTTTTGCCCCAGCGTACATCCATCCCGCCATGAATTTTGGCAAGGTCAAAGACATGGCTCGGCCGTCCCAATTCCAGCATGACGTAATTGGAAATATCGACCAATGCAGAAATCGGGCGCTGCCCGCTGCGTTCCAAACGCTGCTTCATCCAATCCGGCGTTTGCGCTTTGGCATTGACATTGCGAATGATGCGCCCAGAAAAACGTCCACACAGATCTGGCGCCGACACCTTGACCGGCAAGATGTCGGGAATACTGACTGCCACCGCTTTGTATACCGGCATTTTCAAGGGTGAACCGGTCAGCGCTGCTACCTCCCGTGCTACACCCAATACCGACAGGCAATCAGCCTTGTTCGGCGTCAACTTAATGGTGAACTTCAAATCGTCGAGCAAATAATAATCGCGGAAATTCTGTCCCACTGGCGCGTCTTCCGGCAAATCGATCAAGCCGCCCTGCTCGTCGGACAGCTTCAATTCGCGGGCTGAACACAACATGCCTTGCGATTCCACACCGCGCAATTCGCCGACCTTGATTTCAAACGGCTTACCATCTGCACCTGGCGGTAATACGGCACCTGCCATGGCACACACCACTTTCATGCCGGCCCGCACATTGGGCGCACCACACACGATATTAAGAATCGTGCCGGTACCGACATCAACTTGGCATACATTCAAGCGGTCGGCATTTGGATGACGCACCAACTCCAATACTTTCCCCACCACCACCTTGGAAAATGGCGGCGCGACTGGCTCGACTTCTTCGACTTCCAATCCCGACATGGTCAACAAATGTGCCAACGCATCCGAAGTAATATCCGGATTGACCATGGTACGAAGCCAGTTTTCAGAAAATTGCATGATAAAAACCTTTTGCCGCAGCGATATCCGGTCGGCTCAAATCGTTTGATGTGAGCCGGTCGGCCGCTGAATATTTAATTGAATTGTTTCAGGAAACGCAAATCGCCTTCGTAGAACTGGCGCAGATCGTTAATGCCATAACGCAGCATCGTCAGGCGTTCCAGACCGGAACCGAAAGCAAAACCGATATATTTCTCTGGATCGATTCCCATATTGCGCACCACTGTTGGATGCACTTGGCCGGCACCGGAGACCTCTAACCAACGCCCTTTCAAGGGGCCGCTGCCAAAAGCGATATCAATCTCGGCCGAGGGTTCGGTAAACGGGAAATACGAAGGACGGAAACGCACTTGCAAATCGTCGGTTTCAAAAAACGCTTTGACGAAATTAAGATACACGCCTTTCAAATCGGCAAAACTGATGTCTTCTGCAATCCACAGACCTTCGACCTGATGAAACATCGGCGAATGAGTCGCATCGCTATCGACGCGGTAAGTACGACCGGGTGCGATGACCTTGATCGGCAATTGATGGGTGCGCGCATAACGCACTTGCATTGGGCTGGTGTGGGTGCGCAGCAAGAGCGGCTTGCCCTGCGTATCTTTACCGTCGATGTAAAAAGTATCTTGCATCGACCGCGCAGGATGATTTTCCGGGCTATTTAAGGCAGTGAAATTGGTCCAGTCGGTCTCGATTTCGGGGCCATCGGCCACATCGAAACCGATCGAGCCGAAAATTTGTTCGACCCGTTCCCAAGTGCGCATGACCGGATGAATCCCACCGATACCGCGACCGCGTCCGGGCAAGGTAACGTCGATGGCTTCAGCATTCAGGCGCGTCTGCATTTGCGCATCGGACAAGGCATCGCGCCGCGCATTGAGCGCGGATTCGATTTGATCCTTGGCCGCGTTAATGATCGCGCCCTGCAATTTGCGTTCGTCCGGCGCAAGCTTGCCCAGGCCCTTCATTTGCTCGGTGATCTGTCCAGTCTTGCCCAGATATCGCGCTTTGGCATTTTCCAGCGCGGCAGCATCGGACGCAGCGGCGAATTCGGCTTGCGCCTGGCTTACTAATTGTTCTAGGGAGGTCATACGGTTCTTCCGCTCATGAAAAAGGAAGCCGAAAAAGGAAGCTTAATTAATAAGAAATAAAACAAAATAAAACGGGGCACAGGTATTTACCTCTGCCCCGCTAAATTTGCAGCATCACCCGAAGATGATGCGCTACTGAATCACTTACGCAGCGATAGTCGCTTTAACCTGATTGACAATTGCAGCAAACGCTGGCTTGTCCATCACGGCCATATCAGCCAAGACCTTACGGTCCAGTTCGATAGAGGCGCGTTTCAGGCCATTCATGAATACGCTGTAGGTCAGGCCGTGTTCACGCGAAGCCGCGTTGATACGGGTGATCCACAATGCGCGGAACACGCGCTTCTTGTTACGACGATCACGGTAAGCATATTGACCAGCGCGCATAACTGCTTGCTTGGCAATACGGTAGACTTTACTGCGACGACCACGATAGCCTTTGGCTTGTACGAGGATTTTTTTATGGCGGGCCCGTGCTGTGACCCCACGTTTTACTCTAGGCATAGTAACTCCTTAATATCGAGTGTGAGGTTAAGCTGTAGGCATCATACGCATGACAGAAGCGACGTCATGAGCATGAACATTGGTATTACCGCGCAATTGACGCTTATTTTTAGTGGTTTTCTTGGTCAAGATATGGCGCTTGAAAGCATGACCACATTTAACCGTTCCACCTGGACGTACACGAAAGCGCTTTTTAGCGGCGCTTTTTGTCTTCATTTTAGGCATAGCACATCTGTCCTTGGGACAGCTCCATTTTTAACATGATTGCAGGTGACAACGTGTTGTTGTACTTAGATGCCTGCTCCCACTTGTTTTGCAGCAGAATCGAGTCTGCTGCTATTGCTTAAATCGCCCATTGCTGGACGATTCATGCGAATCTTACTTTTTCTTCTTTGGCGCCAGCACCATAATCATCTGGCGGCCTTCCATCTTTGGAAACTGCTCAACCTGGCCATACGGCTCCAGATCAGCTTTCAAACGTTCCAGCATGCGGAAACCAATATCCTGATGCGCCATTTCACGTCCGCGGAAACGCAATGTGATCTTGGTCTTATCGCCGTCATCCAGAAACTTGACCAGATTACGCAACTTGATGTTGTAGTCACCGTCATCGGTACCTGGGCGGAATTTAACTTCCTTGACCAGGATGATTTTCTGTTTCAGCTTGGCTTCGTGCGCCTTTTTTTGCTCGGAATACTTGAACTTGCCATAATCCATCAAACGGCACACCGGCGGCTGGGCGGTCGGCGCGATTTCCACCAGATCCACGTTTGCTTCTTCCGCGAGGCGGAAGGCTTCGGCCAAAGTTACGATACCCAAAGGTTCGTTCTCGACTCCACTTAGACGCATTTCCGGGGCGGTAATTTCGCCATTGATGCGATGTGACTTGTCAGTAGCTATTGTAATTTCCTTTAAAAATCAAATAATTAAGCCGTGCTCTTGCGCTCCGGACTTACCGGTCAGGCTTTGGTGTCGACCTCATTTTTGAGGCGTTCCACCAGTGTATTAATCTGCATGACACCCAGATCAACATTGCCTCGCGCTCGCACGGCCACTGTGTTTGCATCGCGCTCTTTGTCGCCAACTACGATGATGTAGGGCAGTTTCTGAAGCGAATGCTCGCGTATTTTATAGGTTATTTTCTCGTTACGCAAATCGGCTTGCACTCTAAACCCTTGTTTCTTCAGGATTTGCGCAATGTTTTGGGCGTATTCCGACGAGGCATCGGAGATATTGAGCACGGCAATTTGCACCGGCGCCAGCCACATTGGGAAAGCACCAGCGTAGTTCTCGATCAGGATTCCGATGAAACGCTCTAGCGATCCGACAATCGCGCGATGCAACATGACCGGCGTTTTCCGGCTATTATCAATAGATACATATTCCGCGCCCAAACGGCCCGGCATCGAAGGATCAATTTGCATGGTGCCGACTTGCCAGGCGCGGCCGAGACTATCTTTTAAATGATACTCAATCTTGGGCCCGTAAAACGCGCCTTCACCCGGCAATTCGGTCCAGCTCACATCGCAAGCACGCAAGCCGGCACGCAGGGTTTCCTCGGCTAGATCCCAACTTTCTTCACTGCCGATACGGCTATCAGGACGCAATGCAAGTTTGACATCGATATTGGCAAAGCCAAACGCGGTATAGACCTCCATCGCCTGCGTATGAAAAGCCTTCACTTCGGCTGCAATCTGCTCTTCGGTACAAAAAATATGACCATCGTCCTGCGTGAAACCACGCACACGCATCATGCCGTGCAAGGCACCGGATGGTTCATTACGATGGCATTGGCCAAATTCGCCGTAACGCAATGGCAAATCGCGATAGCTGCGCAAGTCGTTATTGAAAATTTGGATGTGGCCGGGGCAATTCATCGGCTTCAGCGCGTAGGAGCGGCTTTCCGACTCCGTGACGAACATATTGTCGCGATAATTTTCCCAGTGCCCGGTTTTTTCCCACAGGCTGCGATCCAAGATCTGCGGTGCCTTTACTTCCTGATAACCAGTTTCCTGATAAACGCGGCGCATGTATTGTTCAACTTGCTGCCATACGGTCCAGCCTTTGGGATGCCAAAAAATCAGTCCTGGCGCTTCTTCCTGGAAATGAAATAAATCAAGCGCGCGACCCAGCTTACGGTGATCGCGTTTCTCCGCCTCTTCCAGCATGAACAAATAGGTTTCCTGATCCTCTTTCTTAGCCCAAGCCGTACCATAAACCCGCTGGAGCATTTCATTCTTGGAATCGCCGCGCCAGTAAGCACCGGCTAACTTCATCAGCTTGAATATTTTCAACTTGCCAGTCGATGGCACGTGCGGGCCACGGCACAGATCGGTAAATTTACCTTCTGTATAGAGTGAGACATCTTGGTCAGCAGGAATCGATTCGATGATTTCGGCTTTATAAGCTTCGCCGATGGACTTGAAATAGGCTACCGCTTCGTCGCGTGGCAACACTTTGCGCGACACCGGCTCGTCTTTTTTAGCCAGCTCGCCCATTTTCTTTTCGATCGCCACCAAATCTTCAGGTGTGAATGGGCGCTTGTACGAGAAATCGTAGAAAAAGCCGTTTTCAATCACAGGACCGATGGTCACTTGCGCTTCAGGAAACAACTCCTTCACTGCATAAGCCAGCAAATGTGCAGTCGAATGGCGAATGACTTCCAACCCGTCCGCATCCTTGTCGGTCACGATAGCCAGATCGATGTCTTGCTCGATCAGAAACGAGGTATCGACCAGCTTGCCATTGACCTTGCCGGCCAGCGCAGCCTTGGCCAAGCCGGCGCCAATACTGGCTGCCACTTGCGCCACGGTCGTGGGCGCCTCGAATTGACGTTGCGAACCATCGGGAAGTCGGACTGAAATCATGCTGATCTCCAAATCAAGGGGTGTTTTAGGATGCCAAACACCGGAAGAAAAATTAGAAAATTAAAATGCAGACGAAAAAAAGCGCGGACTAGCCGCGCTTTTTTTCAAAATCAAATAACGAAAAAAGTCCCGACTAATGTCGCTCGCACACCAGATTAGTGGTAGTTCGCGGTGTCATAACCGGGTTGCCTTTCTCGCTCTTAGTGAGATGCAAAACACTGCAAATCAAGAATCATGGTAGGGAGTATTGGAATCGAACCAACGACCTCTTCGATGTCAACGAAGCGCTCTAACCAGCTGAGCTAACCCCCTAAAGAGGCGCAAGTATAACGACAAATTAGCGTTCTCGCTAGCCCATCAAAGCAAAAATCTCATGCCTTTGCTAAAAGCCAAGGGTTTAGCCAGCCAAGTCCAGCTGAAGTCCCGGCAAGAGGGCGGTATTCGCAACCGACCCAGCCAGCGTAATCCAGTTCATCCATCAAATTAAACAAGTAGGGGTAATTAATCTCACCTTGATCCGGCTCATGTCGCCCCGGCACGCCAGCAATTTGTATATGGCCTATACCCGCAATATCGCGGCTCATGGTGCTGGCCAGATCGCCTTGCATGATTTGGCAGTGATAGATATCGAATTGCACCTTGACATTAGCCGCGCCGATTTGTTGGCAGATTGCGTGTGCATCCTCTTGCCGATATAGAAAATACCCTGGCATATCGCGCGTATTGATCGGCTCAATCAAGATCGTGATGCCATGACTGGCCGCTTGCTGCGCGGCGTAAGCAAGATTGGACAGATAAATATCCTGATAGCGATCACGCGACTGCCCAAGCGGCAACAAGCCCGCCATTACATGCAAGCATCGGTTGCCAAGCACATCGGCATAGGCCAACGCGGTTTCGATACCGCGCTTGAATTCATTTTCCCGGCCGGGCAAACAAGCCAAACCACGCTCGCCTGCCACCCAATCGCCGGGCGGGCAATTAAATAGCACTTGGCTCAAGCCATGCTTGTCCAGCCTGTCCTTGATGGCTTCAGGCGCAAAATCGTACGGAAAAAGAAACTCGATACCGACGAAGCCATCGGCCGCCGCAGCGGCAAAACGATCCGTCTGCTGCGTATCCAAAAACGGATATTCGGTGTACATCATGCTCAGATTGGCGGCGAATTTTGGCATGGGTCGATTACAGATTGAATAGAGACAAAATAAAACTTGTCTGAAAACCGAATGAAAACCGCCAGCGCGATTTAGCGGATAATTCTACCTCGCTGACCGGCCTGCAACTTCATTAAGCCAGCCAACCCGATCATCCACATTCAATTTCCATGTCAAAACATTCGTCAGTAACCGCCTCCGATCACTTGCATGAACATCGGGCCGGCGACGCCAAGCACAGCCATTCTTTTGAGAATCGCAGCCTGGCAATTCTGGGTTGGGCTGTGGTACTCACACTTGGCTTTGCCTGTGTCGAAGTGATCGCCGGCATTTGGTCCAACTCACTGGCGCTTATTTCCGATGCCGGCCACATGGTGACCGATGCTGCGGCGCTTGGGCTAGCGCTGCTGGCGCAAATCATCGCCAAACGTCCGCCATCGGCCAAGCATTCCTTCGGCTTTGGCCGGGCCGAGGCACTGGCCGCATTCATCAATGGGCTGGCGATGCTGGCCGTAGTGGCGTGGATTTGTTTTGAAGCAGTTCAACGTTTTGCCAAGCCGGAAATGGTGCGCGGCGAAGCCGTCTTCATCGTGGCTGGCATCGGCTTGGTAGTCAATCTGGTGGTGGCTTGGGTGCTGTCGCACGACAAGCACAGCCTCAATAGCAAAGCGGCACTGGTCCACGTCATGGGCGATTTGCTCGGGTCGATTGCGGCACTGGCAGCGGGCGCGGTGATTTATCTGACCGGCTGGATGCCGATCGATCCCTTGCTGTCGATCTTGGTATCGCTGCTCATCTTGAAATCGACCATCGGCATCTTGCGCGAGTCTTACCATTTTTTAATGGAAGGCGTGCCGCACCACATCGATTACCTGAAGGTCGGCACCGACCTGGAAGCGATCAAAGGTGTGCTGTCAGTCCACGATCTGCATGTGTGGGAAATGTCGCCCGGCCAGCCCGCCCTGATCGGCCATATTGAAATCGGCGATATCCATGAATGGCCCCAGGTCTTGCAATCGATTCGCGCCATGCTGCTGGACACGCACGGCATCGATCACGTGACATTACAGGCAGAGGTCAAAGGTATGGTGGACCATCATCATTGATCTTAAAATACTCTATGTAGTATTTTTAAAGTCCCAACAAATACCAGCGGGTAGGGTACGGTTTACGGCTATACCCCTTCATTTTTACGATGTTTCCAGATTGCCGGGTAAAGGCTCAACCTTATGAAACACGCAAAATATTTCACATTGGTCTTTCCCCTGTTGCTTCTACTTGCCCCGTTCAACAGCATTGCAGCCCCTCGACCAGCGCCTATGGAACTCATCTCGCAATCCGCATCCGAGCCTATCTTGAACAAAACCAATCTGGACCGGATTAAAAAATTCATCATCGCCGGCGGCGAGCGCTGCGTTTATTCGAATATGTACAACAACAGTCCCTGTTTCAAATTGCCCGGATTCCAGCTCTACCTCAATCCCGACCCCGGCCCGGATGGAAACCGGCAATGGAATATCAGTTGCGACATTACGCGCGGCGACTTCAACACCATCGTATTCCGGCGGGATCTTTTCTCGGACCAATACCGTTACGTTGAATTTATCAAGGAAAATGAGATTAAAGTCAGTGTGGACTATCCAGAAGAAGGCATGACACAACGCAAGTTGCGGGCTTTCCCCGAAGCGGCTGTACTTGAAATGTTGAAGGTGATTGACGCGCATTGACGGTGCGCTGGCAGCCATCAATGGCCCTGATTTAGTCCTGCGGAGGAAAATAATACTCCACACAGTATTTTTAAAGCTGCCCTAAATACCTGCGGGAGAGGCATTATTTTTCGATATACCCCCAATTTATTTAAAAATCGGTTAACTATTTAGTCCACTGTGACGGCCTCCAAAAGTCCCAAGTCTTGCATTAACGTAGGGGCACGGCATGCCGTGTCTCTATGATTCCCAAGGACGTAGGCGGTAGCGGTACCGGTAGCGCCGTATGGCCAAATTTACATGCGGCGCAATACGCTACGCTATTGACGCCCTACCTATTTATTACGACTTACGGTCTTCAGAAAAAAACAAATAACCGTATTATGTGCGGCTAATCCTTCGGCCAAGCGGGATAGCGGAACCGGCGTGGCTGGTTTCTTCAATCGCCAGTGCACCTTAGCCGCTTACCTCCAACGTTAACCGCCTATGGAACTTACCGACGAGCATCACAAATTCTCCAGAGCTGTTAAGTGCATGGTCGACCACGAGCTTGCCGCCGTTCGCTACTTTGGCGTCAGCATAGGCGACGAGAAACCGATTGCCTGGACGGAAGAGGTAGGGTGTCACTCCATTGACTATGGCTTGGATATGGAGATGCGCTCAGGTGATGTGTTTGGCGTCATCTGGAGCGATCGTTTCTGGCAGTACGGTGTA
>JAZKIX010000010.1:18964-19302 GCA_040384645.1 Pseudomonadota bacterium | reverse complement strand
CACTTCGCTCACCGAGGAGGTGAACACAACAAATATTGAAGACCTAACAAACCATCCAAGTTGGGCATCGCTCATTGGGCAGAAAATCGTTGGTACTAAAATTCACTGGAGTTGGTCAGGGTACGCCAACGAACCAAAAGTCTGGTTTCCCCAAGAGATTGAACTAATTTTCGAAAGCAGCTATCAGGTGTTCCTCTGCGCATCCGAGCTACGTAAATGTGCGCTGACTTTCCAACAAGACAGCATCGCTGTGGTATTTGGGGATTTGTCTGCCCGGCGCTATGGTATTGGTCCGTGCCGGGGCGGCTAGCAATCAATTCAGACACGACGGCCCTTAC
>JAZKIX010000010.1:6718-18954 GCA_040384645.1 Pseudomonadota bacterium | reverse complement strand
ACTCAAACGTCACCCTCTCACTGCCTCCTCGCTTCCTGCACGCCCTGCACCTCCCGAATCACGCCCAGCGCTTTTTGCAATTGTGCGGTCGAGCCGATTTCGGCGGTGAAGGCCATGCGGGCCTGGCCTTTGGCGCTTTGGGTATTGACGCCGATCACGTTAATTTTTTCGCGGGAAAAAATTTCTGAAATATCGCGCAGCAAACCCTGGCGGTCGCTGGCGGTGACAAATATATCGACCGGATACACCGTATCCATTCCGGCCCTGCCCCAAGTGGTCGGGATCACGCGCTCGGGTGCTTTCTTGCGCATTTCGCCAAAGTTTTTGCAATTGGAGCGATGGATCGAAACCCCTTTGCCGCGGGTAATGAAGCCGACGATATCGTCCGGCGGCGCCGGTTTACAGCAGCGTGCCAGTTGCGTCATGAGGCCGTCGGTGCCGACTACCAACACGCCCGATTTGGCGCCCTGGATCACGCTCGATGCGCGGCTCTTGTTGAGTACGACGGCGTCGTCGGGTTCGGCGTCCTTGGCATTGACGTCGCCATGCAAGACGTGTTCGATCTGGCGCAGGCTGAATTCGTCTTTGCCGACCGACAGGAATAATTCTTCGATCTTGGCGAAGCCGAGTTTATGCGCCAGGTCTTCCAGGTTGACGGCGGTTTTTCCCTCACGCTGCAGGGTTTTTTCGACTGCGGCGCGGCCATCGGCGAGCGTGGTTTGCTGGTCGATGGCGTGGAACCAGGCGCGGATTTTGGCGCGGGTGCGTGAGCTGACGACGAAGCCGGGACTGAGCCAGTCGCGTGACGGGCCGGCGCTGCCGGGGGCGCCCTTGGCGGTGATGATTTCGACGGTTTGCGCGTTTTTCAGGGGAGTATTCAGCGGCACCATGACGCCGTCGATCTTGGCGCCACGGCAGCGATGGCCGACGTCGCTGTGCAGATGGTAGGCGAAGTCAATCGGGGTCGAGCCGACCGGCAATTCGAGTACACGCGCTTGCGGCGTCAAGACAAAGATGCGGTCGTCCAGGGTGGCCGATTGCAGCTTTTCGACCCACTCGCGGCGGCTTTCTTCGGTGCCGACCACGGCATCGGCGACCTCGTTTTTCCAGGCCAGCAATTGTCGTAGCCAGGCGATTTTTTCATCGTATTTCTGACCGGAAAAATTGGAGCCGCCGCTTTCTTTGTAGCGCCAGTGCGCAGCCACGCCGTAATCGGCGAAGCGGTGCATCTCATCGGTGCGGATCTGCACCTCCAGCGCGCGGCCATCTTCGGCCACTACGACCGTGTGCAGCGATTGATAACCGTTGGCCTTGGGGCGCGAGATGTAATCGTCGAACTCTTTCGGGATCGGGGTCCAGATATTGTGGACGATGCCGAGCACGGCGTAGCAGGTCTTGATATCCTCAACGATGACACGGAAGGCGCGCACATCGTACAGTTCAGAAAAGTCGAGTTCCTTGCCGCGCATCTTGCTCCAAATGCTGTAAATATGTTTGGGGCGACCGAACACTTCGGCCTTGATACCAGCTTCGGATAGCTCGGTACGCAAGCGGACGATGGCGCTTTCAACAAAGCTTTCGCGCTCCATACGCTTTTCTTCCAGCATCTTGGCGATACGCTTGTAGGCTTCCGGCTCGGTGAAACGGAAGGACAGGTCTTCCAGCTCCCACTTCAGTTGCCAGATTCCGAGCCGGTTGGCCAACGGCGCGTACAGGTCGAAGGTTTCGCGCGCGTAGCGCAAGGTCATCTCGTTTTGCAGCTTGTTCTCGGCAAAATAACGCAAGGTGGTTACCCGCGAAGCCAGGCGCACCAGCACCACACGCATGTCAGAGGCCATCGCCAGCAACATCTTGCGCAAAGTTTCCACCTGCGCCACGGTTTGCTGTGCAGCATTCTTGCCGCGCCCGATATCGGACTGCGGAAAGGTCAAGGCACCGAGTCGCAGCAACTGCCGCACCCCGGTCACCAGATCGACTACTTCCTTACCGAAACGCGCTTCAATCCCTTCCGCCGCCTTGGGGTCGGTAAAGGGCAATTCGAATAGCAAGCCGGCAATCCGGGTTGGCGCGTCAGCCTTGATCGAGGCCAATGTGATGGCGACCGCTTGCGAAAACGCCAACGCATCCTGCCCGGTCGGCACCAGTTTGCCCAAATACATCGGGGTCACGAAAGCCAATGCCTCGTGCACCCGCAAGCCGTCCGCCGGATTGAGGCCGACGGTGAGCGAGTCGTGCGATTCGCTATAGATTGAAGCGCTTGAAACCATAGTTATCAGTTTTTCCTAGCTGCAGTCACGACGATTTCAAGCAACCATTCCGGCTTGGCAAGCTGGGCGACGACGGTGGCGCGTGGCGGCGCATGGCCGGCCGGTACCCAGGCATCCCACACTGCATTCATGGCGGCAAAATGGTCCAGATTGGTGATGAAAATCTGGCACATCAAGATCCGTGTCTTGTCGCTGCCGGCCTCAGCCAGCAAGCGGTCGATATGACCGAGGATTTCGCTCGTCTGGCCGCCAATATCCTGGCTGGTGTCTTCGGCAATCTGGCCTGCCAGATAAATCGTGTTTTGAAAAATTGCCACTTCGGACAGCCGCGCACCGATATGCAGGCGCTCGATGCTTGGTGTGCTTTCCATCCTGTTTTCCATTCGGCTTAACCCATCAAAAATTGTTTGACGATGGCGATCTGCTCCGGTGTGACAAAGGTCGGCGCGTGGCCAATGCCGTCCAACTCGATCAAGGTCGCCTTCGGCCCGCGCTGGCCCATTTCGACTGCGGTCTGGTGCGACAGCAGGTCCGATTGCGCGCCGCGCACCACCAGCGTCGGGAATTTGATCGCGTCGTAAGCGGCCCACAATGCGGCTTGGCCGGCGCTGGCCGATTCCGGCGTAGTTGCCTTGAATGGCGCTGCCAAGCCTAAATCGTAGTTGCGGGTCCACATGCCGTCCTTGTCCTGTCGCAATACATCGGCCGCCAGCTTGCGCCATTGCTCGTCGCTATGCGGCCCGAACGTGAGCGAAATAGCCTTGATATACGCTTGCGCTTCGTCAAAGCTGGCAAATTTAACTTCTTGTCCCAGATAGTCGCCGATACGCGCAAGCGCTACCGGGTCCAAGGTCGGTCCGATATCGTTGAGAATCAATCGCCGAACCGGACTATCTGGCAGAGAAGCAAGACCGATGCCAATCAAGCCGCCCATCGAAGTGCCGAACCAATCGACTGTTTTCACCTCGGTATTGGCCAGCACCCGTGCCAGCAAGGTGACCATATCGTTCACGTATTGCGCAATGCCATATAGCTGCGGAAAGCGCAAATGCCCCGAGCGGCCGCGCCCGACCACATCGGGACAGACCACCCGGTAGACGCCCGACAATTCCGCCGCCAGTGCGTCGAAATCGTCACTGACCCTGGTCAGACCATGCACGCATACCAGCACATTCGGATTTTCTGGTTCGCCCCATTCCTTGTAGGCCATTGAATGGAGACCGCCGGGCGAGATGCATTGCACCGTCTTGATTTGCACTTGCTTATTCAATGTCATGATGGATCCTTATCCGGTCTTTGTTCGCGTGCCGCCATTTTAACGGGGCTTTTCTACTAGCTCTTGTAAATCGCGCTTGATCTGGGTACCGTGGTATTTTTAAAGCTGCTCCAAGCTTGCTCTGATCGATTTCATATTTTCAAATAAAACGAGGACATCATGCTAAAAGGCAAAACAGCACTCGTCACCGGCTCCACCTCCGGCATTGGCCTGGGCATCGCCCATGCACTGGCGGCACAGGGTGCCAACCTGGTTTTCAACGGCTTTGGCGACCCCAAGGATATCGGCTTGCTGCAAGTCGATGTGGCGCAACGCTATGGCGTGCAGACTGCCTATCACAATGCCGACATGTCGAAACCGCAAGAAATCGAAGCCCTGATGCGCTTTGCGATTGACCGTTTTGGCGCGGTCGATGTGCTGGTCAACAATGCCGGCATCCAGTATGTGGCCGATATCGAGAACTTCCCGCCCGAAAAATGGGATGCCGTGATCGCTATCAATCTCTCGTCCGCCTTCCACACCACACGACTTGCACTGCCTTTGATGAAGGTCAAAAACTGGGGCCGCATCATCAACCTGGCTTCGGTGCATGGCCTGGTCGGCTCGGCGCAAAAATCAGCCTATGTTGCCGCCAAACATGGCTTGATCGGCCTGACCAAAGTCACCGCGCTGGAAACCGCGCACACCGGCGTGACCTGCAACGCAATTTGCCCGGGCTGGGTCTTGACCCCGCTAGTGCAGCAACAGGTCGATGCGCGCGCGGTGGCCGGCGGCATTTCCAACGAAGCAGCCAAACGCAACTTGCTGGCAGAGAAGCAGCCGTCGGGCGAATTCGTCACGCCGGAGCAATTGGGTGCGCTGGCGGTATTTTTTTGTAGCGCAGCGGGGAATCAGGTGCGTGGTGTGGCGTGGAATATGGATGGCGGCTGGGTCGCGCAATAGCGGGCCTTTAGTTGCTTCAGTTAAGTGTTTCATCGCTGGCCTTACGCAGACTTGTAGATCCGGTTTCAA
Organism: Pseudomonadota bacterium; assembly: GCA_040384645.1. Classification (GTDB taxonomy): domain Bacteria; phylum Pseudomonadota; class Gammaproteobacteria; order Burkholderiales; family Burkholderiaceae_D; genus JAZKIX01. Next base: position 14,400 of record JAZKIX010000010.1, on the reverse strand, counting down.
CCCGACTTGCGCAAATGGCGCGCTACATTGTCGGGCCGAAGCCTGACTTACCGAAATCCGACCGATCTACAGCCTGTCCACAATTAAGCAAAAATCAGCCAATTCAGGTGCAAACGCCCATTAAATAAAGTACATTGCTTCGAAATCAACAATCGTCGATTTTCGTTGAGAACCGATCAATCGCCCGCGCAAATCCTTGGTCGACGGGCAATCTCCTTGGACAATAAAATGGCAGATGCACAGCGTAGCAGCGGCGAAATAATCGAACATGGCACTTACGGCGCTTTCCTGGGCGGCTTGATCGTTTTTTGCATACTTTTATTTACCAATCATTTTCAGTGGTCGTATGTGATTGCCGGCGCGGTAACTGGATTTATCGTCGGTGCATTTTTTGGCCCGCGCGCAATTGAGTGGCTTAAAGAATTGTGGATTTGGACCTGAGCAAGCGCTGGCAGTAGGTAAGAAAAATGCTGGCTTGCCTGTCTAGCACTGCAATTCGCGTGTTTTTGTGGAAATAATACTCCGTGGTGTATTATTTTTTGCACAATGAATATGCGCGGGTAGCAGCATAAAACGGCATATACCCCCACTATTTACGAATTTACGCAGGGGGAGTAGACACATGGATTCCGGCGCCCCCCCCCTCCCAGTCACGACATCGCGCATCGTAGGGGCACGGCATGCCGTGCCCCTACGATATTTCAAGCAGTCAAATCCCCGAACGGCTGCTCCCGCACGATCAAATCCTCCCGTTCCGGGCTGGTTGAGATCAATGTCACCGGCACCCCAACCAATGCCTGGATACGCTGGATGTAAGCCATCGCTGGCGGCGGCAAATCGTCCCAGTGCCGCACGCCTTTGCTGCTGCCGCTCCAACCGGGCAGCGTTTCGTACACCGGCTCCGCCGCTGCTTGCGCCTTGGGGCTGGCGGGTAAATACGGCAGCAACTGACCATTGAGGCGGTAACCGGTGCAGATTTTTACCTCGCTTAAGCCATCGAGGATATCGAGCTTGGTCAAGGCCAGCGCCTGGATGCCGGCCACTTGCGCGCTTTGGCGCACCAGCGCCGCATCGAACCAGCCGCAGCGGCGTGGGCGGCCGGTGTTGACGCCAAATTCACGACCGCGCGCGCGCAGCATGTCTCCCGTTTCATCCTGCAATTCAGTTGGAAACGGCCCCAAGCCAACCCGCGTGGTGTACGCCTTGCAAACGCCCAGCACACGGCTGAGTGCGGCCGGCCCGACGCCACAGCCGGTGGCGGCGCTGCCGGCGACTGTGTTGGATGAGGTGACGAAGGGATAGGTGCCGTGATCGACGTCGAGCATGACCGCTTGCGCACCTTCAAACAAGATGCGTTGACCGGCTTGCTGGGCTGTGTTGAGGCGTTGCCAGACTGGCTCGACAAAGGGCAGGATGCGTGGCGCCAGCGCTAGCAGATGCGCCAGCAAGGGCGCTTTCTCGAATGTCGCCACGCCGAGGCCAGACAGCAGCGCATTATGGTGCAGCAGCAAATCATCGAGCTTGGCCGACAAAGTGTCTGGTTCGGCAAGGTCGCCAACCCGGATGGCGCGCCGGCCAGCCTTGTCTTCATATGCCGGGCCAATGCCGCGATTGGTGGTGCCGATCTTGAAATGGCGCCGCGCTTCTTGTGCCTGCTCGACAGCACGGTGCATCGGCAAGATCAGGATCGCGTTGTCGGCAATGCGCAAATTGTCGGGCGTGACGTGCAATCCTTGCGCGCCGACCTTGTCGATCTCGGCCAGTAAAGCATCCAGATCGAGCGCAACGCCGTTGCCGATGATGCCCATTTTGCCGCGCACCAGGCCGCTGGGCAGCAATGCCAGTTTGTAGGTTTTATCACCGATCACCAGGGTGTGACCGGCGTTGTGGCCGCCATTGAATCGCACCACCAGGTCGGCTTGGTTGCCAAGCCAGTCAATGATCCTGCCCTTGCCTTCATCGCCCCATTGGGCGCCGATTACGACGACGTTTGCCATGATTACACCTTTTCGCGGTTGAGAAATATGCGCTCACGATACGGCGCTTCCCAAGCGGCGACAAACCATTTAATCTGCGACTTCGTGTGACTAAAAATGATATGAGAACTAAGGTGAAAAACTGCAATGAAACGCCAGCTACCTCCGCTTAATTCCCTGCGCGCTTTTGAGGCGGCTGCGCGGCTCGCCAGTTTCACTGCCGCCGCCGACGAGTTATGCGTCACGCATGGCGCGGTCAGCCGTCACATCGCGCAGTTGGAAGATTGGCTGGGCAAACCGCTATTCCAACGGCTGAACCGGCGCGTGGTATTGACCGATGCCGGCGCGCTGTATCTGGCAGAAGTCGGCGCGGCATTCGACCGCATAGCACTAGCAACAAAGCAGCAACTCGAGCGCAGCGCGCACCGCATCTTGCGGGTCAATGCCCTGACCACGTTTACGCTACGCTGGCTGATTCCGCGCCTGTCTTCGTTCCAGTTGGCACATCCGGCGATCGAAGTGCGCCTGACCACCTCGCACCAGGCCATCGCGGCCTTGGGCGACGGCTTCGATGTGGTGATCCGTGGCGGCACCGATGCACAGGCGGCACAAGTGGCTGGCTATCAGGCGCAGCAATTTTTAGCTGAAGCGCGCCTGCCGGTCTGCAGCCCTGCCCTGCTGGCACGCCAGCCGATCACGCAGCCGTCGGATCTGGCGCAGCACACCCTGCTGCATACCGCAACACTGGCCAATGTCTGGCCCGAATGGCTGATCGCCGCCGGCGTACCAGAATTAAAACCGCGCCAGTCTTTGACGCTAGAACATTTTTACCTGACCTTGCAAGGCGCGCTTGATGGTTTGGGGGTGGCGATGGGGCCGTTGGCGCTGGTGGCCGACGATATCAATGAAGGGCGTCTGGTGACGCCGTTTGCCGCGCCTTTATTGCCGGCCTGGCGTTATTTTTCCTATGTGCCGGAGCGCCAAAAAGACGATCCGGCGGTGGCGGCTTTTTGTGCGTGGTTGCAGGCGACGGGCGCATTATCATAGAAATTATGTGGGGGTATATGCCAAAACAATGCCTTACCCGCAGGTATTTATTGCCCCTTAAAAAATACATGCCGGAGTATATTTTTGGCATTTGAGCGCTATTCGAGCGCTTCCTGAACAATGGCACACAATGAATTGCCAGCCGACCGCCGCACCAGCGTGCGAAAAATGCACGCAACTTCGGCCAGGCATTTCACCGCAATCGCTTATTTCCTCGCTGCGCCCGCCTCCTTGCTAACGCCTACCAATTTGCGAATGGCACTTTCCATTTCAGCGTAATTGCCTTCGCCCACGTGCTTGAACACCACCGTGCCGGTTTGATCGATCAAATAGGTCGCCGGCCAATATTGGTTGGCATAGGCTTTCCAGGTTGCATAGCGATTGTCTTGCGCCACGGGATAGCTGATGTTGAAGCGCTTGATCGCCGCGTGCAGATTGCGGCTCGACCGTTCAAATGCGAATTCGGGCGTATGCACGCCGACGATCACCAGGCCCTGGTCTTTATAACGTTGATGCCATTGCGCGATATACGGCAAGGTGTTGACGCAGTTGACGCAGGCAAAGGTCCAAAAATCGACCAGCACCACTTTACCGCGCAAGCCCTTGATGGTGAGCGGATCAGAATTGATCCATTGCTCGATGCCGGCAAAATCGGGCGCCGCGCCGTAATTGGCAAAGCTGGGCGGATTGGCGCAGGCATTGCCCAGCATGGCGAAAGTCAATCCCGCAGTCAGTAACAACTGCCGGAAACCACGTCGAAAATAATAGCTACGCATGCTCACGCTCCTGTTTGAAATTGGGTAAAGGCACTGCTCAGCCAACTGGCCAGCAATATGTCGTATTGAAAAAAAATCGCGAGCGCCGTCAAGCAAACCAGCACGCCAAAACCCTGCTGTATCCCATGCGAATAGCGCGCGACTTGCCGCACGCGGGTCGACATGAATTGGCCGCCGTAAGCAATCGCCAGCATCGGGATGCCGGCGCCAAACGAGTAACACAGCAATAGCAGCGAAGCACGTCCCGGCTCTTGGGCAGTGGCGACCAAGGTCAAAATCGACCCCAGCACCGGGCCGGCGCACGGGGTCCAGACCACGCCCAGCGTCATGCCGAGCACGAAGCCGCCGAATTTTCCGGCGCCGCCGCGCTCGCCCAAGGCATTGGCGGCATTGAGCAAACCGTTCATACGCATAGTCAAGCGCTGGAACAGGCTGGGCCAAATCATCAGTAAGCCAAAGCCTAATAACATGGCAGTGGCGGTATCGCGCAAGACATCGGGCGACAAGCCGAGCAGATCGGGCACCAGGCCGAACAGCAGCGCAAAAGCCGAAAACGTCAGAACGAAGCCCAAAGCGATAAATACCGGCCGGCTACGATCCGTTTGCCCGACCGAAGCGCCCAGCAAAATCGGCAGCATCGGCAAGATGCAGGGCGCGGCGATGGTCAGCATCCCCGCCATGATGGCGAGCAGGATCTCGATCATTTGGCGCTCGCACCGCCAGCCACTTCAGCGCCATCAACTGCGGCGCGGCGCCAGACTTGGGTCTTGCCAAAGATGGGCAAGAATTTATAGCCGCGAATCTGCAATTGATCCGACGCCGCCAAGGTCATCACGCAATCATAGGTTTTGCCTTCTTCGCGGTTATAGATCTGCCCTTTCCATTCCTTTTCGCCCGATGGTTTGAAGTCTTGCAAAATCTTCATGCCCAAGACCGGCCGGGTATCGGCACTCGCCATCGCGCCTTGGCCGGGCGTCATCGAACGGTTGGCGATCACGCGTACCACGGTGCCGCACAGGGTAGCGCTGTCGGCCGCGGTGCAGGGGGCAACAGCGACTTCAAGGTTGCCGCTTTCGGTAATCCAGCGGCCGCCCTGGTCTGTCACGTTGGATTGTGCGGTTGCGGACTGGCTGAAGGACAAGCCAATCAGCAAGGCGATGAGGCTTGAGCTGCGGTTAAGGCGGGCGATTTTTTTCATGATAATTCTCCGTTTAAAAGTAGTTTTATGGAAAGCGGTGGCGGATGCCGATTGACGTTCAATCCTGGCGTTCGATCCTCGCGTTCAATCTTGCCGGTCAATCCATGCAGCGATTACACCCGGCGCAGGTATCTGGTGTGTGTCGGGATCGGCCAGTTTTGCAAGCCAAGGTATCTGCGGCCGCGCCAGATACCTTGAGATACAAATGGAGATACAGACGAGATGCAGATGCCGAAGGCAGCGCGCCAAAAATCGGCTATAAAGCAGTCTATGGAACCCACTGATCACATCTTGGTTGTCGACGACGACCGCGAGATTCGCGCCCTGCTAGCGCAATACCTTGAAAAAAACGGCTTGAAGGCGACCACCGTCGCCAACGGCAAAGAAATGCGCGAAGCCTTGGCCACCATGCAGATCGACTTAATCGTGCTCGACCTGATGTTGCCCGGCGAAGATGGCCTCAGCCTGTGCCGCGACTTGCGCGCCAGTGGCGCCAAGCAAATCCCGGTGCTGATGCTGACCGCCCGCAGCGAAGAAACCGACCGCATCGTGGGATTGGAAATGGGTGCTGACGATTACCTGACCAAGCCATTCGCCTCACGTGAATTACTGGCGCGCATCCGCTCAGTCTTGCGCCGCACCCGCATGCTGCCGCCCAATCTGCGGCCGACTGAAGCGGCGCCGCTGCTGGCTTTTGGCGAATGGCGGCTCGATACCACGGCGCGCCATTTGCTCGACGCGGCCGGCACGACAGTGTTTTTAAGCGGGGCCGAATATCGCTTGTTATGCGTATTTCTGGAGCATCCACAACGGGTGCTGAATCGCGACCAGTTACTCAGTCTGACGCAAGGGCGCGATGCCGAATTATTCGACCGCTCGATCGATTTGCTGGTCAGTCGCCTGCGCCAACGGCTGGGCGACAATGTGCGCGAAGCCAGTTATATCAAGACCGTGCGCAATGAAGGTTATGTGTTTTCGGTAGAGGTCAAGGTTGCCGACACCAAAGGCAAGGCGCTGCCATGACGCTTGCGCTGAATTCTTTACGGCTATGGCCACGTTCGCTGTATGGGCAATTGACTTTGATTTTATTTTCCGGCCTGATCGCCGCGCACGCCATGTCGTTTGTCTTGATGGATCGCGAACGGGCACAGTCGGCACGCGGCATGATGGTCTACAGCGTGGCCAATGACATTGCGACTGCGGTCGCCATCCTGGACCGCGTAACGCCAGTAGAACGCAAGGATTGGCTGGGTCGACTGAACCGCAGGAATTACCGTTTTATGCTCGACCCGATTGCGGCCGGCATGACGCTGCCGCCGGGCGCGACGCAAGATTTGGCGCAAGAACTGGCAGCGTCAATTACGCGCGCACTCGACAATAAAACGCCGATCAGCGCCAGCCTGCCGCCTGATGGCGCCAAGCGTCTGCAATTGCGCCTGCAACTGGCCGACGGCGCGCCGCTCACCATTGAATTGACGCCGACCGACATCCCGCTGGCGATACGTATTCCGCTGGTGTTACTGCTACAACTGGCTTTGCTGGCGCTGGTCACCGGTCTTGCCGTGCGCTTCGTGACGCGCCCGCTGGCGCATCTGGCACAGGCTGCCGATACGCTGGGGCCGGATTTTCGCGGCAATCTTCTGTCCGAAAAAGGCCCGCTGGAAGTGAGCCGTGCCGCCGTCGCCTTCAACACCATGCAACGCCGCATTGCCGATACCCTGGCCGAACGGATGCAAATCCTGGCTGCCGTTTCGCACGACCTGCAAACGCCGATCACGCGCATGCGCCTGCGCACCGATCTGATGGACGATGCCGCGCTACGCGACAAGCTGCAAAGCGATTTAAAAGCCATGCAAATGCTGGTCGAAGAAGGCATCACCTATGCCCGCAGCATGCATGGCGTCAATGAAACGCCCAGCCGCATCGACCTCGACACCCTGCTCGATAGCCTGGTCTGCGATTATCAAGATGCCGGCCACGCGATCCAATTGCATGGACGCTGTGGCCAACCTTTAACGACGCGGCCCTATGCCTTGCGCCGCATCGTCAGCAACTTGGTCGATAACGCCATCAAGTTCGGCCAGCAAGTCGAAATCTGCATCGACGCCAGCACGCCGCATCAAGTCGGCATCGCGGTGCGCGACCGCGGCCCCGGCATCCCTTCGTCCGAATTGGCAACGGTACTGCAACCCTTCACCCGACTGGAAAGCTCGCGCAACCGCGACACCGGCGGCACTGGCCTTGGCTTGGCTATCGCGCAGCAACTGTCGATTGCGTTGGGCGGATGTTTGGTATTGGCGAATCGGGACGATGGCGGATTGGAAGCGCGCTTTGTGCTGCCCTTGACCGAATGAAACTGATCGGGCCTGGATCAGATAAGTCAGCCGCTTCGAAGCGGTTTCGAGTTTGCCCACACGGGTGAATTTCATAAAAACAGGGGGTATATGGCAAAACAATGCCGATCCCGCACGTTTTTATTGCGCCTTTAAAAATACACATCCCAGTATATTTTCTAAATTTACACCAGTTTTGACGGCTTTCTGCAAGCAAGTTGGGCTGAAGAGTCGACGTTCGACACTTGATTGAGACTTATCAAACAACCGGCTTTTGATAAGAGCAAACGATATTTTCCCGAAAAACATCATTGACGAGCAATAATTTTTGCAATAGCATGGAACCGCTTCC
>JAZKIX010000010.1:0-6708 GCA_040384645.1 Pseudomonadota bacterium | reverse complement strand
TCGCACGGCACGCACGAGGATCACCGTACGACTATTCACAAAGTAAAAAAAATCACATAGTATCTAAAAATTAATCTAGGGGGTTTAGAAAATGACAAAAAAATTACAATTAAAAACACTGGTTAGCGCAATGGCGGCAGCTGCGGTAATCACTTTGCCGGCGGCAGCAATGGCTGCAGGCGCCAACTTGGCATTGAACAAAGCGGTAACGGTATCGTCGATAGAAACCGCTGCCACGCCCGCTTCGGCGGCAGTCGATGCCAATGGAACCAGCCGTTGGGCTTCGCTGTTTAGCGATGCGCAATGGATCACGGTCGACTTGGGCGCGGTCATTAGCATCAATGATGTGGTGTTGAAATGGGAAGCCGCCTACGGCAAGGCTTACCAGATCCAGGTCTCGCAAGATGGCAGCAACTGGACCACGGTCAGTACCGTTACCAATGCCCGTTATGTGCGGATGAATGGCAACTTGCGCGCGACACCGTATGGCTATTCGCTGTATGAATTTGAAGTGTATGGCGGCGTTACTCCTACGCCGACACCAACTCCGACGCCTACTCCGACGCCCACAGGTAATCTGGCCTTGAACAAGGCAGTTTCCGCTTCCTCAACTGAAACCGGTGCCACGCCAGCCTCGGCTGCGGTCGATGCCAACGGCACGACGCGCTGGGCTTCCCTGTTCAGCGATGCGCAGTGGATCACGGTTGATCTGGGCGCGGTTATCAACATCAATGACGTGGTGCTGAAATGGGAAGCCGCCTACGGTAAGGCTTACCAGATCCAGGTCTCGCAAGACGGCAGCAACTGGACTACCGTGAGCACAATCAGCAATGGCGATGGTGGCACCGATAATATTCAATTTGCCGCCGTCAATGCCCGTTATGTCCGTATGAACGGCAACTTGCGCGCGACACCGTATGGTTATTCGCTATATGAATTTGAAGTGTATGGGGGCGTGACTCCAACGCCAACGCCTACGCCCACACCAACCCCGACTCAGCCGTGGATGGACCTCAGCCTCGACGCTGACCAACGGGCTGACTTGCTGCTAAAAGAGCTGACGCAAGATGAAAAGGGGAAATTGCTGATCGGTGATTTTGGTCCTGATCAGCCTGCCGCTATACCGTGGTCAGCGGGCTGGGTCTCCGGTATACCGCGTTTAGGGATTCCAGCCCAGTTCGAAACCGATGCCGGGATCGGCGTCGCCACCCAGGGCGGCGGACCGAGAGCGCGCGAAGGTACTGCCCTGCCATCGGGCATGGCAACTGCATCGACCTGGAATCTGGACTTGGCCTATAAAGGCGGCGCCATGATCGGTTCCGAGGCACGCTCGCTAGGCTTTAACGTCATGCTGGCCGGTGGCGTGAACCTGGTACGCGAGCCGCGTAATGGTCGCAATTTTGAATATGCCGGTGAAGATCCTTGGCTGGCAGGCACCATCGTTGCCGCACAAATCAATGGTGTGCAGTCCAATCACATCATCTCGACCCTGAAGCATTTTGCCTTCAATGATCAGGAAACCGGGCGCGACTCTTTCGATGCCAGGATCGACGACACCAGCGCCCGTATGTCGGATCTGCTGGCCATGCAATTTGCCCTGGAAAAATCCGATCCCGGTTCCGTCATGTGCAGCTACAACAAGGTCAATGGCAGTTATGCCTGTGAAAACGACTATCTGCTCAACCAGGTATTGAAAACCGATTGGAGCTATCGCGGCTATGTCATGTCCGATTGGGGCGCAGTCCACAGCACGGCGATGGCCGCCAATAATGGACTGGATCAAGAGTCGGGCTGGCAATTTGACGGCCAGCAGCGTTTTGGCAGCGCATTGACTGGCGCGGTCAGCAGCGGCGCGGTGGCGCAAAGCCGCTTCGACAATATGGCCAAGCGTGTGTTACGCAGCATGTTTAGCAAGGGCTTGTTCGACCACCCTGTCTCTCCCACCGGCAATATCGATTATGCGGCGCACGCCTTAGTGACCCGTAGCGATGCCGAAGAAGGCATGGTGTTGCTCAAGAATAATCGCAACTTGCTGCCATTGAGCAAAAACAGCATGAAGATCGCTGTCATCGGCGGCCATGCCGATGTCGGCGTGCTATCGGGCGGCGGCTCGTCGCAGGTCTATCCGATTGGCGGCAATGCGGTATCGGGATTGTTGCCAACTTCATGGCCGGGGCCGGTGGTGTACAACCCGTCGTCGCCGCTGCGGGCAATCCAGCAACTGGCGCCACAAAGCCAGGTGACCTATAACGCCGGCACCGATGTCGGATCAGCCGCCGCGTTGGCCAGGGCATCGGATGTAGTAATTGTGTTTGCCACCCAGTGGATCGGCGAAGCCAACGATGCCACCACGCTATCGCTGCCGGACAATCAAGATCATCTGATTGCTTCACTCGCCTCGGCGAATGCGAAAACCGTGGTCGTCCTGGAAAATGGCGGTCCTGTCACCATGCCGTGGCTCAATTCGGTCGATGCCGTGCTTGAGGCGTGGTACCCAGGCACCAGCGGCGGCGAGGCAATTGCGCGGGTCTTGTTTGGCGATGTCAATCCGTCCGGCCATCTGCCGGTCACCTTCCCAGTATCGGTCAACCAATTGCCACGACCAAACCTGGATAGCGGGGCCAATTTTGCGGTCAATTACGGGGTCGAAGGTGCGGCAGTGGGCTATAAGTGGTTTGACGCCAAAGGAATAGTGCCGTTATTCCCATTCGGTCATGGCTTGTCATACACCCAGTTCAGCTATTCGACTCCGACTGCAACACTGGTCAATGGTGAAGTGAATGTCAGCTTTAATGTCACCAATACTGGCACGGTCAAGGGCAAGGACGTACCGCAAGTCTATGTCTCGCCGAGCAGCACTCAATGGGAAGCGCCGAAGCGTCTTGGCGCCTTCGATAAAGTGGAACTGGTGCCTGGCGAGACCAAGACCATCAAGCTGGCAATTGATCCGCGCCTGCTTGGCATGTACCAAACCAATACCAAAACCTGGCAAATCGCAGGCGGTATTTACAACTTCAGTGTGGCACGCAATGCCGGCGAGGTGAGCGCCAACAAAGTCACGCTGAATTTACCTGCGCGCAGTTTGAATTTGCAGGGGAAATAAAGCCGTCTTAAAAATGCTGTTGTAACAAGCGGGGCGCTGAATTTTTCAGCGCCCCGTTGTCGTTGTGCGGTCATGGTGCGAGCCACAAGCATCAGAACGATCCTTGTCGCCTGCATTTTGTATGTATTTTTTGTATGTATTTCACACTTCCACAATCCTGCGATTGCCGGATCCGCCCACAGTGCGCAAGCTGCGCCCGGTATCGGCAGTAAATTCACGCCGGTGTACCGTATCGACGAAGCGCCAATCGGCCCGCACTTCACTCTCAGTCGCGGTGATTAGCATATAACCGCGCTTGCTGGTTTGGGCGTAATACAGCGGGTCGATCAGGGTTTGCATCATGCGGGCAATGTCGTCAGCCGGCTGGTCGGGGTAAGCGCTTTCCAAGCCGGGCGACGAGACCGACGCGGTGGCAAATTCGACGCCAACCAAACGCTTCTGATTGTCATAAAGATCGCTAGCCCAGGCGTTATGCGTATCGCCGGTCAGCACTACCAGGTTTTTGTCATGGTGCTGCATCATGCCAAACACTTTTTCACGGTCGCTCTGGTAGCCATCCCAAGAATCCATATAGCAAGGCAAGGTCGGCGCCGCAAGCAGCGCTTTTTGCTGCGCAGTCAAGCTGGCTGGATTGCGTTGCGCGCGCTGCTTCAAGGCGGCAAACTCGGCATAGCCCATCTCATCGCTGACAATTGCCGATGGGTATTCCATGCGCGCCATCAAGACTTGTTGCCCCAAGATTTGCCATGCCGCTTTCGAGGCGCTGACCTTGCGCTCCAGCCAGGCCATTTGCTTTTCGCCCAGCATCTGGCGCTGCGACGCAGCGACCGCAGCCCGGAAGCGAGACGCATCGAAGCGTTCATCTTCACCGTAAAAGGAGGACTGCATTAACTGTTGGTCGCGGCCCACGATGCGGGTATCGAGCATATGCAGCGACACCAGCTTGCCGAAATCGAAGGAACGATAAATTTCTTCCGCATTGGCCGGGTTGGGCAGCCGGATTGGCATCCATTCGCCATAGGCCTGGATCGCGGCTTTTTTGCGCGACGAGAACGGGCCTTGCGCGCCGGCATCGTGATCGGCCGCACCATCGCGCCAGGCATCGTCGGCAAATTCATGATCGTCCCACACCGTAATGAAAGGCAATACCGCATGCAACGCCTGCAAATCGGGGTCGCTGCGATACTGTGCATAACGCTTGCGGTAATCGGCCAATACCAATAAGAGGTTGGCCGGCTGCGGCAACCGCCCCAGCGCTTTGGCGTGCTTGCAGCCATAGCCGGTTTCGTCGTATTCATAAATGTAATCGCCGATATGCAAGGCGCAATCGACATCGGTCTGCTGCGCCGCATCGGCATACACATTGAAATAACCCGATGGATAATTGGCACAGGAAAAAACCGCCAGTCTGACCTTGGCAATATCGGCCGCTGGCAAGGTCTTGGTGCGCCCGATCGGCGACATCGCCACAGCAGAATTGAAGCGGTAAAAGTACACGCGCCCCGGCTGCAAACCGGTCGCATCCACCTTCACCGTATAGTCATTTTCCGACTTTGTCGTGACGCTGCCGGATGCCACGATGTGTTGCATGGCGCGGTCGGTGGCGAGCTGCCACTGCACATCGATCTCGCGCTCCTCATCTCCCTCCTGCGGGGTGACGCGGGTCCACAAAATCACCCGATCCGCCAGCGGATCGCCGCTGGCAACACCGTGCGCGAAAGTGCCCGTGGCCGTCATCGCCTCGCCTCTCACGGTTTGAATATTGCGGCACGCGCTCACAGTGCCGGCCGATGCCACCGCCAAGGCCGACGAACACAGGTGCCGCATGAAGCTACGACGCCGAGGCTCCAGCACGTCTTGCCAAACGCTAGTCTCGGCCGCTTTAAAACACGGTGGCAGGCGCATAGAGTTCCATCAATTGGTGGTTGATGGAGCAAAACTTAGCTGTTCTGGATGACGTGCTTATGACAAGCGATAACTGAGGTAGCGATTCAATTGATCAAGGGCATCACAATGCGCATTATTTGGCGGGGCTATCCATTGTTTGGTGGCCGATACTACGCCGCGCTGGTGTTGCCTTTGTTTTTGATGTTGCTTTCGACTTGCAACGCTTGGGGCGCGGCAATGTGTGAGTTGCAGAAAATGGATCAGCGAAGTTGGTTGGGGTAACGCTTTTCAGCCCAATCAACTTCGCTCACGTGGGGTATAGGCAAAAATAGACCCTATCCCGCACGTGTTTATTGTGCTTTAAAAAATACAGGCGGGAGTATATTTCAGGCAATTGGGGACTTCCCCGGCTAGCTACGCCATTCCCAGTGCCCGCCGCCCCGCACCTTTGCCAATCAGCCACCCGCCCAACACCAGTTGAAAAACCATCGCCAGCGTGGCAAAGCTTTGGCCTGCCAAAACGATATTCGCTGCAAGCGGGGTGTTCGCTGGTGTCAGGAGGCCTGCGAGGGTAGCGACCAGCATGACCACAAAGGACAGCAGGCCTGTGACTGCGATCAGGGAAGGCACCAGCTTGGACTTGAGAAGCAAGAATGAAAACACACTCATTCCAATGCTAAAAAACAGGATCACCACCGTATAAGCGGCGGCACGTGTCTGCAACACCAACCCGAGCAGCGCATGTAGTTGCTTGGGTTCAAACGCCGCCACCGTATTGCCGCCGCTGACCAGCAGCAAGGCGAGCAGACTGCTTAGCTCGATGGCGATCGACAAAGTAGCTTGAATTACCATGCAAATTAGGGCAAAGCGCGCAAAGTGCTCGTGCTGGGTGCGCAGCAAGGCGTACAGCGCAAGGACTGCGGCGATACCGCAGGTGAACAGCGTCAAGTCAAGCACAATGCCAAAACGGAATAACAATTCTTGCTGCTGTATGAATGCCACGATAGGTTCGATATCGTCGACGACGATCAACTTGAGCTCGATCAGGGTGAAGTGCAGCGCACTCAAGATCGTGAACAGCAAAAGGAAAACGCCTGTGAAGGTGGCAGTGCGGCGCGAGGGGATGTGGGAGTTTTGGTTCATTCTTGATCCTGACTATGGTTTATTCGTAGCGCGATAGTTGACTTCAACGGAACCCTTGGGAAATAAAGTTTGCATGCCAAAAGCTTTACCGATTTTGCGTTGGATTATAGCTTTAACATGCACATTAATTAACTTTATAGACCGCGTGCCTTTGCTGATTCGCATGAAATGATGTTTGAATTTATCGATTTTTGATGTGCCAAACGATGTGTTGGTAATCGCCTGTAAAACAAGCTGGGGATACCCGGTATCCAGACCGACGATTGGGAATGTCGAGCCCAGCAGTACTTTTCCCAGCACTGCGCATCTGAGCGGACTCTCCTCGCATTCTCCGAACTCTTGTCGCCATACGGCATTCGCCGATATTTCAGCCTAATGAAATATGAGTAGTAATTCCGGCAAAAACACCTCTCTAAGGTAGCGCACGCTGTAGCCCGTTTTAACGCATTCGTAGCTGCTTGCGTTTGAAGTTCTATCAGTCAATGCAATGTGACATACATCAAAGCACAGAAGTTTAGATCGTTAAAAATGACTGAACAAATTTCGAGTAACGCGACTATTTTCCACCACTAGAT
>JAZKIX010000009.1:32065-36498 GCA_040384645.1 Pseudomonadota bacterium | reverse complement strand
TTTTCACCAGCGACAACTTTGTATTGTTTGCCACCGGTTTTTATGACCGCGTACATGTGAAACCTCATCAATTTAATTAAGGAACGTTTCCCGCCACACTCTGCACTATGTTCACGCAGAATCGGGAGAACCGTGGATTATACATGGAATGCCCTATATGGTCAAAATCATGTCGATGCGAGAGACAATTGCAGCTATTTTCCACACCGTATACGTACAATTCAAAAAAATCTCCAATCTATCTATAGGGCGTTGAATCGCCGCACTTGTGCTAAAAACATAATTTCCGTGGCTTGATGAGAAAATATACTCCATGGTGTATTTATTTTAAGCCAATGAAAACGTGCGGGAAGAGCACAATATTGTCTTATACCCCCTCCATTTCATCACCTTCATGACTTACAGCGAGTGCAATACGATCAATAACGTATTTGCCACTGCGCACTTTACAAATCTCCAGATTACAATGCATACCACGGCGACTTATAAACCTGCATTCAACAGCCGCAGCAGCATCGGTTAGGCGTCGTATAATCGCGGCACATTCGATTTCTTGCAGGTTCGCCTTGTCTGCCGCTACCCAAAACCTCAATCAAAACTCCATTTCTGAACCAATCGCTGCCGACCTGGAAGCGGTCAATCAGGTGATACGCCAGAAATTGCATTCCGATGTCAGTCTGGTCAATCAAATTGCCGAGTACATCATCAGCGCAGGCGGCAAGCGCATCCGACCGGTATTGGTGCTGCTGGTCGCCAACGCTTATGGCTACCGAGGGACTTTTCACCACGAACTGGCGGCCGTAGTTGAATTCATTCACACCGCGACCCTGTTGCACGACGATGTAGTGGATGAATCATCGATGCGGCGCGGCAGAGAAACCGCCAATGCATTATTTGGTAATGCAGCTTCGGTATTGGTAGGGGATTTTCTGTATTCGCGTGCATTCCAAATGATGGTGTCGATCGACAATATGCGCGTCATGCAGATATTGTCGGACGCCACCAATGTGATTGCCGAAGGCGAAGTATTGCAGTTGCTGAACATGCACGATCCCGATGTCAGCGAAGAACGTTACCTGCAAGTGATCCGTTCCAAAACCGCCAAACTATTCGAGGCAGCAGCGCAATTAGGCGCCTTGATCTCGGGTGCGTCCGAATCCGAAATTGATGCCGCTGCAGAATACGGACGCTCCTTAGGCACAGCATTTCAACTGATCGACGACGTGCTCGACTATTCTGGCAATGCCGCCGACATTGGCAAAAATGTCGGCGATGATTTGCGCGAAGGCAAGCCAACATTGCCCTTGATTTACCTGATGGAAAATGGTTCGCCAGCACAGCGCGCCTTGGTGCGCGAATGTATTGAAAACGGCGACGAACAACATTTTGATGTCATTTTGGCCGCCGTCACAAGTTGCGGCGCCTTGGACTACACCAAACGCGAGGCTGAAAAAGCCGCAAACCGCGCCACCCAATCAATCGCCCGGTTACCAGAAAGCGTTTTTAAAGCCGCTTTACTAAAACTATGCGTGTTCGCGGTGGATCGAAATCATTAAGAATCTTTAAGTAAGACCCTTTTCGTCGGCCATTGCCTGCAAGGCCTGACGAACCCGTTCAAATACATCAGCCCAATCACCAATCCGATGCTGACGAAAGAGTCGCAACGAAGGATACCAAGGTGTATCGTCGCGCTTTAATTGCCAACGCCAATCCGGTGCATACGGCAACAACACCCAGGCTGGAACACCTATCGCACCAGCCAAATGCGCCATTGAGGTGTCTACACAAATCACCAGATCAAGATTGACAATCAGTGCCGCCATATCGGCAAAATCGTCTACCTCCGCCGCAATATCGGACAGAGCCAAACTCGGCGGCGCTTGCAACAGCTGGCTCGCTGACGGGCCTTTTTGCAAAGAAATGAAATTGCAATTGGATACACTGGCCAACGCGCTGAACTGCTCCAACAAAATTGAACGGTTCGCATCGTTCTTATGTCCCGGACTACCTGCCCACACCAAACCGATTTTCAGACGGGAATCGGTAGCATTGACTTTCGTTTTCCAAGTTGTCTGGAGTGCGACATTCGGAGCGAAATATGGAATATCTCTAGGTATATCTAGTTCCGAGGTATTAAATCGTGCTGGCAAACTAAGCATTGGGCAATGCACATCAAATTCCGGCAAAGGCGCGCCACTAACGACAACTCGACTAATGCCCTCAATTTGTTGAAACAAACGCGCCAAAGGAGCGCCACATTCGACGACAACCCGTGCCCCGTGCGCAAGCAATAAGGGCACATATCGGATAAATTGAATGGCATCGCCAAAGCCCTGCTCAGAATGCAACAGAATAACGCGGTCTTTTACCGCTTCGCCTTGCCACATCGGCTGTTGAAAACGCTTCTCGCGCCCAGCCAGTTCTGGCGCCTTTAGCCGCCATTCGTACTCAACCCAACCCTGTTGGAGCTGGCCAGTCAGAAGTAGCGAAACGGAGAGGTTCCAATGCGCCGCTGGGAAATCCGGCCGCAATGCAATCGCCCGCTCGTATTGGGCAATCGCATCGGCTGCATATCCAATCGCTTCCAAGCCCAAGCCTAAATTATTGTAGGCATCGACATACTGCGGATTAATTTCAAGCGCTGTTTTATAGCAGGTAATTGCAGCTTCTTGCTTACCTAGTGCCGCCAATGCCAAACCCAAATTATTATAAAAATCAGGAATGCCGGGACGAATGGCAATTGCGCGCTCGATCAAGGTAACAGCCTCGTCAAGCACGCCATTTTGATAGGCGATTACACCGAGGTATTGCATGGCAATCGCGTTATCGGGTTGTTCATATAAGACATAGCGGTAAATTGCAGCAGCATGAACCAAATGATTTATTTGATGGTGCCGCATCGCCACCGACACCATCCACTGAAGATCTTCACCACGGGTTACACCACGCGCAACTGGTACCACAGGATCTTTACCGCAACAGTTTTTATAGCGTTGTCCGCTATTGCAAGGGCACGCTTCATTACGACTTATCGGACGCTGTGGCACCCGTGGATTTTCAATTGCAGCAAGGCGACGCTTTGCCTCGACGTGATTTGGGTCGAGTGCGAGAATACGTCGATAAATCAGGGATGCAAAATCAAACTGACGCAAATCCGCATAATTAACCCCAAGACGAAGAAACTGCATAGACACCACAATATTGGCCGGCAACTGTGTGATGTAGGGAGCGACTTCGGCGGGCGTCAAAATCAACCACATATTAAAAAGCGCGTGAAAACCAAAAGGTTGCTTCACGGGATAAGTCAATTCAAACGAAAATCTTTCTGCCACGTTTTCAGGTGCGAAACGAATAGCAAAATCAGTTTCTAGCATGGGGCGATATTGGCGACCAATCAGCTCATCTTCATTTTGGACTTGTGAACCAAGTGATATGTTTCTGGTGGCCATCAAAAGCTTTTTTGAGCGGAATGAAAAACCGCCATTACCAACCCGAAACCCGTCACTATGGTGCCCCCAAACTGCACCGATATAGTCGTATTGTAGGAATTCATTGCTCCAGGCCATCGGATTGACCACAAATCCATCCCATTGCATCAGGAGAACAAAATCGGTCTGAATATGCTCCCAAAGTTGGTGTAGAACAAAAGCCGAATACGCTTCCCGTGAATTTATGGCCGCGATAAAAACAACGTCAATACCAGGGCAGAGAATTTCGCGATTCGTCAACAGTATTACCCGATCGTACGAGCAATGTGCCATCGAGCGCTGCATCGATTTGATGGCGAGTTCGGGATTAAGACAATCGATACAGCACAATGTTGTATGTGAAATTTTTTTTTGCATCGGGATAGAAAGGTTAGGCTTATTGATTGGCAGATGAATTAAATTCGAATGTGGATTCGACCAACGCCTTAAGTTGCACTATTGACAATAATCCGCGCTTTGCCGAACTCTGACCTAAGGCAGACTACCGATTATATCGGAGCGGCCATCAGAACTTGGTAGTAAGGGCAAGGGGGCAAGTATGTTGTCCCTCCCATACACAATTGAAAAAAGTAAGCCGGGTTGCGCACCCTAGATGATTGTATTAAAGTCACGACCTTGATATACATAGGTACGAAAAACGTTTGGCCATGCATCCAATAATTTTTGGGCGTTTGAACAGATTCTATTTCGCCCATTCTTTGCCATATTAATTTTACGGTGACCCTTTGGATACCGTGCCCTTATGGGTGCAATTAACTGCACTCGCGCTTTTGATAGGCCTGTCGGCATTTTTTGCGATGGTCGAGACCGCATTGATGGCTGCCAACCGTCATCGTCTACGCCACTTGGCGAAACGCGGCAGTAGGCGAGCAATCACCACACTTTGGCTACTTGAACGCACGGACAGAGTCTTGTCGTTGGTGCTAATTGCCAACACCGTTATCA
>JAZKIX010000009.1:0-32055 GCA_040384645.1 Pseudomonadota bacterium | reverse complement strand
AATGGCGACCGCCTTAGTGACAACTATTGCTATCTTTACGTTTGGCAACAATGAACGGGTGATTACGATTGCAACGGCGGTTGTCGCCTTCTTGTTGATTGTTTTTGCGGAAATCTCACCGAAGGTCATTGGCGCAACTTATCCCGAACGAATCGCCTTACCTACCAGTTTTATTTTAAAACCATTAATGACCTTTGCAAAACCGCTAATCTGGTTCGTTAATTTGTTTGTGTCAGGATTTCTAAGGATATTGCGCATCAAAACCGGCAATGCGGTCAAGGAAGCACGCCTTTCGCCAGAGGAATTACGCTCAATCGTATTGGAAGGTGGTAATTTCATTCCCCAGAAACATAAAAGTATCTTGCTCAATCTATTTGATCTTGAAACTATTTCGGTTCAAGACATCATGACACCACGAGTGCAAGTTGAAGCACTCAATCTGGCAGTATCGGTTGAAGAAGTCAAACATCAACTCACTACCTGCTATCACAACAAACTCCCTGTGTACGAGGGAGAAATTAACCAAATAGTCGGTATCTTGCATGTCCGCAAAGCACTTGCGTTGCTTAATCAAAATGACAAATTGACGGTCGAGCATTTCCGCGATTTGCTCAGCCCTCCGTACTTCATTCCCCAAGATACGGGCGTCTTTACCCAGCTACAGTATTTCCAGGAGAATCGCGAAAGACTCGGGGTGATCGTTGACGAATATGGCGAAGTACAGGGGATAGTCACCCTAGAAGACATCATTGAAGAAATGATCGGCGAATTTACGACGTCCTTGCCGGGAGGAGCGCGAGCGGAAACATTTGGATGGGATCAAGATGGCGGTTGCATGCTGGAAGGGGCGACCGCCTTGCGTGATATTAATAAACGTCTGGGACTCAATTTTCCTTTGGACGGCCCCAAAACACTCAATGGATTACTGCTGGAATTGTTACGCGACATCCCAGAAGCGAGTGTCAGTTTAAAGCACAGCAGTTGCATTATCGAAATTGTTCAGGTACAAAATCAATCTATTAAAGTAGTAAAGTTGATGCAGGCACATTGATACTTTCGTAGCGCAAAAGTGTAGATTGATCGCTAAAAGTTGTAAGTAGTTCACAATCCTTTACAAATCAAGTGCCTAGAGGCATTATCTAGCGCTCTTCCGATGTTTATCGTGTGCCTTTTGGTCTAATTTTATGGCTGCAGTACTTCCCCCGCTGACCTCTAACTCATCAATGTCTGGATTGGCACGCGCATTATTGCAAGCTGGACGTCTTACCGCACAACAAGCTGACGCGCTGCATAAAAAATCGCTTACTGAAAAACTGCCTTTCATTGACGTTTTGCTGCAAACGCGAACCATGGAAGCACGCGCGCTCGCGACTTTCTGTGCAGAGACGTTTGGGTACCCGATCATGGATTTGAGCACGCTGAATCTGACCAGCCTGCCAGAAAAAATCATCGATTCCAAATTGATGCAAAGCCAGCGTGTCATTGGACTAGCCAAGCGTGGCAATAAAATGTCGGTCGCGATATCAGATCCGACGAATACTCAAGCACTGGATCAAATCAAGTTTCAAACAGAATCGTCGGTAGAACCGGTCGTAGTGCAGCACGACGTATTGCTACAACTACTGGCGAATTTGAGCAAAAGTGCAGAGCAGAATCTGAGTGATATGCTCGGCGACGAGTCGGAAATTGATTTTATCGAGGAAGAAGCAACTGCTTCAGCCGATGTTGGTGCGGCAGACATTGACGACGCCCCAGTCGTTAAATTTCTGCAAAAAATGTTGATCGACGCTATTAATCTGGGGGCGTCAGACATTCATTTCGAGCCTTTCGAAAAGTTTTACAGGATTCGCATGCGCGTCGATGGCGTCTTGCGTGAACACGCCCAACCGCCACTATCAATCAAGGAAAAACTGGTTTCCCGCATTAAAGTTTTGTCTAGGTTAGACATTTCAGAAAAGCGCGTGCCGCAAGACGGGCGCATGAAATTGGTTCTGTCGCAAACACGTGCTGTAGATTTCCGGGTCAGCACGTTGCCAACGCTGTTTGGCGAAAAAACGGTCATGCGGATTCTGGATGCCACGCAAGCCCAGATGGGGATTGATGCGCTCGGCTATGATGCCGACCAAAAAGAAATTTTGCTCGACGCCATTCAGCGCCCTTACGGCATGGTGTTGGTGACCGGGCCTACCGGCTCCGGTAAGACTGTTTCGCTCTACACCTGTTTGAATGTGATCAATAAGCCTGGCATTAATATTTCAACTGCGGAAGATCCGGCAGAAATTAATCTACCTGGTGTGAATCAGGTCAATGTCAACGATAAAGCCGGCCTATCGTTCGCAGTCGCGTTGAAATCGTTTCTACGGCAAGATCCTGATGTCATCATGGTGGGTGAAATTCGTGATCTTGAAACAGCAGATATTGCAATCAAGGCAGCGCAAACCGGCCATATGGTGTTCTCGACTCTGCACACCAATGACGCACCGTCAACCCTGACGCGTTTGATGAATATGGGCGTGGCACCGTTTAATATTGCTTCCTCAGTAATTTTGATTACGGCGCAACGCTTAGCGCGCCGTTTATGTACTTGCAAGCAACCAATCGCACTTTTGGATGAAATTTTATTGCAAGCTGGATTTCGGGAAGATGAACTCGATGGCACTTGGCAGCCATATAAACCGGTCGGCTGCGAACGCTGTACTGGCAGCGGATACAAAGGGCGGGTTGGGATATACCAAATCATGCCAATTACACAAGAAATAGAACGTATTATCTTGGCCAATGGCACTGCGCCAGAAATCGAAAGACAAGCTCAGAGCGAAGGCGTAAGAACATTACGCCAATCGGGCTTGATGAAGGTACGGCAAGGCTTGACCAGCCTGGAAGAAGTTCTTGGCTGCACTAACGAATAAGATAGGGAGAGAAAATATGGCTACTGCATCGCGCAGCACTGCTCGCATTGCCCAGACAAAGGAAATAGTCTACACATGGGAAGGCAAGGATAAAACTGGCAAAGCAGTACGTGGTGAATTGCGTGCCGCTGGCGAAGCGATTGTCACGGTAACCTTGCGGCGCCAAGGCGTGCTAGTGACCAAGATCAAGAAAAAAACATTCCGTAGCGGAAAAAAAGTGACGGATAAAGATATCACTTTATTTACCCGTCAACTGGCAACAATGATGAAGGCGGGTGTACCACTGCTTCAATCATTCGACATTGTCGGTAAAGGTCACAGTAATCCTTCAGTTTCGAAATTAGTAAACGAGATTCGGTCAGATGTTGAAACTGGCACCAGCCTGAATCAAGCATTCCGCAAATTCCCACTTTATTTTGATCCCTTATTTTGCAATCTGGTTGGCGCTGGCGAGCAAGCCGGTATTTTGGAAGATTTATTGACGCGGCTGGCAATTTATAAAGAAAAAACGTTAGCTATCAAGGCCAAAATCAAATCTGCTTTATTTTACCCAATCTCGATTCTTGCAGTTGCGTTTATTGTTACAGCTGTCATTATGATCTGGGTGGTACCTGCATTTAAAGAAGTTTTTTCCAGTTTTGGAGCAGATCTACCGGGTCCAACCTTGGTAGTTATGGCCATATCAGAATTTTTTGTCCAATACTGGTATATCATTTTTGGCGGAATTTTTGGCGGCCTATATCTTTTCTTCCACGCATGGAAACGCTCTTTAAAAATGCAAAGGACTATGGATAAGCTTCTGCTACAAATGCCGATTTTTGGCGATGTTATTCGAAAGGCGACTATTGCGCGCTGGACCAGAACCTTAGCAACCATGTTCGCTGCCGGGGTTCCCTTAGTCGAGTCTCTCGATTCGGTGGGTGGCGCGTCCGGCAATGCAGTTTATCTTGATGCAACCAGAAAAATCCAGACGGAAGTCACTTCAGGAACAAGTTTGACCGTAGCGATGCAAAATTCGGATGTATTTCCCAATATGGTGACGCAAATGGTTTCTATAGGAGAAGAATCAGGCTCACTAGATAGTATGCTTAGCAAAGTGGCAGATTTTTATGAGGCGGAAGTTGATGATGCGGTGGCTGCAATGTCTAGTTTGATCGAACCTTTAATCATGGTAATTTTGGGCGTATTGATTGGTGGGTTAGTCGTTGCGATGTATTTGCCGATCTTCAAACTCGGATCAGTTGTCTAATAAGCGTCTCAACGGATTCACTTGATGTTCGATATTCTTTTGTTTGCTACACCCGGCGATATTTTTCCAAGTCTTGTCGCCGGGATCATTGGTCTGCTGGTTGGTAGTTTTTTGAATGTGGTGATTCATCGCATTCCAAAAATTATGCAGCGTGAATCGGACAACTACGTTGCACATGAATCTGGTGTGCCCTTGCCTCATACAGATCGCTACAATCTGGCGACGCCACGTTCGGCCTGCCCACACTGTGGGCATCAGATTACTGCGATGGAAAATATTCCCGTTGTCAGTTATTTGATGCTCAAGGGCAAATGTATCGACTGTAAAGCCAGCATTTCCGCGCGTTATCCCGTCGTTGAGGCGCTTACTGGCATACTGTCTTTCTTTCTTGTGTGGCATTTTGGTAGTGGGTGGAGTGGATTAGCATCACTAGCATTTGCATATCTTTTGATCGCCCTGACCTTTATCGATGCCGATACTCAGCTGTTGCCCGACGACCTTACCTTTCCGCTGTTATGGTGCGGGCTTTTGATCAACGTGAGCGGCACCTTCGTCCCATTAACGGACGCAGTAATTGGCGCTGCGGCAGGCTATATGTCATTGTGGCTAGTTTTTTGGGGATTTAAGCTAGCAACGGGCAAAGAGGGTATGGGATACGGCGATTTCAAATTGCTCGCTGCCTTGGGGGCTTGGATGGGTTGGGCCATGTTGCCCATTATCGTATTGCTGTCGTCCCTGGTTGGGGCAATAGTCGGTATCGGCCTGATCGTATTTGCCAAGCACGCTCGTAACAAGCCGATCCCTTTCGGCCCTTACCTAGCCGCAGCCGGCATGATTGCGTTGGTTTGTGGTAAATCCCTGTCTCCCCTGATTTTCGGATTTCTTCCCTGACGCAAATGCCAGCACCAAGATTTTCAGTGGGCTTGACCGGTGGCATTGGCTGCGGCAAGTCTACTGTGACTGAGATATTCGCGTCGCTGGGAGCGGGTATTATCGACACCGATGTGATCGCTCACGAATTAACTGTCCCACACGGCGATGCAATACCATCAATTGTGGAGGCTTTTGGGGCATCGTTTTTGAGCTGTAGCGGTGCCATGGACCGGGTAAAAATGCGCCAGCATGTGTTTGCCAACCCGACTGAAAGAAAGCGGCTCGAAGCAATCTTGCATCCACTGATCAGAGACCAATCGCTCCGTATTGCAGAGCAAGTCAACACTAGCTACTGTATTTTTGTCATTCCCTTACTGATCGAATCCGGCATTTGGCACAACATCGTGTCGCGCGTTCTAGTAGTGGATTGCCCAGAAGCGTTACAAATCCAGCGTGTCATGACGCGCAGTAATTTGAGCGATCAACAGGTATTGGCAATCATGCGCGCACAAGTCTCGCGTGAAGTACGCTTGCAGGCTGCCGACGATATTATCGTCAATGACGGCGCTATTAAGGCATTAGAAGTCGAAATTGCACGACTTCATCAAATGTACCTTCAATTGGCAAAACAATTCGATGCAAAATAAGCTAGCATTTGTATTTTGCTGCTACATAATCCAGATTGCCCGATGGTGCCGATAGCGGCGCACTCAACCTGGCTTGCTCAACCTTTAAGGGATGTAATTTTGATTGTCTACGAATATCCTTTTAACGAGCGTATTCGCACCTTGTTGCGGTTAGAAGACTTGTACGAAAAATTTAAATTTTTTCTACACCAGGAGCACCGCATCCAGCATCACGTTGCTCTCGCCACTATATTTGAAATGCTCGAAGTGGCCGGTCGAGCCGATCTTAAATCGGATTTATTACAAGAACTTGAGCGGCAAAAACAAACCTTACTTGGATTTAAATCCAACCCGAACGTGCAGGCAGAAAGACTCGATGCCATTCTTACTGAGTTGGACCGTATCAGCGCCGCACTAGTGGCGTCACAAGGCAAAACTGGCCAAAATGTACGCGATAACGAATGGTTGATGAGCATTCGCGGCCGGACCATCATCCCCGGTGGCGCTTGCGAATTTGACCTGCCCTCTTACCACGCTTGGCAACAACATTCCCCTGAAAAACGCTATGCCGATATCGCCAACTGGTTTGCACCGCTGGCGCCATTATTTGACGCTCTCAGCTTGGTGTTGCGACTGTTACGTGATTCCGGTGGCGCAGTAAAAATGATAGCGGTAGCGGGGAATTACCAGCAAATGCTGCAAGGGAAAATTTATCAAATGTTGCGTCTGACGCTGGATGAATCGCTCGGTGCCATTCCAGAAATCTCGGCCAACAAATATATGTTATGGGTGCGTTTCACCTCACAAGACGGCGATATGAAACCGAAGTCGTTCGAAAACGATGTGCCCTTCGAATTAACACTTTGCAATTTCTAGGTGGGATGTTTTATGGCGGTTCTGGTGGAATGCCCCACGTGTGGGAAGAAAGTCGAATGGCTCCCCACTAATAAATTTCGTCCCTTTTGTTCGGAACGATGCAAGCAAATTGATCTGGGTGCTTGGGCCGAGGAAAAATACGTCATCCCTGTAAGCAAGTCACCTGATAGCGAAAATGACGATGAATTGCTACCACCGGGCGAACTGAACTAAGTCAAATCAGCACCCATATCAAGAATACGGGTTAATAGCGACCCATCGCCAGGCCCGCCAAGTCGATATCTGGCACCCGTCCAGAAATAATGTCAGCCAATACCCGTCCTGAACCGCAAGCCATGGTCCATCCCAAAGTGCCGTGGCCTGTATTAAGGTAAAGATTGCGTAAAGGTGTTAAACCGAGAACCGGCGTGCCATCGGGGGTCATTGGACGTAAACCAGCCCAAAATTGCGCTTGTCCAACCGGCCCCGCCAAGGGAAATAAATCACTCACCGAATGTTCCAGCGTCAGACGACGGGCTGGCGTCAGCGATAAATCATAGCCGGATATTTCAGCAGTACCACCGACCCGAATTCTATTTCCTAGACGCGTAATCGCCACTTTGAACGTTTCATCCATCACCGTAGAAACCGGTGCCGCCGTAGCGTCTGTGACCGGAAAGGTAATCGAATAACCTTTGACCGGATACACCGGAATTCGCAAACCAATCCGGCGCAATAAAAGCGGCGAATAACTTCCCATCGCCAGCACATAAGCCTCAGCTTTCATGACTCCGGCGGAAGTCTGGATCGCTGCGATCGTGTCTTGTTCGCGTATCAAACCCTGAATCGCTACGCCAAAATCGAAGCGCACGCCCGATGCCATCGCCAGTGCGGCCAAACCCTGCGTGAATTGAAAACAATCGCCGGTTTCATCACCCGGCAGCCGTAAGCCACCTAGAAATTTGTGCTTTACCTGCACCAAAGCCGGTTCGGCCTCGACGCAAGCGGCGCGCTCGAGCAAGGCGTACGGCACTTGATAACGCCGCAAAATGGCGATGTCTTTAGACGCTGCATCGAGCTGCTGTTGGCTGCGAAATAATTGCAAGGTGCCTTGCATGCGCTCGTCGTAACTGATACCGGTGACTTGCCGCAACTGACGCAGGCAATCGCGGCTATATTCGGCCAACCGCAACATCCGGCCTTTGTTGATGTCATAACGTGCGGCGGTACAATTCCTCAAAAGTTGCAACAGCCAGCGCCACATTTCAGGGTCAAATCGGGGGCGCAAGACCAACGGGCTATGGCTCATCATCAGCCACTTCAGCGCCTTCAAAGGCACGCCAGGCCCAGCCCAAGGGGCAGCATAGCCGGGCGAAATTTCACCTGCGTTGGCGAAACTGGTTTCCATGCCGGCCGCGCTTTGGCGATCAACCACGGTGACCTCGTGTCCGGCCTGCGCTAGATAATAGGCCGATGCAGTACCGACTACGCCACTACCGAGGACGATGATTTTCACGACAGCCTCCTGAACAATTGCCTTATATCGGAAAGCGACAAACGCCCATGTCGCCTACCAACGCCGACCATGCCTCATCTGGCTTCCAGCATTTCCTTGCGCATATCTTCCAACCAAGTAAGCAGCGGAATCGTCGCTGGCAACAGTGGCTCCAAAGAAACTTTTCCCTGCCATGCAAACGCTTGTCCTTCCAGGCTCTGCGGCTCGCCTTGCCAATCGCGGCTAAGGTAAAAATGCAAGCGGACATGGGCATGCGGATAGATATGTTCAACACCGCACCATGCTTCGGCGCTCGCAATATGGACGCCTAATTCCTCGACGAACTCGCGTTTCAGGGCATCGAAAATAGTTTCATCCGCTTCCACCTTGCCACCGGGGAATTCCCAATAACCTGCATAGGGTTTGCCCAATGGCCGCTGCCCCAAAAGTACATCGCCATTTTCCCTGATCAAGATACCCACCGCAACATTGATCGGTGTCGATTCTGCCGCCGTCATGACGTAAAAAACGACAATTGAAGTGAAATTATACTGGGGGCAGTATTTTTTTTAAGCCAATAAAACCGGGCGGAATACGGCATATTATTGCCTATACCCCCATGATATTGCTTACACATCGTGCTTTCCTGCATAGTCCTTGGCAAATTGCCAGGCAACCCGGCCTGAACGTGAACCGCGTTGCAGGGCCCAGCGCAAGGCATCGGCACGTGCCGCTTCAATCTGACTAGCGTCGCAACCGAAATGTCCCAACCAATGGCCCACGATTTCAAGATAATCATCTTGCCTGAAGGGGTAAAACGAGAGCCATAGGCCAAAGCGTTCGGACAGGGAAATTTTTTCCTCGACCGTTTCGCCTGGATGCAGATCGCCATCGTCGGCGCGGGTGTAACTGGCATTGTCTGACATACGCTCTGGCATCAAATGACGCCGGTTGGAAGTCGCATAGATCAATACATTATCCGACTGGGCCGAGATGCTGCCGTCCAGCGCCACCTTCAAAGCCTTGTAGCCGCTCTCGCCTTCTTCAAACGACAAATCATCGCAAAAAATAATGAAGCGCTCCGGCCGTGCTGCGATCAAATCGACGATGTCGGGCAAATCAACTAGGTCGTCTTTGTCCACCTCAATCAGGCGCAAACCATCAGCTGCAAACTGGTTCAGACAGGCTTTGATCAGCGATGATTTACCCGTGCCGCGGGCGCCGGTCAGGAGCACATTATTGGCTTGCTTGCCGCGTACAAACTGGCGGGTATTTTGTTCGATCTGTTCTTTTTGGGTGCCGATATTGTGCAGATCGGATAAGCCAATCGGCGCGATCTGGCGTACAGCTTGCAAGTGGCCGCCATTCTGCCCAGTCCGTTTGCGCCAGCGAAATGCCGTGGCTTGCCAGTCTGGCATTGGCGACGCCGCGGGCAAGATGGCTTCGACCCGCGCCAGCAAGGCTTCGGCCCGCACTAGAAATTGATCGAGTTGATTCATATGAAATTCAAATCCTGCGCAATTTTTTAGGACCGGTAATCGGCGTTGATCGCCACGTATTCCTGCGACAAGTCACAAGTCCAGATGGTCGCCTCGGCCGTGCCGCGTGCCAGCTTGACACGCACCGTGATCTCGCTTTTCTTCATCACGTTTTGACCATCTTGTTCACGGTAATCAGGATTGCGCCCGCCATTTTTAGCGACCCATACATCGTCCAGGTAGAGGTTGAGTTTGCTAACATCGAGGTCATCAATCCCGGCGTAACCGATGGCGCACAGGATACGGCCCAGATTAGGGTCGGAGGCAAAAAAAGCGGTCTTCACCAGTGGTGAATGACCAATTGAATACGCGACCTTGCGGCATTCTTCCACGCTCGCGCCCTGCTCTACGGTGACTGTGATGAATTTGGTGGCACCTTCGCCGTCACGCACGATCATTTGCGCCAGATGGGTCGATAGGCCGATGACCGCTTCTGCCAGCACGGCATATTCCGGCGAATCGATTTCGGTCACTTCCACCGGCGAAGCACCGGTGGCAATGAGCATGAAAGAATCGTTGGTCGAGGTATCGCCATCAATGCTGATGCAGTTAAAGGACCGGTCAGCGGCGACCTTGACCAGGTGATCCAGCACGTTTTGCGACACCTTGGCATCGGTGGCAAGGAAGCCCAGCATGGTCGCCATATTCGGCCGGATCATGCCGGCGCCCTTGCTGATACCGGTCAGGGTGATGACATTGCCATCGATCGTTACGCTGCGCGACGCGGCTTTTGGCTGGGTGTCGGTGGTCATGATTGCCATCGCAGCGTTAAGCCAGTTGTCTTCCTTTAAATTGAGCAAGGCTTGCGGCAAGCCGGCCTTGATACGCTCCACCGGCAATGGTTCCAAAATCACACCGGTTGAAAATGGCAGGATTTGCGAGGGTTCGCATTCCAGCAAATCGGCCAGCGCACTGCAAGTCTGGTTGGCATCGCTGAGGCCAGTCTCGCCGGTGCCGGCATTGGCATTGCCGGTATTGATCAACAAGGCACGGATCGGCGTCTGCGATAGATGGATGCCTTCCAGATGGGCTTTACACACCTGTACCGGTGCGGCGCAAAAACGATTGGTCGTAAATACGCCGGCGACGGTGGCGGTCGGCGCCAATTTCATCACCAGCAAATCTTTGCGATTGGGCTTGCGGATATTGGCTTCGGCAAAACCGAGAGCGATGCCGGCGACGGGCTTCAAGTCGGCGGCGCTAGGAATGGGGGAATTGACGGCCATAGGAGTTCTTTCGATGGTTATTTGTTTTAAAAAACATATCGGCAATAGTATTGGCCAAATAGGTTTGGCAATACGGCCGCTAACAAAATCAGTAAATTCAAGCACATAAAAAAGGGCGGAAAAAATCCGCCCTTTTTATTGTCGCTTAAAGCATTAGGCTAATTTTCCATGGCATTGCTTGTACTTCTTGCCGCTGCCGCAAGGGCAAGGATCATTGCGACCGACTTTTGGCAAACCGCCCTGTTCTTGCGCAGCATTGGCATTCGCGGTCGGCGCCAACAATTCTTCCGGTCCGGCATCGGGATTGAAATCAGCATGTTGATAATGGACGTTTTCCACATGCGATTGCGCCATTGCCTGCTCGGCAGCATCGATCTCGGCACGCGATTGGATTTTGACTGTCATCACAATCCGAACTACTTCGTTTTTGATCAGGTCGAGCATCTGGCCAAATAATTCAAACGCTTCACGCTTGTATTCTTGCTTAGGATTTTTCTGTGCATATCCACGCAAATGTATCCCCTGGCGCAAATGATCCAGTGCAGCCAAATGCTCGCGCCAATGGCTATCGACACTTTGCAGGGCAACGCTCCGTTCAAAGCCGGCAAAAGAGTCTTGCCCGACGATGGCAATTTTAGATGCGTACTCATCGTCTGCCGCCTTCAACACACGCTCCAGCAATTCTTCTTCGGTCAGGTTTGGTTCGGCTTCCAGCATGGCAGCCAACGGCACGTCGAGTTGCCATTCGGAGGCAAGCGTGCTTTGCAGCGCCGGAATATTCCATTGCTCCTCGACCGATTCAGCCGGAACATGTTCGCGGAATAAATCGGTGAAAACGCCATGACGCAAGGATGCAATCAATGCCGCCACTTCACGCGCTTCCAGCAACTCATTACGTTGTTGGTACAAAACTTTGCGCTGATCGTTGGCGACATCATCGTATTCCAGCAATTGCTTACGGATATCGAAGTTGCGTGCTTCTACCTTGCGCTGCGCCGATTCGATCGAGCGTGACACAATGCCTGCCTCAATCGGTTCGCCTTCCGGCATCTTCAAACGATCCATGATGGCGCGCACACGGTCGCCGGCAAAAATGCGCAGCAAGGCATCATCCAGCGACAAATAGAACCGTGACGAACCCGGATCGCCCTGACGTGCAGAACGGCCGCGCAATTGATTGTCGACGCGGCGCGACTCGTGGCGCTCAGTACCGATGATATGCAAGCCACCTGCTGTCACCACGTGATCGTGCAGCGATTGCCATTCGTCACGCAGCTTTTGCGCTTGCTTCTCTTTCTCTGCTGTCGGCAAAGCGGGGTCGGCTTCGATGATTTGAATTTGTTTTTCAACATTGCCGCCCAATACGATGTCGGTACCGCGACCGGCCATATTGGTTGCAATCGTAATCATTTTTGGACGCCCGGCTTGGGCAATGATTTCGGCTTCGCGCGCATGCTGCTTGGCGTTCAAGACGTTATGCTGCAAATTATTTTTGGTCAGCATATCGGACAACAACTCGGAATTCTCAATCGATGTCGTTCCGACTAAAACCGGTTGGCCGCGCTCGTAACAATCCTTGATATCGGCCAACATCGCCTTGTATTTCTCGTCCGCGCTCTTATAGACCTGATCTTGCCGGTCTTTACGCTGTGAAGGACGATTCGGCGGACAAACGACCGTTTCCAAACCGTAAATTTCTTGGAATTCGTAGGCCTCGGTATCGGCAGTACCGGTCATGCCCGACAACTTGGCATACATCCGGAAATAGTTCTGGAATGTGATCGATGCCAACGTTTGATTCTCGTTTTGAATCTGGACACGCTCCTTAGCTTCGACCGCTTGATGCAAGCCATCCGACCAGCGGCGACCCGACATCAGACGCCCGGTAAATTCATCGACGATGACAACTTCATTGTTTTGCACCACGTAATGTTGATCCTTGTGATACAGCGCGTGGGCGCGCAAGGCGGCGTACAAATGATGCACCAGCGTGATATTGGCAGCATCGTAGAGCGAGGCGCCTTCTGGCAGCAACCCCATTTGGGTCAGGATTTTTTCTGACTTTTCATGGCCGTCTTCGGTCAACAGGACTTGGTGCGTTTTTTCGTCTTTGGTGTAATCGCCCAAAACTTCGATCTTGCCCTTGCCGTCCGGTGTTTCTTCGCCAACTTGCAAGGTCAACATGCCGGGCACGACATTAATCTTGTGATACAGGTCGGTGTGGTTTTCTGCCTGGCCGGAAATGATCAACGGCGTTCTGGCTTCATCAATCAGGATCGAGTCGACTTCATCGACAATCGCAAAACTGAGGCTGCGCTGCACCCTTTCGCCCGCTTCAAATACCATATTGTCGCGCAGATAATCAAAGCCGAATTCATTGTTGGTACCGTAGGTGATGTCCGCGGCATAAGCGCGTTGCTTGGCATCGTGATCCATATGCGACAGGTTGACCCCGGTCGATAGACCCAGCCAGCCGTACAAGGTGCCCATCCAGTCCGCATCGCGCTGCGCGAGGTAATCATTGACCGTTACCACATGCACGCTTTTACCGGATAAGGCATTCAGGTACGCGGGCAAGGTTGCCATCAGCGTCTTGCCTTCGCCGGTGCCCATTTCAGCAATTTTCCCAAAATGCAAGATCATGCCGCCGATCAACTGCACATCGAAATGACGCATTTTCAAGACACGGCGACTGGCCTCCCGGCAAACCGCAAACGCTTCCGGCAAGATATCGTTCAGGCTTTCGCCCTTGGCGACACGCTCCTTGAAGGCCGGTGTCTTGGCCTGCAATTGTTCATCTGAGAGCTTCTCCACCTCTGGCTCTAAGGCATTGATAGCGCGAACGGTTTTTTGGTACTGTTTGATGAGTCGCTGATTGCGGCTACCGAAAATCTGGGTCAGTAATGACATGCTTGAATTCTAGAAAAAACGCCGTAAAAAAAGACTCACCAGGTTAAAAAACACTATCCCACGAGTCCGACTATGGCAAAAAGGGAATGATTTTATCATGTGGATGCCACTAAAAATCCAAAATCAAAGCAAGCATGGTTGTGTTGAAAGATTTGACGTCCGCCATATCGATCGGTACCGGCCTTAAAAATTTCGCCCCATGCCGGAGCGCAATGACTTTGCAAGTGATAGCGTCCCCCAACAATCCATTGCATATTAGGGCGAGCGAGACCGAATCAATAGGTACCCTTCAAGCGCGCCGTTAATTTTTAATCAATTCGGCAAGCTTGGCTTGATCGGCACCCGCCGACAAGAACTTTAATGGGTTTTGTACTACGCCTTTGACATGTACTTCAAAATGCAGATGTGCACCAGTGGAGCGGCCGGTGGAGCCGATATCGGCCACTTGCTGGCCGCGTTTGACGATATCGCCGACCTTGACCAGCAAGCGTGATGCGTGGGCATAACGCGTCATGATGTCGTTACCGTGATCGATTTCCAGCATATTTCCGTACTGACTGTGAAATTCGGCAGCGATCACCACGCCGCCAGCTGCAGCTACAATCGGGGTGCCAGCCTGCGCGGGAAAGTCCATTCCTTCATGGAACGCATTGCGCCCGGTGAAGGGATCGAGTCGCCAGCCGAAACTGGAAGCGTTGTACGTCACATTAACTGGTTGAATGGTCGGCAATTGCTTGGAGCGCATCTTGTCTGTCATCAAGGTGCTCTCGATTACATTCATATAGTCGGCACGATGTTCGACGTCTTGCGCCATGGCGTCCAGCGCTTGCTGGAAGGCCGAGATCGACATCGGCGCCAGCGTGGCCTCGGGCAGGCTGGACGATTCGGTTCCGCCGCGTCCCGGCATGACTTTGAAATTAAATTCTTCCGGCTTGACGCCGGCCAAACCCTGAACCCGTTCACCCAAGGCATCTAGCCGCATCAACTGGGCTTGCATTTCACCCAGTTTGATCGCCATCACGGCCAGGTTTTCTTTTAAAAACTTGTCTTGTTTATTGCTGTCGTCTTGGGTGACGGGAGCCTGCAAATCGGGCAAGAAGGGTATTTTTTTACCGCCGGCAAAATGCACTATCGCATTACATAGCAACAACGACGTCGTCAAAATCAGCACCATCAGCAAAAAACCCAGCGCGATCAAATGGGTTTGATTCAAGGTCACTGATTTGGCACGGATGAAGCGCGGATGCAGCAGAATAATTTGCAATGTGATTCCTCTAATACCTGCAGAATACGGACGGTGTGCTATGGTTTCAGACTATGCAAACGCCTTCACCACCATTCACTCAACAGCGCCCACGCTCCGCGCGCAAAGGGCCAAGCGCACTTGGTGCCGGCGATTTCTTGCGGG
This sequence comes from Pseudomonadota bacterium, assembly GCA_040384645.1. Taxonomy (GTDB): domain Bacteria; phylum Pseudomonadota; class Gammaproteobacteria; order Burkholderiales; family Burkholderiaceae_D; genus JAZKIX01. The sequence continues at coordinate 16,966 of JAZKIX010000009.1, read as the reverse complement.
CTGATGACAAGATGGCAGCACTACTGCCGACCTTGACACGTGTCATCTCCTTGCAAAAAGATTGCGCCAAAATTTTGCCCTCCATGTTTGACGCTTGCGATGTATTGCAACTCGATTCCGGGCAACTGACTTTGGCGACGCCGAATGCTGCTTTGGCGACAAAACTGAAACAGCAACTTCCAAAGTTACAGGAAGAACTCGGCAAGTTGGGTTGGCAGGTTAACGTAATCCGACTCAAAGTGCAAGTTGGCAAAATGCCTGCAAAATCAATACCTTCCAGAGAATTGGCCTTGCCTGCATTGGCGGTAACGGCATTTGCGGAGTTGGGTCAGGCGCTTGAAGCATCGCCGCGCAACGAGGCTTTGCGCGCTGCATTAATGGCGATGGTGGCACGCCGGCGGGTGTAAAAACCGGCTTGGTCCATTCAATAATACTGCCCCGTGTATTTATTTTAAGCCAACAAAGACGTGCGGGAGAATAGGTAAATCGATATATACCCCCTCATATTCATCACAATCGCGGTGAATACGATTAATGAATATCAACTTAGCTCAAGACCCATTCCAGCTTGGATTGGCGCACATACGATTGCGGCGCCAGTTCCAGCGAATCGAAGCTGACGATGTCATAAGCGTCCGGTTGCGCCAGCAAAGCGCGCAACAATTGATTGTTCAAACCATGACCTGATTTATGGGCGGTATAACTGGCTAACAGCGGGTGTCCGATCAGGTATAGATCGCCGATGGCATCGAGAATTTTGTGGCGCACGAATTCATCTTCATAGCGCAAACCATCGGTATTAAGGATGCGATACTCATCCATCACGATTACATTCTCGGTCGAGCCACCGCGCGCCAATCCCATTTCACGCAGGTTTTCAACGTCTTGCATGAAGCCGAAAGTGCGTGCTCTTGACACATCCTTGACGTATGACACCACGCCAAAATCAACTTCAGCGCGCTGGCTGGTGCCATCGACCGCGGGGTGATTGAACTCGATAAAAAAATTGAGCTTGAAACCGTTGAACGGCTCCAGCCTGGCCCATTTCTCTTTGGCGCCCTCGCCTTCGCGGATTTCGACCGCCTTTTTGACGCGGATGAATTTTTTGGCGACGTTTTGTTCTTGCAAGCCGGCTTGCTGCAACAAGAATACAAACGACGAAGCAGAACCGTCCATGATGGGGATTTCTTCGGCACTGACATCGACGATCAGGTTGTCGATACCCAAGCCAGCGCACGCCGACATCAAATGCTCCACCGTCGATACCCGGACACCGTCTTGAATCAGGGTCGACGCCATGCGCGTATCGCCGACCATGGTCGCGCTGGCGGGGAAATCGACAATCGGCGTCAAGTCAACCCGGCGAAACAAGATGCCGCTATCGGGCGCAGCCGGGCGCAAGGTCAACTCGACTTTGGTGCCGGAATGCAAACCGACGCCGACCGCTTTCACCAGATTTTTGACTGTACGTTGTTTAAGCATGGATCGCGTGGGATTGAAGTTTATGGCAAGCAGCAGTCATTAAAAACGGCGCCTTAGTAAAAATACTACAGCGCCGCTGATGAGACAACTATTTTGGCTAACACCAATGACTGGCGTTAATGATTACGCCAATTGTGCCAGCAGGGTTTCTGCATTTGACACTGTAAAACTGCCGCCTTGTTCGACATTGAGTTGCTTGACCACACCATCTTCGACCAGCATCGAATAACGCTGTGAACGGGTGCCCATGCCATGCTTGCTGAAGTCGGCATCCAAGCCCAATGCCTTGCTGAAGTCTGCATTGCCATCAGCCATCATGCGCACGATGCCGGTCGCTTTTTGATCGCGGCCCCAGGCGCCCATGACGAAAGCGTCGTTGACTGAGATACACCAGATTTCATCCACGCCCTTGGCGCTGAATTCGGCTGCCAGCTTGACGTAACCCGGCACATGCTGGGCTGAACAGGTCGGAGTATAGGCGCCGGGCAAACCGAAGATAGCAATTTTCTTGCCCTTGGTCAGATCAACGACGTTGAATGTATTTGGACCAAGCGCGCAGGTTTCGGTAGCGGACTCGATGAATTCTGCAAGCTTGCCTTCTGGCAATTGATCGCCGATTTTGATGGTCATGGGATTTCCTATAATGAATTTGGATGCGGCGGGCGCATGATTTGAAGACAGAAAGAGGCGAAGTATGCCTGAGTCCAAGGTTTCTTGCAGGTTACAGACGGAGCAAACCGTGCCAATGCAAGGGCCTTGCCAATGGATTATTGGCAAGGCCCTTGTACGGCGGTCATCCGTGCGTTAGTACATCAATGCATATTAAATGCATGCAATAACAGCGTGCCGAATTTAATCCGCTTGCTTGCGCAAGAAAGCCGGAATGTCGTAGGTTTCCATGCCATTTTTTTCCAAGGCACGCACCGTATCGGAGGCCGATTCGCGGCGCCAGACTGACGGTGTTTTTAAACCGTCAAACGAAATGCCCGCGCTGCTACCACTTTGCAATCCGTTGGCACCCACGGTGGTGCCGGTGGCCGCCATCATGGTTTCGTTATTGGTACCGGTACGCAGCATCGGGGTTTGCACCAATTGCATCGCCTTCTTGGCACGTCCCAGTCCAGTCGCTACCACGGTCACGCGGATATCGTCGCCCATCGTATCGTCGTAGGCAATACCTTGGGCAATCGAGGCATCCGGCGCCGCAAAGGCGCGTACTGCGGCCATGACTTCCTTGATTTCCTTACCCTTGAGGCCACGGCTGGCGGTGACGTTGACCAGCACGCCGCGCGCACCCGACAAGTCGATGCCGTCCAGCAAGGGCGAGGCAACCGCTTGTTCGGCCGCGATACGGGCGCGATCGACGCCGGAAGCGGTCGCGGTACCCATCATGGCCTTGCCCTGCTCGCCCATAATAGTTTTGACGTCGTTGAAATCGACGTTGATATGGCCTGGCGCATTGATGATCTCGGCAATCCCAGCCACGGCATTATTGAGCACATCATCGGCGTGTTGCAGCCATTCGATCATGCTGTCGTCTTCATAAATCTCTTCCAGTTTTTCATTCAGGATGATGATCAGGGAATCGACATGTTGCGACAACACTTCCAGACCTTCATCGGCGATGTCCATGCACTTCTGGCCCTCGTAGGAGAAAGGCTTGGACACCACCGCCACCGTCAATGCGCCGAGCGACTTTGCGATCTCGGCCACGATTGGTGCAGCGCCAGTGCCGGTACCGCCGCCCATACCGGCCGCGATAAAGACCATGTGCGCGCCGCGCAAGGCGTCTTCAATGCGGGAGCGGGAATCTTCGGCCAACTGGCGACCGATTTCAGGCCGCATACCGGCGCCCAAGCCACTTTCGCCAATCTGGATGATGTTGTGCGCCTTCGACAACAAAAGCGCCTGGGCATCGGTATTGGCGGCGATGAATTCAACTCCTGCCACGCCCTTGTTAATCATATGTTGCACTGCATTTCCGCCTGCGCCGCCGACGCCGACGACCTTGATGACGGTTCCCTGTGTTGCGTTATCGACCATATCAAACTCCATGATGCGCTCCTGTAAATGTGCGGTTTTCAGTCGCTAAGCATCCCGCGATGGGACGACTAGCGGCTGAAAACAGCGATTAATCTCAATATCGACATGTGCCGAAAAAAATGGTGAAACTGAAGCGAAAAATTGATGCGTAAAAATTATTGCAAAAACAAAAACAAAAACAAAACCTAAAAATAACCAACGATCTTCAAAATAAAACAGCCTGATACTTCAAATTTGAACCAATTAGAAATTCCCTAAAAACCATTCCTTCATACGATGCATGATGGCCTTGAACGAGCCTTCCTGACGCGTGACGATATGGCCGCGCAAATACTGTTTTTTTGCTTCCAATAGCAAGCCCAACACAGTCGAATAGCGCGGGCTGCGGACTACATCGGCCAACTGGCCGCGATAATCCGGCGTGCCCAAACGTGCCGGCTTGAGGAAAATATCTTCCGCCAATTCCATCATGCCGGGCATCATCGACGAACCGCCGGTGATCACGATGCCGCTCGACAAAACATCTTCATAACCCGATTCGCGCACCACCTGATGCACCAGTGCAAACAACTCTTCGACCCGTGGCTCGATCACTGCAGCCAAAGCTTGGCGCGACAAGGTACGCGGTCCGCGATCACCCAGGCCCGGTACTTCCAGCGTCTCGCCGGGATCGGCCAAGACTTGCTTGGCAACGCCGTAGCGCAGCTTGATTTCTTCCGCTTCAAAGGTCGGCGTGCGCAAAGCCATCGCAATGTCATTGGTGATCTGGTCGCCGGCAATCGGGATCACGGCGGTATGCCGGATCGCGCCTTCGGTAAATACCGCAACGTCGGTGGTGCCACCGCCGATATCGATCAGGACGACACCCAGTTCTTTTTCATCCGGCGTCAACACCGCGTCGGCCGAGGCCATCGGTTGCAAGATCAGGTCCGATACTTCCAAGCCACAACGGCGCACGCACTTGACGATGTTTTGCACTGCCGACACGGCGCCGGTGACGATATGCACTTTCACTTCCAGCCGGATGCCGCTCATGCCGATAGGCTCACGTACATCTTCCTGGTTGTCGACAATAAATTCTTGCGGCACGGTATGCAGCAATTGCTGGTCGGTCGGGATATTGACGGCCTTGGCGGTTTCAATCACGCGCGCCACGTCGGCGGCGGTCACTTCCTTATCCTTGATGGCGACCATGCCACTTGAATTGAAGCTGCGGATGTGACTGCCGGCAATTCCTGCGTACACGTTCTTGATCTTGCAATCGGCCATCAACTCAGCTTCTTCCAAAGCGCGCTGGATCGATTCGACCGTCGCCTCGATATTGACGACCACGCCTTTCTTCAAGCCCTTTGATTCATGCTGTCCCAAGCCGATGACTTCATGGCGGCCGTCGGGCATGACTTCAGCGACCACGGCGACCACTTTCGAGGTGCCGATATCGAGTCCAACGATCAGGTTTTTGGCGTCTTTTGTCATGTTGTTCGCTTATTCTTTTCGCTTATTTTTCTAGATGCTCAAGGTGCCACTCAATGTGCTATTTGGTGCGCCTATTTAGTATGCAATTTTTTTTGTTTACCATCGATGCCAAAAGCCAAGCCACTTGCTTTTAATGCCAAACCATTTGGATAGCGCAAATCGACGCTTTCAATCCGGTCTTGCAGCCGCGCTACTAATTGCGGATAAATACTGACTAATCGCTGCACCCGTTCCTTCAAGGTATTAGCGGTTTGTTCACGACCCAGCTCGACCGTCAGGCCAGAATTCAAGCGTACTGTCCAGGCATAACGGCCCGACAATTTCACCGAATCCGGTCGCAGATTGCTGGGCGCAAACGACTCACGCAACATCGCAAACCGTTCCACCACTTCTTTTTCACTGCCTTCGGGTCCGTCGAATTCAGGTAGGTCGCCATCTTCTTCGGCCTCTGCCAGATTGGCCGTAAAAACGTCACCCTGCACTGATAACAAACGCCCGTCGCCACCCCAGGTACCGAGCGGTTCGTGCTCTTCGACCGTCACGATCAGCTCGTTAGGCCACTCGCGCCGCACCGTGGCTTTTCGTACCCACGGTACCGTTTCAAACGCCAACCTGACCGTATCCAGATTGGCGGTAAAAAAATTTCCCTTGATCTTGGGCACCGCCGTGCCACGCACCGTTAAGGGATTAACCCGCCGCAATTCAGCCGCCCCTGCGGCTTCAATCCGAATCGCCGTCAGCGTAAACATCGGGCGCTGCGCCAGCCACCAGCACAGCCCTGCCAACAATGCCAAAACGAACATGCCAAATAGTGCATTCGCTGTTGCATTGAGCATTTTGATGTCCTGCCACATGCGTCCGACTAGCCCTTGCCCTTGGCCATTTTCACGCTGGCAGAACGTAAAATTTCAAGACATAAATCTTCGTAAGCAATACCTGCCGTACGCGCTGCCATTGGTACCAGTGAATGGCCGGTCATGCCGGGCGAGGTATTTATTTCCAGCAAAAACGGTTGGTTGTCGCTGGCGCGCAGCAAGACATCGATCCGACCCCAACCTTCGCAACCGAGAGAGCGATAGGCTTCCACCGCGATCCGTTCAATCTCGCGCGCGGTGGCGTCGTCCAACGGCGCAGGGCACAGATATTGGGTATCGTCGGTGAAGTATTTATGCTCGTAATCGTAATTGCCTGCCGGGGCGCGGATTTCGGTAATGGGCAAGGCGCGTGCTGCGGCACCTTTACCGAGCACGGCGACGGTAAATTCGCGCCCGGTGATGAATTCTTCCGCCAGCACCACCTCGTCGAAACGTGCCGCCGTGTCGTAAGCGCCTTGCATCTCTGAATAAGCGACCACCTTGGTAATGCCAATGCTGGAACCTTCATGCGGCGGCTTGACGATCAAGGGCAGACCCAAGGTATCTGGCACGTTGCGCAACTCGCTCGCGGCATCGAGCAAAACATACTTGGGCGTTGGCAAGCGATGCGTCAACCAAATCATTTTGGTGTAGACCTTGTCCATCGAAATCGATGACGCCATCACACCGCTACCGGTGTAGGGAATGCCCAATTGCTCCAGCGCGCCTTGCAGGGTGCCGTCTTCGCCGAAGCGGCCGTGTAGGGCAATGAATACACGGTCGAATTTTTCAGCGGCCAATTCTGCCAGCGAACGTTCAGCCGGATCGAAGGCATGGGCATCGACCCCTTTTGCCAGCAAGGCAGACAACACGCCCTGGCCCGACATCAGTGAAATATCGCGCTCGGCCGAGCGGCCGCCGAACAAGACGCCGACCTTGCCAAATTGGCTTTTCAGATTTTCTGCACTCATGCCTGACCTTCTTTAAGACTTTGCACTATTTTTGCCGGCACGCCATTAATCGAACCGGCGCCCATCGTAATCACGACATCGCCATCGCGCAGCAGATTGAGAATGGTGTCCGGCATATCGGCGATTTCTTGCACGAAAACCGGCTCCACCTTGCCAGCCACGCGCACCGCACGCGCCAGAGCGCGGCCATCAGCGGCCACCACCGGCTGCTCGCCGGCGGCATACACTTCGGCCAGTACCAGCGCATCGGTGGTGGATAAAATTTTCACAAAATCTTCGAACAGGTCGCGGGTGCGAGAGTAGCGATGCGGCTGAAATGCCAGCACCAGGCGCCGTCCAGGATAGGCGCCGCGCGCCGCCGACAAGGTGGCGGCCATCTCTACCGGATGGTGACCGTAATCATCGACCAATGCAAAGCTGCCACTGGCACGGTCAGCGGTCGCCGCCAAGGCAATCTCGCCATAACGGGTAAAACGCCGGCCGACGCCATTAAATTCTGTCAGCGCCTTTTGCGTAGCACTATCGGCGACACCAATTTCGCGTGCAATCGCAATCGCAGCACAGGCATTTTGGACATTGTGCATGCCGGGCTGATTCAGGCTGATGTTCATCGGCGGGTAGCCGTCCTGGATCACGGTAAAGCGCATATGACTGCCATCGGCCACGGCATCGACTGCACGGACGTCGGCTTCTTCGTGAAAGCCATAGGTCGTAATCGGTTTGGAAATAAAGGGCATGATGTCGCGCACATTCTGGTCGTCCAGACACAACATGGCGCGACCATAGAACGGTAGGCGTTGGGTGAATTCAATGAACGCCTGTTTCAGGCGGCCGAAATCATGGCCATAGGTTTCCATGTGATCGGCATCGATATTGGTGATGACTTCGATCACCGGCAATAGATTGAGGAAAGAGGCGTCGGACTCATCGGCTTCGGCCACGATAAAGTCGCCGGTACCGAGTTTGGCGTTGGCGCCGGCGCTGTTGAGCAAACCGCCGATCACAAACGTGGGATCGAAACCGCCTTCCGCCAAAATGCTGGCGACCAGGCTGGTGGTGGTGGTCTTGCCATGCGTGCCGGCAATTGCGATGCCGCGTTTCAGGCGCATCAATTCGGCCAACATCACAGCGCGCGGCACGATAGGAATATGTTTGGCGCGGCCGGCGACCACTTCAGGATTGTCGGCAGTGACGGCGGTCGAGGTCACGATGGCGTCGGCGCCGAGAATATTTTCGGCGTCATGACCCAATGTGACGCGCGCACCCAAGCGCGCCAGGCGTTGGGTGGCCGGATTGCTGCCCAGATCGGAACCGGATACCGCGTAGCCGAGATTGACCAATACCTCGGCGATGCCGCTCATACCGCTGCCGCCGATGCCGACGAAATGAATGTTTTTTACTTTATGCTTCATATTATTTGTTCTGTGTTCAAGCCATAATCACTAAAAACCGCTTAAATATACTCTATGCAGTATTTTTAAAGGGCCAATAAAACCGTGCGGGAGAGATGGCATTTTATCTTATACCCCCTTATTTATTCAAAAACACAAGCAACTCTACAGGCAACTTCTGATGCGTCTGAGGTCAACGCCTGTCCAGTGTCTGCTCCAATACGTTGGCGATCGCCTCGTTCGCATTGCGTCGGCCGTTTTCATACGCCGCTTCCGCCAATTTCTGACAGCGTTCACGATCCATGCCAAGCAATAAATCAGCCAACGATTGCGGCGTCAATTCTGCTTGTGGCAAATGTACTGCTGCACCCTTGCTCGCCATCCAGCGTGCGTTATCGCGTTGATGCGAGGTGGTCGAGGCGATCAGCGGTACCAGCACGCTGGCCACGCCGGCTGCGGTCAATTCAGACACCGTGATCGCGCCGGCACGGCAAATCACTAGATCGGCCTCGGCATAGCAACGTGCCATATCGTCGATAAAATCGACGACTTCTGCGCTCACACCAGCCGCCTCGTACGCTGCACGCAAAGCCGCAATATGCTGTTTGCCAGATTGATGCGTGACCATCGGGCGCGCTACCGCCGGCATCAAAGCCAGCGCCGCCGGCACGTTATCGTTCAACACTTTGGCGCCGAGACTGCCGCCGACAATCAAAATCCGCAACGGGCCGCTACGAGCGGTAAAGCGCGGCACCGGCAACGGCAAGTTAATGATTTCCTTGCGCACCGGATTACCTGTCACCAGTGTCTTCGATCCCGCCGCGCCAAAATCGGCAGGGAAGCCGAACAAGACTTTTTTTGCCAGCGGCGTCAGGGTCTTGTTCGACAGCAGCAAGGCAGCATCGGCATTTACCAATACCAGCGGCACGCCGCGCAAGCGCGCCATCAAGCCACCTGGCACCGTGACATATCCGCCCATGCCGAGCACCACGTCAGGCCGGCGTTGCGCCAGAATTCGCCAGCATCGGCCAAAACCCCATACCAGCCGCCACATGCCGCGCAAGGTATGCGCCGCACCCTTGCCGCGCACGCCGGCAAATTCGATGCTATCCATTTCGATGCCATGCTTGGGCACCAGATCGCGCTCCATGCCGTGCGTGGTGCCAAGCCATGAGACTTGCCAACCGCGTTGCTGCATGGTGTCGGCAATCGCCAAACCGGGGAAAATATGACCGCCAGTGCCGGCTGCCATGATCAGCAGCTTTTTCATATGCGGCCGCCGCGCATCAGGACGCGGTTTTCATAATCGATGCGCAACAAGATCGCCAGTCCAACGCAATTGATCAAGACGCCAGAACCGCCATAACTCATCAGTGGCAGGGTCAAACCCTTGGTCGGCAACAAACCCAGATTGACGCCCATATTGATGAAGGTCTGGACCCCGATCCAGATGCCGATACCCTTGGCCGTCAGACCGGCAAACGTCAGATCCAGCGCAATGGCTTGGCGGCCGATTTCAAATGAGCGCTTGATCAGCCAATAAAACATGACGATCACCACCAGCACACCGACAAAACCGAGTTCTTCTCCGATTACGGCCAGTAAGAAATCTGTATGCGCTTCCGGTAAATAATGCAGCTTTTGCACACTGCCGCCGAGCCCAACGCCAAACAGTTCTCCGCGGCCGAAGGCAATCAGGGATTGCGACAATTGATATCCCTTGCCCAAGGCATTTTGTTCATCCCAAGGATTAAGGTAAGCGAAAATCCGGTCGCGGCGCCACGGCGACAGCGCAATCACCAGACTGAAAATACCCACCAGCATGACGCCGATGCCGCCAAACCAGACGCCGTTGATACCGCCCAAAAATAAAATACACATTGCAATGCAAACGATGACGCCAAAGGCGCCAAGATCAGGCTCTAGCAGCAGCAGCAGTCCAACCAAGCCGACCGCCAGCGCCATCGGCAAGAAGCCCTTGGTGAGCTTATGCATGTATTGCTGCTTGCGCACGGTGTAATCGGCGGCATACAAAACCACGAATAGCTTCATCAATTCCGATGGCTGCACATTGAGTACCTTAAACGACAACCAGCGCTTTGCGCCATTGACACCGCGGCCAACGCCCGGCACCAACACCAGTACCAATAGCAAAAGGGTTGCGACAAATAGATACGGCGCCCAGCGCTGCCAAGTGGCAATCGGGACGCGGAATGCCAGCAAACCGGCAACCAGGGAAATAGCAATGAATATGGCTTGCCGGTTCAAGAAATGGGTATTTTGGTAGTTCGCGTATTTAGGCGAGTCCGGCAAGGAAATCGAGGCCGAATACACCATCACCATGCCGAACAACATCAGCAACAATGTGACCCAGACCAGCATCTGGTCGTATTCCATCATCTTAGAACGTTGTCCAAGGCTGTTAGACGCCGGCTGTTCTGGCTTGCTGGAAAAGCGCTGGAAAAAATTGCCGATGAAACTAAACAGGCCATTGCCGGCTTCGTTGGCTGCTATTGCAGTCACGGTCGCTGCGCCGCTACTCATGCAGCCACCTCGCCACGCGAAAACGCCACTTCGCGCACGGCATCGATGAACACTTGCGCCCGCACCATATAGCTGGCGAACATATCTAGGCTGGCACAGGCTGGCGACAATACCACTGCATCGCCTGAATGCGCCGCTGCCGCAGCCTGCTGCACCGCTTCTTGCAGGGTCGCACAAGCGATCAATTCGACGCCGCTTTGCTCCAGGCTGTCGTGCAGCCGCGCCGCATCTTTGCCGATCAAAAATACTGTGCGTACATAACGCGCCACCGGTTCTGCCAAAGGTGTGAAATCCTGCCCCTTGCCATCACCGCCAGCGATCAATATTAGGCGTGAATTACTGCCAGCCTGGCCTACGCCCAGACCTTTGAGAGCCGCCACCGTTGCGCCGACATTGGTGCCCTTGCTGTCATCGTAATAATCAACGCCGCCGATGCAGGCCACGTGCTGCACCCGATGTGGCTCACCGGCATATTCACGCAAACCGTGCAGCAAAGCGGCAAACGGCAAATCGATGGCGCGGCATAATGCCAACGCCGCCAAGGCATTGACAGCATTGTGCTGGCCGCGAATCCGTAACGCATCTGATGGCATCAAACGGTTAATGCTGACTGGCATAGGCGCGTTATCGCCTTTTTTACGTTTTTTCTCGCTGTCTTCCGCAGCCACAGCAACACTGAGCCATTGCATATCGCGCTCATTGAGTAACCCAAAGCAATCGACTTGCGTCGGCGCATCGACGCCAAAGCTCAGCATCCGACGTGTGGGACTACGCATTTGCATCACGACTGCATCGTCACGATTGAGCACTTGCACTGTCGTGGTACCGAATACCCGTGCTTTGTCGGCCACATAAGCTGCCATATCGCCGTGCCAATCCAGATGATCCTGCGTCACATTAAGTACGGTGGCAGCATCGGCTTGCAAACTAAAGGTGGTGTGCAATTGGAAGCTGGACAATTCCAACACCCAGGCTTGCGGCAAGGTATTGTCGTCAATCGATTGGCGCAATACATCGAGCGCGGCCGGACTGATATTGCCGGCCACCTTGGTCGACAAGCCGGCACGCTCGCATAACAGACCGACCAGGCTGGTGACGGTGGTTTTTCCATTGGTGCCGGTGACAGCAATCACTTTCGGCGCGTAGGCTTGTGTTGCGCGCAGCCCGCTCAAGGCTTGGGCAAAGAATTCAATCTCACCCCACACAGGCAAGCTGCGCTCGGCGGCCAGCGGCAGGATTTGCGCCAGCTCGCGGTTCGGAGACAAACCTGGACTGACGGCCACGATATCAACTTGATCCAGCAAAGCTGATTGGAAATCGCCACCGATAAACTGCGCCGCTGGTACCAGTTCTTGCAACAATGCCAAACGCTGCGGCGTGTTGCGTGTATCTGCCACACGCACGGTCGCGCCGCAACGGTCCAGCCAGCGCGCCATCGCCAGACCGGATTCTCCCAGCCCAAGTACCAATACGTGTTTGCCTGCGTAATTCATCAATGTAACTTATCAACGTAAATCATTAACGCAACTTAAGTGTAGATAAACCAACCAATACCAACATCATTGAAATGATCCAGAAACGCACGACCACTTGCGTTTCTTTCCAGCCTTTTTGTTCGTAGTGGTGATGTAACGGTGCCATTAAAAACACACGGCGGCCGACGCCGTAACGTTTTTTAGTGAATTTGAAAACTGTCACCTGCACCATGACTGAAATGGTTTCCACCACAAAAATCCCGCCCATAATGAACAGCACAATTTCTTGCCGCACGATGACCGCAATTGTGCCCAAAGCACCGCCCAAGGCCAGCGCGCCGACATCGCCCATGAAGACCTGCGCCGGATGTGCGTTGAACCATAAAAAAGCCAGGCCGGCACCGGCCATCGCACCGCAAAATATCAATAACTCACCGGCACCGGGGATATGCGGAATAAATAGATATTTGGAATAATTCGCGCTGCCGGTCAGGTAGGCGAACAGGCCAAGTGCGGTACCAACCATCACCGTTGGCATGATCGCCAGACCATCCAAGCCATCGGTCAAATTGACCGCATTGCTGGTGCCAACAATGACAAAATACGTGAGCGCAATAAAGCCCCATACGCCAAGCGGATAACTGATGGTCTTGATGAATGGCACAATCAAGTCGGCTTTCGGCGGCAAATCCAGATTGAAACCGGACTGCACCCATGCCAGGAATAATTCCCACACTTTGGTATTGGTCGGCGCCGATACGGAGAATGCCAGATACATCGCCGCCACGATCCCGATCAGCGATTGCCAGAAGTATTTCTCGCGTGAGCGCATGCCTTCGGGATCTTTATGGACCACCTTGCGGTAATCATCGACCCAGCCAATCGCGCCAAAGCCCAGGGTGACCACTAGCACTACCCAGATAAAGCGATTGGTCAAGTCGGCCCATAACAGAGTGGCAATCCCGATTGAAATCAAGATCAATACGCCGCCCATGGTCGGCGTGCCAGTTTTGATCAAATGCGTTTGCGGACCATCCTTGCGCACCGCTTGCCCAACCTTTAAACGCGCCAGCATGCGAATCACGCCGGGGCCAGCGATGAGACCTATCGCCAGCGCAGTCAAGGTCGCGAACACGGCACGAAACGTAATGAAATTGAAGACCCGCAACGGTCCCACATCCTGCTGAAAATATTGTGCCAACCAAAGCAACATGATTAATGGACTTCCTGAGATTTTTGAGTGAGATTGTCGAGCGCCAGATACTGCACCACCCGTTCCATTTTCATGAAGCGCGATCCCTTAACCAGCACTGTCGTGCCTGCTGCCAAGCGGACATCAAGTGCCTTGAACAGCGCTTGGATGTCGTCGAAATGCGTGGCGCCGGTACCGAAGGCGAGACTGCTATCGCTAGCCAGATCGCCCAGGGTGAATATGACATCGATGCCGCAAGCGTGGGCGTAGCTGCCTATTTCCTGGTGAAAGCGCCGTCCATCGTTACCGACTTCGCCCATATCGCCTAGTACCAGAATCCGCGGTGCAGCCGCTTGCTTGAGTACGTCGATGGCCGCCAGCACTGAATCTGGGTTGGCATTGTAGGTATCGTCGATCAGAGTGACACCGTTGCGCGCGGGCTTGCACTGTAGGCGTCCATTGACTGGCGCGAAAGCTTCCAGCCCCTGCACGATGGCATCGACCTCGATACCGATGGCATGGGTACAGGCAATCGCTGCCAAGGCATTGCGCACGTTATGTGAGCCGGCGGCGGCCAACTGTAGCCCGAAACTGGCGGTGCCGATCTTCACTTGCAGCGCACTGCCAAAGGTAGTGGCCTGATAAGTGCAACTGACATCCGCGTCAGAGCAAAGGCCGAAGCTGACGATACGGCGCTGGCCGGCGTAGGTGCGCCAGAGTGCGCTAAACGGATCGTCGGCCGGAAAAACCGCGACACTATCGGGGCCCAAGCTACGCAAGACGGCACCATTTTCCTCGGCCACTGCCTCGATGCTTTGCATGAATTCCTGATGCTCGCGCTGTGCATTGTTGACCAAGCCGATGCTGGGTTGCGCAATCGACGACAGCAGCGCAATCTCGCCAGGATGATTCATGCCCAGTTCGATCACGGCAGCCCGGTGAGTTTGTTCAAGACGAAATAGTGTGAGCGGCACCCCGATATCGTTATTCAAATTGCCGCGTGTCGCCAGCGAATGGCCAGCGCCATAAGCTGCGGCCAAAATAGAAGCGATCATTTCCTTGACCGTAGTCTTGCCATTGCTCCCTGTCACACCGATCACGGGCAGCGTGAATTGTCGGCGCCAATAGGTAGCGATTTGACCCAGCGCGATCCGCGTATCTGGCACCACCAGTGCAGGCACGTCCAAACCTGCCGGAAGATATTCAGCCACTACCGCAGCAACGCCCAGTGCAGCAACCTGCGGTAAAAAGTCGTGTGCATCGTAATGCTCGCCGCGCAAAGCAAGAAACAGGTTGCCCGGTTTGACATTGCGACTGTCGGTACTGATGCCATCAAAACTGACGTCGGCAGCCATCACCGCGCCGGCGATGTAAGGGTGTAATTGTTGGAGCGTGGATTTCATCAGCTCGGCTTTTTCATTGTGGCGCGCGCCGCCAGCGCCAGGGCGGCATGATCAGCATCGGAAAAAGGCAATTTTTTGCCATTGATCTCCTGGTACGGCTCGTGCCCCTTGCCGGCCAGTAAAACGACATCTTGTCTTGCGGCGTGCCGCACTGCCGACAAAATCGCCGCTGCACGATCGTCGATCATTTGCGGCACTGTCGTCATGCCAAGGCAAATTTGCTCGATGATTGCATGCGCATTTTCGCTACGCGGGTTATCGCTGGTCACGATCACGTGATCGGCCGCCTCGGCTACCAGCCCCATTTGAGGCCGCTTGCCCGGATCGCGGTCACCACCGCAACCGAAGACGCACCATAATTTTCCATTGCGCTCGTCAGCCACCTGCCGCAGGGAAGCCAGCGTTTTTTCCAATGCATCCGGGGTATGGGCATAATCGATCACGATCATCGGCGCATCAGGACCGCCGATTTTTTGCATTCGTCCCGGTGCTGCGGTCAATGCTTCAAGTGTCTTGGCTGCGACCGGCCAGGCTATCCCTTTATGCAACATGATGCCGAGCACGCCCAGCATATTGCTGACATTAAAACGACCGACCAATTGCGACTTCACCGATGCATGGCCGAAAGGTGAATCGATATGAAAATCGGTACCGCCATGCCGGCTATGAAGATTGCTCGCGCGCAAAATCGCGACGCCATCCATCGCCACCTCGCCCAAGGTATAGCCCGTTACGCTCACCTTGCTACTGCCTAATAATTGCGCCAGGCGGATGCCCATCGGATCGTCCAGATTAACCACTGCATGTTTCAAACCCGGCCACTTAAACAAGGCGGTCTTGGCTGCTTCATACACCGTCATATCGCCATGATAATCAAGATGATCCCGGGTCAGGTTGGTGAACAGGGCGGCATCGATATGCAAGCCATTCAAACGCCCTTGATCCAAGCCAATAGAAGAGGCCTCGATTGCCATTGTGGTCGCGCCGAGGAGTCGCAAGCCAGCCAATTCACGCTGTAGCAACACAGCATCCGGCGTGGTATAGCCATTGGCATTAAATGCCCCTGTGCCATTCTTGAATACGGCAACGCCCAAAGTGCCGATCACGGCAGTCGATTCACGTAGGCGCGACAAGGACTCTCCCAGCCAATGAGTACACGAGGTCTTGCCGTTGGTACCAGTGACTGCCACCGTAAACATGGCGGCATCAGGCTGGCCGTAAAAGGTATTGGCAATTTCGCCGGCTCGTAGTTTTAGGTTCGATACGGTCAGATGCGGCACCATCCAGGCAGCATCCCAATCAAAACCATGGCCGTCATAGACGATAGCAGCGGCGCCCCGTTCGATGGCATCGGCGATATAGCTGCGGCCGTCGGCCTCATCGCCGGGATACGCAAAAAATATGTCGCCGGCAATGATCTTGCGCGAATCTGACGCCAGATTCCCATTCGGCGCCAGACTCTTGCACCAGGTGCTGATTGTGCTTAGTTGTGCGGTCATGGCTACATACTCTCCACAACGCTGTCGGCTGGAATAATGATGTCGGTCACTGAAGAATCCGGTGCCACATTCATTGCACGCAAGGCATTCGCTGTCACCGCAGAAAATACCGGTGCCGCCACATCCCCGCCATAGTGCAAGCCATTGGATGGCTCATCAATCATGACTGCAACAATAATGCGCGGGTTGGATGCAGGGGCAAAACCCACAAAAGACGACACATATTTATTCACGTACTTACCGCCCATTATTTTATACGCGGTACCGGTCTTGCCGGCGACGCGATAACCGGGCACTTGTGATTTGGGCGCGGTACCGCCGGGGCCAGCTGCCAATTCGAGCATACGACGCATCGCAGTGGCGGTTTTAGGAGAAATCACGCGCTGACTTGCTGGATTGGTCTCGGTTTTGACAAATGAGAGCGGGATCATTTCGCCATCGCGGGCGAAGATCATGTATGAGCGCGCCACCTGGATCAGGGATACCGAAATACCGTGACCGTAGCTCATGGTTGCCTGTTCAATCGGACGCCACGATTTATAAGGCCGCACACGGCCCGCGACCGCGCCGGGGAAACCGAATTTAGGCTGCTGGCCAAAGCCGACCTTGGTAAACATTTCCCACATTTCTTGTGGC
>JAZKIX010000008.1:0-2093 GCA_040384645.1 Pseudomonadota bacterium | reverse complement strand
TTACTTGCCATACGAAATGGTTCACCCACGTAGCATGGTTGTCGATAATGCAGGTAACTTGTATGTGGCAAATGTGTGTTCTGTGTTGAAGGTTCCCGTTTTCGGCCCCGCTACAGTCATTGCGGGATCGCTTGTGGAGTGTGGCTCAACGGATGGTGCAGCACCAGATGCGCGTTTTAACCAGTTATCCGGTCTGGCGATTGATTCAAACGGTACCATTTTCGTATCTGACACTTTAAATCACACGATTCGCAAAATTTCGACAACTGGCGTCGTCACCACGGTTGCCGGCACACTCGGCTCGGCCGGCGTCATACCCGGAGTACTACCCGGCGGCCTGAACCAACCCGTTGGCATGGCTATCGATGCCACTGGCGCACTGTACACAACGTCAGAGAATGCTGTGTTGAAGATCGTGCTGCCTTAGCGCATTTTAAAATTGACCCGCCATTTGTCTGAGTTGCATCGCAATTGGCGGCTATCGATAGCTGCGACGCCGGGATGACATCGGCGCCGCAGTCCGCTTAAATATGCCGACCATCGCCGATCAGGCAGGTAAACACGGCGTGGAATTAGGCAGCTTGCCGGATGTGCTGAACAGTCCGACCGGTATCGCAATAAACGCCAGTGGTGCGCTTTATAGCACGTCCGAAAATGCTGTCACTAAAATCGTGCTGCCACAACTAAGTTTTACGACCCGACCTAGCTTTGTGAATCTAGACAAATTCCGGCCATTGCGCCAAAGCAGCACAAATCGATCACTACTCAGATCGAAACTCAACAACAATACTCCACACCCTGTATTTTTAAAGCCCCAATAAATACGCGCGGGATAGCACATGTTTTATCGGATACTGCCCATATTTATACAAATACAGGCAACGCGATAGCATGATTTAGCCTATTGGATAAGCCCATCAAACCGCCTACCATCCATGCCCCGGATGCTCTTTATCAAACCGGATCTGATCCTGTTCCAGTTGCTGCTGCAATTGCTGCTGCCCAGTCTTGGCAAACGCCAGCCGGCCCGATTCATTGTCTCGATGCTGCACCAGTTCATCCACGCCACGCTCGTTAATGCGTCGGAAGGTGTCGGCAAATTCCCGTGCGCGCCAGGCGTCGAAGCCGAGCAATTGCAGCACCGAGCGGCCGGAGCGTAGCGAGCTTTCGTATAACTCGCGTTCGATCAGTTCAACCTTGCGTGCTTTGAGTTCCAGCATGTGTTGCACGTTGCGGGCGCGGGCGACCAGTTTGACTTGCGGGAAATGCTCTTGCACCAGATCGACCAGCCGCAAGCTTTGGGTCGGGTCGTCGATGGCGACCACCAGCACTTTGGCGCGGGCGATGCCGGCCGCTTCCAGCAATTCAAGCCGGGTGGCGTCACCGTAATACAGTTTGTAGCCGAATTTACGCAGGGTATCGATGGTGCTGGCGTCCAGGTCCAATACGGTCGGGCGGATGCCGGCGGCGAGCAAAAGACGGCCGACAATCTGGCCGTAGCGGCCGAAACCGGCGATCACGACAGAATTGTGGTCGTCTTCCATGGGGTCGGCGGCGCGCTGGAATTTCATGTTTTTTGCCAGCCGGTCGCGTACGATCAAGAGCAGCGGCGTGGTTGCCATCGATAAGGCGGCGATGATGGTGAGCACGCCCGCCTCGCCCGCCTGCAATACGTTGGCTTCGCGTGCGGTGCTGATGACGACGAAAGCGAACTCGCCCACTTGCGACAACAATACGGCGAACAAACCGCGCTGGTCGCCCGCTACGCCGCAGCGACGCGATAACAGCCATAAACCGAGCAATTTAAGGCCAACGACCAGCAACAAACCGATACCCACGGTCAAGGGCGTTTGCAAGGCCAGCCCAAGATTCATGGTCATGCCGACTGCGATAAAAAACAGACCAAGCAGCAAGCCTTTGAAGGGTTGGATATCGGCTTCCAGTGCGTGGCGATATTCTGATCCGGCCAGTAGGACGCCGGCCAGGAATGCGCCCAGACCCATCGATAGACCGACGCCATCCATCAACACCGCAATCCCGATCACCAGCAATAGGGCAAACGCGGTGAACACTTCGCGTAAACCGAGTGTGGC
>JAZKIX010000007.1:3004-59111 GCA_040384645.1 Pseudomonadota bacterium | reverse complement strand
AATATACAGGCTGATCCGAGTTACCCGGCCATATTTGCGCGATGACACCAAACTGGACAGCAACAACACCACAAGCGACTGCAAAGGCTGGCGACCACGTAATCCTGCTCAATAACCCCTTTATCATGCTTATAAGGGATTGCTGTTGCACAACTGGCTTGGCATTTGCCTTGATACGCTGCATAACGCGCGATAAGGCAAGGTCAGGCGGGCAAGCCAAAGAAGGGTCATTTTTTACCGCTTTACGCAATGCCTGTTCCCAAGCCAGACTTGCCGCAACGCCAGATGAGTTTTGGACTGATGTCTCAACTTGTTCGCGATCAGTAGCGCTCAGGCTACCATTTACGTACCACGATAAAAGTTGACTAATTTCTTTGTCTGATGAATTGCTGCTCATGATATCGCCAATCTGCGTTGTGTCGCTTCGACGCATGCTGCCATTTGCGCTCTGGCATGCGATAAACGACTTTTAATGGTTCCTTCTGGAATCCCTTGCACCATCGCCACTTCTTTCATCGAAAGATCCTCGAAATGTATCAGGTGCAGACACTCCCTGTGCTTCCCGGAAAGTCGCTCCAGACAACGTTGAATCATTTCACTGGCTTGTTTTTCCGCCAGTTGATCAAATCCGTCTGGTGCTCCAGAATCCAAGATATCAGCAAAATCGTCGATATCCTCACTACCCTCATGACCATGCGTCTTGGCGCTACGCAATGCCATTAATGCTTTGTTTCTTGCAATACCGAGAATCCAGGTACTTACTTTGGAATCACCTCGAAAATTCACCGCAGTGCGCCAAACGTCGTACATCGTATCTGCCAGCACTTCCTCCGCTGTTTCTGCATTGTTGATCATACGTCTGGCAAAAGCATAAACACGACTCGACATTAAGCGATACAAATCTTCATATGCTTGCTGATTTCCCGTAGCAACCAGATTGAGCAAAGTACGAGCCCGTTCGTCCAAGACAGTGTTCTCTTTAAACATCAGTTGCGTATACCAGAAAATACGTTCAATAAATTTTACTTACAAGTTAAGGCCACGACATTAGATAGGCTCCACCGCACCTCGTGCCAATCAGTTATTACCAATATTGACCTTTTGGACGCCAAGCATGCCGCCTTGCCCCTGCACAATCGCACCTGCCACTACATTCGTTGAACCAGAATTTGCATTACCGACGTTGACTTGTTGACTGTTCAACAATCCGCCCTGAGCCTGCACTACAGCGCCGACCGCGACATTGGCTGTACCGTTCGAAGCGTTACCGATCTTAGCTTGTTGATTTTGCAACAAGCCACCTTGTGCCTGCACAATAGCGCCAACTGCGACGTTAGATTTACCATTCCCAGAAGAATTGCCTACCTCTAGCTGTTGATTATTGAGTAAGCCAGCCTGTCCTTGAACAACGGCGCCAACTGCAACATTACTTTTGCCATTACCGGAAGCATTACCAATTTTCATATCCTGATTATTGAGTAATCCTGCCTGGCCTTGCAAAACCGCGCCAACCGCAACGTTACTTTTTCCGCTACCGGAGCTTTTACCAATTTCCATGTTTTGACGTTGCAATAAACCTGCCTGACCTTGTACTACTGCACCGGCCGCAACATTGCTTTGGCCATTTCCACTTGCTCCACCAACATTCATGTTTTGGCTATTGAGCAAGCCAGCTTGACCTTGCAAGATAGCCCCAGCGGCAACATTGCTTTTGCCGCTACCGCTCGAGCCGCCGACATTCATGTTTTGTTTATTCAAAAGACCTGCCTGGCCCTGCATAACAGCACCAGTTCGGACCTTAGAGGAACCATTACCAGACACCGACCCCAGATTCATATCCTGGCTGTTAAGCAAACCAGCTTGCCCTTGCATGACTGGACCTGATAGAACATCGGACTTGCCTTGTCCTGCATTTCCGATCGCCATTTTTTGCTTATTCAATAACCCGGCTTGTCCTTGTTTTACATTGCCCAAGTTGACGTTCGACTTGCCGCCTTTGTCTGCATTACCAATGCTTAATTCCTGGCTATTCAAAAGCCCCGCCTGGCTTTGATTGATATTTTTCAGATTGACCTGAGCTTTTCCACCGCCCTTGCTATTGCCAAGATCCATCGATTGCTTATTTAGCAAACCCGCTTGATTCTGGTTGAGGTCTTGTGCTTGTACTTGCGCAATTGCTGGAGCCGAGGCACAAACAGAAACAAAAAGGCAAGCTACAACATTCATGCTGGATTTTAGTGAGATATTCATAATAATTTCCCTTATCAAAGTCGCTCGATGCTTCCGGCGCCGGTTATTGACTGTGTCACTTTGGCTTTACCCTCAAACTCGATATTGCCTGCGCCACTGATTGATGCGTTCAGAGTTTGGTCGGCGTGAACGCGAATATCGCCTGATCCCACAATCCGCGCATCCACGGCCTGCGCAAGAAATTTAACGGTGTCAATATTTCCACTACCATCGATACTCGCCAGTAATGACTTGCCACTACCAGTCGCTTTCACATTGCCCGAACCGGTCAATGCAATTTTCAGTTTGCCCGGCTTAATATTTTTCAGCCCCAAGTCACCGCTACCGGCTGCTTCAAGTTCCATATCGGTGCCGGAGAATCCTTCAATCTGAGCATTGCCGCTAGCGTCACTCTTGATGCTGCGAAAAGATTTGATCGTCAATGTGAACTTCAGTGGCTTATCTGTTTTGAAGCTGCCCTTGCTAGCCAAGGTTAACGTGTCACCCTTCAGAGAAATATTCATCTGGGCCAGCACTTTTGGCTCCGCTTCTACTGTCAATTTTTCTTCTGCACCATAACGTACCAGCAGCTCGCCGGGTGTTGTGAAAAGAATCCGGCTTACACCATCGGCTGCGCGACTCATTATTTCTGCCGACGCTGTTGATGCCGCTGAAACCAAGCACAATGCGATCATTGCATTTGAAACAGTATTTGTAGTCTTGATACGCATTGTGCTACCTCAAAATTTGTTTCAGTTTTTCGACAAAATACAAACTGCATCCTTAAGATCCATGATCACTACCGCATCGCCACCATCCATTCGTGGAATATTGATCGTGTTCGGATTGCGGTCAACTTCATGCCGAAAACCTGTACCTTCATACAACAGCTTCCCTTGATGCCAGCAACGCAAAGTATGGCCACCCGACTTACGTGTATCGCGTACCGTAGAAGCTTGCTCCGTATAACCGACTGCACCTGTATTTGCTGCCGGTGCAATCAGATCCACGCCACTTTTCAAGCTAAGCTCGGCTTGCACGGCACTCGAACATAAGAGGCATCCAAGCAAAAATGAACAACTAGAAACAATTTTAATAATTTTATTCATCTTGTTCTCACCGAACGTTCAAAGTGAAATTACCAACACCAAGGGTAGCGCCTGCGGCTTTTTCAAATACCGTTTTCAGTTCAGCCAACGATTGCACCGGAGTAGGCACATCGATATCGCCACCGCCGATCGCCGGCAATACATCTGCATACACATCTTTGCTGGCACCAAAACATGCAACTTGCTCCGGTATGCCCTTCATGTTCACGTTTATATTAAATTCCTTGCCATTGGGCAACTGGACACCCTTTTTCGCACTAACCAAAGAATCTTTTGCAAACCGATTTGGGAAAAAACGCGCTATTTTTTGGTTCTCATCTTGCATGAAGCAATAAACATACGCATCACGGCTTGGCGTAATCTTCAGTGCAACTTTTTCACCGCGCTTGAATTGGTTGCCGCCCTTCAATGACGCTACAGAAATCGTAATAGGCCTTGTATCGTTGGGATTGACGGGCTGAGCTGCAGGTGTCTTATAGGATGCCAACATATCTCTGGCTTTCGGTGCCACGTCGTAATGATTTGCGTCCAGATATGCGGTAAAGAAATTCAAATCAACCACTGCACTCTTTTCCAATCCCAACGCTTCACGATAAGCGGTAATGGCACCGATCAAAGCATCATCATTTTTGCCATTGACGTCACCGGTATACAGCCCGCGCATGCGCATTTGCTGCTGCCAGTACGAAACAATTTCACCATCGCTATACATGCCCGAATACCAATCGCTAATCTCATTTTTTACCGCTTCAGCCTGGCTGGTTGCACCAAGACAAACCCAGTAAGGTGTCTTCGTCAGCTTGCCGAATAATTCTATAGTTGCCATTTCAATCAAATTGCGAACTGCTTGTGACGTCCCTTCCGAGCGCGACAAATTCGATTGATAATTAATGCCGAATTTGCGATATCCAGCTTCGCCTTCCAGGCCGCTGCCGGACTTGAAAATGGCAACAGAATTGCTTGACGTGACGCCTGAAACGATCGACAGGTCTTCGGTGCGCATCATTGTTAAATCAAGACCTAGAATAGTTGTCGCTGCCGTCGCGGCACGGCCAAAACCGCCGATACCTTCAATCGCGATGCCGCCACCTTCGGTTTTCTTCGCAACACTTTCATCCAACTGAGTGACTGATCCACGGATACCGTATTGAGGAATCAGCTGAAACATATTTTTCTTCTCAGCTTCCTTCATAAAGCCAATAAGATTGCTGGAATCAGAACCGTAAGCAATCAGGCGTACAGCTTTGCTGCGCTTGGTCATTTCAGACACTGATGTAATCAGCATGTCTTTGGTGCCGGCGCTGACCTTTTTGGTCTGGTCTGAGATGTCTTCGGTGATAACTACCAGATCACGCACGCCGTACATCAAAAACATATTATCCATACAGCGCAGACCAGACGAAAAGTTGGTAATAGAACGAATCGGCGTCGACTCAGGTCCCTTACGCAATTCCTTTGTCGCGTCGCCAGCTTCCTTGCGTACTGAGCCTTCAGTAGTTACGCAGGCGCTCACTAACACTGACACACTACAGATAAGTATTTTTAATTTGCCAAGCATGATCGGTCTCTTTAATTAAATTCGGTGCGGAACGTGCCGACGACTGTCGAACGGCCAATTATTTGCAATTTGCCATATTGATGACCGGGCCGGTCACAATCGTTGTAGATTGCTTGCCAAACATTTCCTTGATACCGCTATTGCTTTTCGGAGCAGTATTGCTATTGATATTCACATTACCGCAGCCACTTTTGCCGCCACTCGCACCAGCGCCACCTGATGAGTCGCGACCTTGCATCATGCCATCGGCAATGGTGCTGCCTTTGGATTTTTCTTTGCTAATTTTTGCAAGAATATCTGCATCTAAATCCATTTGCTCTGCGTTCACACTAGGCGGGCTGGCCGCAAAAGCCATTGAAAAAGCAAGTACTGTGGATAAACCGACCAATACAATGCGGGCGTTTTTCATAATAAACCTCCTGTGATACGAAAGAACAAACGTCAAAACAGGCACAGAGCGTAGAACTCCGTGCCTCCGAACTACGCCAAATTACTCTGCGTTGCCCACTTTCATTTTTTGGTCATTCAACAGACCAG
Organism: Pseudomonadota bacterium; assembly: GCA_040384645.1. GTDB lineage: Bacteria > Pseudomonadota > Gammaproteobacteria > Burkholderiales > Burkholderiaceae_D > JAZKIX01. The sequence goes on along the minus strand of JAZKIX010000007.1, from coordinate 53,678 downwards.
CTTGGTTTTGTGTTGCGTTCTTGATGGTAACGTTTGACTTGCCGCCGTTCGCTGCATTGCCAACTTTCATGTCTTGCTTGTTCAACAGACCAGCTTGGTTTTGCTTGATATTCGAAGCATTGACCTTCGATTCGCTGCCCTTGCCGGTGGCATTACCGAGTTCCATGTTTTGGTCATTCAACAGACCAGCTTGGTTTTGGGTGATGTCTTTTGCTGTGACGTTTGATTTACCGCCGTTCTTTGCATCGCCGATAGCCAATTTTTGCTTGTTCAACAGACCAGCTTGGTTTTGCTTGATGTTGGTAGCATTAACCTTTGATTCGCTGCCCTTGCCGGTGGCGTTACCGATAGAAACTTTTTGATCGTTCAGCAAGCCAGCTTGGTTTTGCGTCACGCCCTTGACTGTCACGTTAGACTTGCCGCCATCTTTAGCATTGCCCAGATCCATTTCTTGCTTGTTCAGCAAGCCAGCTTGGTTTTGGTTCAGGTCTTGTGCATTTACTTTGGATTCTGAACCAGCTGCGAAAGCGGAGCTGGCGAACATGGCGACAACGGCAACAGCGATAAATTTAGCTTGGAATTTCATGGTGTATCTCCTTGGGTTAAAAAACAAAAATTTGACTACTTTGATCTGTCCGCCCTATTCAGGTGCGCTTGCATTGACTCTAGGTTGCAACTCGTTATCGAATCGTTCAAATTATTTTCGATGTGCATCGATATGGCATAAATTATTGATCGCAATATCGAAGCAAACCTCCGTTAGCATAAACGTAATATTTAACAAATTCAAGTTTTCCCGGCATTGCCTGACTGCATAACGCCCATATAGTTCCGAAGAGAAATTATAACGGGTAAATAGTACGTAATTCACTGAAAAACAACGGTTTTTCAGTCGATTGCAAGGAAATCAGAAATCATGTTGCGAAAAGGAAAAATTGCGGACTTTACACTGCTTAAGTGACAATTTGATGAAAAAAACAATGTTTTCCAAACTCAATCTAATTGATACAGTTTGCCCGCCGTGGCTGCTTGTTTTGGGAACAAGCCAGCCTGGAACTGGTCGCGTAAATCGGTTAATTCAGCTTCCGTGATACCAACTGCCGAGGCATTGAACATTGCTGGATCAGGCGTATGCATCAAGAATGCCTGCATTTCGTTGGCGAGCAATTCGCGAATCGTAGCGTCGTAGCCGCGCTTGCGAAAAAATTGGGTAAATTTGCTTCGCGTACCGCTATTCATCCCGTGCATCCAAAACCAATTGACGTAATTCTGATAAGGGATATCGGTTGCGAAACGGGCGTGCGATAACTCGTGTTCTGTCACCACTTTGCGCTGAGCCAAGGTTACGCCGCAGCTATTGCATCCGGGCACAGTCGACGCTTGCGGCAAACTGACCACAATGACTTCTGGCTCAACGATAGCGACCCCAAGCTCTTCCTCACGCATCAATTGCATCTGCACTAGCCAGTCATACAAGCGCTGCTCTTCGCCGGTAAGCGGCTCGCCCTGGTGGCGCGCAGTATTGAAGAAGCGGGTGAATTCGCCGACACGGATATTGTTTCCCATCGTCAAACCATCGAGGGTCTGTGCATTCTGCCTTAACCAACTCTTGACTTCAGGCACTGGCATAACCCGTGTCTTTGAAGTGCCATCACGCTCTACGAACAAAATTACGCGGCCGAACATGCGTGCTTGCGCCAGTGTGTTGGGGAAATCGAGTACGACAGTACGCTCGTCACCCCGCAATACATATGCCGTGAAGGTATCGGTGACCGACGCGGCAATCTGGTCTTTACTCAAATGTTTTAATTCACGCAAGCGCGGTGCCAATGCTTCCAGCGGTGCAGCAGAAAGACTGCGGGTTGGCGCCGTCGTGGCTACAGATACGCTGCTCTTTACGGTCGATGGCGCAACAATTTGGCGCTTGACTGATTCGACCACCGCACCGGATACGCCGATGGAAGGCTCCGCTTCAGATTTAACTGTCTTCGCTGTCGTGGCAGAAACCACTGGCGCGACGCTGCTCTCAGCCGACGCAGATTTCTTGTCGCTTGGCGGCAATCTCGGCAATTCCGGTTGCGGCCCAATGATTTGACTTGATACCGGTAGAGCAATGGAGCAAAACAGGGTTGCCAATAACAGACCTTTGCGCGGGTTGCTTGTCATGATCGGCGCAGCTTTCTCTTGCCAAAAGTGAACGGCTGCGCAAGTGTGGTGCGCAGCCGTCAAAGAAAGTCCCCTTTAGACACCGGGGACCTGGATATTATCAGCCGGCAATAATCACGCGAACGCGACGGTTTGCTTCATCTTGCGGATTGCTTGGATCAGCTGGTTCGCTCGAACCCTTGCCAACAGCTTTCAATTTATTGCTAGCAATTCCCTTGCCAGCCAAATAGCTCTTGGCAGATTGCGCGCGCTTCAAGGAAAGTACTTTGTTATAAAGCGGGTTGCCTTTAGCGTCAGCATGGCCTTCCAGCACGATCGATTTGGCACTGGCTAACTCATCCGATTTCAGCGCTTCGCCCAGTTGGTCGAGTACATCCTTGCCGTCTTGGGTCAATTGACCGGAATTAAATTCGAACTTGATATCCAAATCAAGTGCGCGCGGTTCAGCGTCCGCATTTTGCTGGGCTGGCGCTTCTGCCTTGGCAGCGTCGCTATTGCCCAATGACAAACCACGGGTGCGGAAACCCGCTTTAGGCTGACCGCTGGCAGGTGCCAACGCTTGCAGGATTTGGTCGCTGGTAGGCTTGCCGTGCAATGCTTTAACACCTTCGGCAACGGCGCTGGCGGAGAATGAAAGCGCGCTGATAGCAAATAATGCGGTTGCAATTTTGGCGATGGGGGAAGCTGAGTGTGACATTTGTATCTCCTTGAACATTAATGGGGTGTTATTGATCGATGAGTTGCATGAATTACGGAAATGGTTCATTCAATGCGGACGCTGTTTTTCGCATGGCACGTTCGTTTCCAATTTAGCATGCTATTGGGCAAAAGTAAGCTGGATTTTTGTCATTTTTTCTAATACATCCCTACAGATACTGATGCTGTTCTCGCTCGGGCACACTATCGGTTTTCGGCACGTACAGTTTTGCATCGGCTGCGGCCCGCAGGACGATCCAAAAAGCAATTCAATGAGGCTAAAATCAAAAGAAATGACAGCCGCATGCCGGCATTTTAACTTTACCATTCACACTATTTTCAGAAACTTCGCATCCGATGCCGGTTTTGCCACATTCATCTTTTGAAGGAAGCCCCGATGCACCACGCCGTCATTAGCGGAACCGGACTGTACACCCCGCCTTACGCCATTTCCAATACAGAATTGATCGCCTGCTTCAATGCCTACGTCAATCAATTCAACGCAGCCAATGCCGGGGCCATCGCCAGCGGCCAGCTCTCGATGCTGGAAGAATCGAGCGTTGGCTTTATCGAAAAAGCTTCCGGCATCCAATCGCGCTTCGTGGTCGAAAAATCCGGCATTCTCGACGTCAACCGGATGGTGCCTGACATCCCAGAGCGCAGTGACGACCAGCCATCGCTGCTGTGCGAAATGGCGGTCGCCGCTGCTACACAAGCGCTGCACCGCGCCGGCCGCAGCGCGCAAGACGTCGATATGGTGTTGGTAGCCTGCAGTAATTTACAACGGCCGTATCCGGCGATCTCGATTGAAGTGCAGCATGCGCTTGGGATCGACGGCTATGGCTTCGATATGAATGTTGCGTGTTCATCGGCCACCTTCGGCATCCAGACTGCCGTCAACGCGGTGCAAAGCGGCCAGGCCAGGGCCGTGCTGGTGATCAACCCAGAAATTACCAGCGGCCACTTGAACTGGCGCGACCGCGACAGCCATTTCATCTTTGGCGACGCTTGTACCGCAATTTTGATAGAGCGTGCCGACCTGGCTGGTTCGGCCTATCAATTTGAGATTGTCGGGATGCAGCTCAAGACCCAATATTCCAATAATATCCGCAACAATTTCGGCTTCCTCAACCGCTTCGACGAATCCGGTATCGGCCAGCCCGACAAGTTATTTCGCCAACAAGGACGCAAGGTATTTAAAGAAGTGTGTCCGATGGCGGCTGAGATGATCAAAGCCACGGTGCTAGCCAAGGGCCAGGACATCAGCCAGGTTCAACGCTTCTGGTTGCATCAGGCCAACCTCAATATGAACCTGCTTATCATGCGTTCGGTATTGGGGCGCGATGCCACGGCGTCGGAAGCGCCAGTGATTCTCGATACCTATGCCAATACGTCGTCAGCCGGCTCAATCATCGCCTTCCACAAATATCAGGATGATCTGGCTGGCGGCGCCTTAGGCGTAATTTGCTCGTTCGGCGCGGGTTATTCGATAGGCTGCGTGGTCGTGCGAAAAATAGGGCATTGATGGGAGTATCTGCATAAACAGCCCTTCTCCCGCAGGTATTTACTGGCACTAATAAAATACTGCCGATAGTATAAATAGAGCTAAGAACTCATTTACCAGGCGATGTAGAAGTGGGAGTTAAAAATATCCACCATTTAGTGGCAAGGCATTAATAGAATTAATATAAGATTCTTTCGCGTTGATCAATAAACTCTCCATAATTTTCAACTCGGTTTCCATCAACAATTATTTAAAAATAGGGATGTGTATGACGAATATCTATCAAGCACCAGGTTCCAATCTGTCAGAAAACACCACAACATTCGAGGGCATGGGATCACTCGAAAACGGCATTGCTGGCAATTACAAGTTTTCGATTCAAGACATTATTAGCGAAGCCTGGGCCAAGACCAATGGTTCCAAAGGCACCGTATGGATGGCTGTATTGTTGTATATGGTCATCATAATTCCGGTTGGATTAGTGGTCGGATTTGTGCTTGGATTGGTTGGCCTCGGCGCCGATCCTACCGGCTCAATGACACGTAACATCATTGCGCAGTTGCTATCGTCGTTGCTGCAACTCGGGGTCTCGATGCCGCTGGCGGCTGGGTTCTGGATGATTGCCATCAAGCTGGCGGTGCGTGCGCCAACCCAAGGAACCGAAATACTGGCCTATTTTAAAAAGATAGGGCCGCTGGTCATCACCGGGTTGTTGATGTATGCACTGATCATCGTCGGTTTCATTCTTTTGGTCCTGCCGGGCATCTATCTGTCGCTGGCCTATTCGTTGGCTCCGGCACTGGTAGCGGAAAAAAATCTTAGCCCGTGGGAAGCGCTGGAAGCGTCCAGAAAAGCCATCACACATCGCTGGTTCAGTATGTTTGGGTTGTATCTGGTCTTGATGATTATCGCGGTGATCGCAGCGATTCCCCTCGGGATCGGACTGATCTGGGTCTTGCCACTGATGGTGTTGGCTGGCGGCATTGTGTATCGCAATATCTTCGGTTTTGAAGGTGCAGTGCGCAGCTAAGCGAGAATACTTATCCGCAGTTGAAAAAATTACGGGCCTCGATGAGGCCCGTAATTACGTCGGCAGCGGCAAACATTTATGCCATTCGCTCCATCACCCTGCGCATGAAACATGGGGGTATATGCCAAAACACCCCTTTATCCGCAGGATTTTATTGCCTCAAATAAAATACACCTGCCAGTATATTTCACGCCATTGTCAATCAAAAACCCACGAGTACAGCAGGTCCAGCGCATTATTAGAGCCGGTCTGGGCTTGCACCGACAGCCGTGGGCTGAGCGCGTATCGCAATTTGACTAGTCGCGTTGCACTACTGGCGCCCTGTTCGTAAGTCAGGTAGGCGCGCGACGACAAGCGCTTGCCGACGGTGAGTACCGTGTTTTCCAGCCCTTGGGCTTGGCCCGGCGTGGCCGATTGCGCCTGGGCGATGCCGATTTCATCGAGTCCGAAGGAGTTGGCCAGACGCGATTGACCTGCGCCAAACACGGCGCCGGCAGCGGCGGCCAGCACATTAAATTCTTGTTTCGACGTACCGCTACTGCCGTGACCCAACACCAGCCAGCTCAATTTTTCACTATCAGGCACGGTCGGCGTCGATACCAGCTTGGCACGTGGCGCCAGTGCGGTGCCGCGTACTTCGACCCCGGCTTCCACCACATTGTCTTGGGTGTCGCTCTCGCTTTTCTTCCGCACCGCCAGGATGTTCAAGCCGGGATTGTCGAGCGGGCCAGTAAAGCTGATCAGGCCGCGCTCGATGCTCAGCTTTTGGCCGTAAGCGGCGTAATTGCCCTTGACCACGTTGATGCTGCCAATGGCACGGGGAATGCGGCTTTCGTTCGATTTCAGATGCAGCGCACCACCCAGTTGCGCATCGATGCCTTTGCCTTTCAAGAAAAATTGATCGCCCAGATCGAGCGTCAAATCGACCAAAAAGGGAATCGGCGCGGCGGCCTTGGCTGCAGGTTTGGGCTTGGTGCCGAGCACGATGACGTCATCGCTCAGGGTTGGGGTGTCATGCGATGCCAGCTCGATCGAGGCGCGGTCGGCCTTGAACTTGCCATCGAGCTGGACCCGGCGCTGGTCGTAAGTCAAGTTAGATTGACCGCTGACGACCAGCGCCCGATCCGGGCGCGACAAGACTTGTAATTTATCGGCCACCAATTTCAAGCGCATCGACACGGCCGCATCGGCATAGCGGGCGCTGCCGTCCAGCACCAGATTGCCTTCTTCACCATCGAAACGCAATTGCTTCAGGAGTAATTGGTCGCCTTCGAAATGCGCTTGCAACTGGCCCTTGCGCAACTTCAAGCCCTCATCCAGCCAGCGCACCGACAGGTTCTCGCCCGTCAAGTCGCCACGCAATTGCGGCGCGCCGGCGCTGCCGCTGCCGCTCATGGATAGTGCCACCTTGCCATCCAATTCCAGACCCGGTTGCCCCGACAATACCGCCAGCCATGCGATGGATGACATGCTGGCGTTGCCGTTGAGCTTCAACGCGCTGTCCTTGGGCACGATCCAGCCGCCATCCACTTTAGCCATCTGCGCCGCCGCATCGAAATGCAACGTACCGGCTTGCGCTGCTGTCATATCGAGCTGTCCGCGCAACGCATTGTTGACGATATCGAGCCGTGCTTCCAAGGCGCTGATGCCCAGCGCCAGCGGCAATTCAGTGCGGATGGTGACATCGCCACGTTCGCGTGCGATGTGCAGCTTGCCGTTGACGGCTTGATCCAATTCGAGCGACCAGTCGGCACCAAAATGCAGGTCGGTGAACATCATTTCGCGCAGCGATTTGGCCAGTTCCGGCGAAAACTGCAACACGTAATTGAGCGGCACGCCACTAGCCTGACCGCTGCTGCGCCAACGCTCGCCATTCTTTTCCAGTGCCTGTAATTGGATCTTTCCATTCGGCAGGGTCAGCACGGCATTGCTCAAGCTGATTTGCTCGCTGCCGGCGCGCAGGGCAGCGGGCGCTTGCAGCGCAAAGGCGTAACGGCCGCGATTTTGCAGCGCGACGATCGTGCCGTCCCAATAAGCGGCTTTGGCACTGGTGGCGGGAGAATTAGCTGTCGCATTGGTTTGCGCCACGGCCTCATGCCAGCCGCCGCGCAATTCCAGCTGCGCATCGATTTCGGCACGTCGTTCGCTATTGCGCGCCGTTAGCTGCACGCGATGAGCAGCGCGGTTGCCACTGGCGCTCAGATGCAGGTTTTGCACAACTGTTGCGGCATCCGCGGCACCGCTGGCAATGCCATTCAAATCGAACTCGGCTTGCAAAGGCCCATTGAACCCCGCATCGAGTTGGCCACTGGCGCGCGCGGTTTTTACGCTGACACTCTCGAATTTCAAATCGTGCCCATCGAGCGCAAAAGTGACTGCCGGCAATTGCGCTGTACCGGCCAGGGTGCCGCTGCCGGCCAGCGCACCAGCCAATTGCGGATGCAAGACTTGCAATTGGCGCGCATCGACTTGCCAGCGCAAGCTATCGCCGGCGATCCCAAAACTGCCTTGCGCCTGCACTTGGTTGCCGCCCAGTTTCAGGTTGGCATCGACTTGCCTGACATGCACGGGGTCGAGCAAGAATGTGCCCTTGCCGCTCAGGCTTTGGTCGAACAGGCGGCTCGGGCGCAGGGCCAAATCGACCGCAACTTGCCAGGTTGGTAGCAATTGGCCCTCCACCTTGAAGTCGCTGTTCAAGTCAGCCACCGGATAAGCGCCCCATTGCGCTGGATTGAAATGTTGCAAGTTGCCGCTCGCGCTGAAATTTTGCTGTTGCGCCAGCGTGATCTGGCCTTTTAATTTGACTTCACTGCCGGCGCTGCGCAACTGCGCTTGCCGGATTTGCAACAGGCTGCCATCGAAGCTGGCGTCAAACGCCAGTTGCAAGGCATCTTGCTTGAGCGAGGCTTGCAGGGTCTGCACTTTGGCGGCGCCGGTCAAGCCGCTGCCGAACACGATATCGCCAGCGATCTTGGTCGGGTGCAATTTGCTTTGGATCGCTTGCAAATTGATGCCGTCGGTATGCAAATTGAGCGCCACGATGCCATCCTTGACCTGACCTCGTCCAGAAAATTGTCCGGCCGGGCCGAGATCGATAAGGGCATCGCGCAACTGGATCAGGTTTAGGCTATCGAGCTGGACGGCTGAATCGGGCATGGTGCTTGGTAATACCGTGCTGAAGGCGGCAGAAACGCTGCGCAGCGGCAACCGGTGCTGGTCCAGCGGACCGGGCGTGGCATGGTTGACGATGATAACTTTGCCCGCGATGCCGAGATTGGCGGCTATCTCCGTTTGCATCTCCAGCGTCAGGTCGGCGGCCGGCAAACCGGCTTGCAGCAGCGCCGGATTGACGTTGCTCAGTTTGAGCTTGAGCGCTTGCAGCGGCTGTTTTTCAAACGGGCGCAAGCGCACTTCGACCGAGGCTTGGGCGCCTTGGCTGGCGGTATTGGCGCTCAATAACAAATCGCTTAAATTACCGGCCACGCTGGCCTGGATTTTCTCCGGCAAGGCAATCGGTGTTTGCCCTGGGGTTTGTGGCTTGGTGACGAAATTGATTTTGCCGCCGATCACAAAGGGCCGGTTCGCGACCAGCGACAGGCCGCCATCGACCTTGCCCCAGGGTGTCACGGCGCTAGCGTCGCTCAGGCGCCAGCCCTGGCGGTCGGCGCTGAGGGCAAAGTGCAATTGATCGATGACGGTTTTTTGATCGGCGGTGACGATGATCAATTGCGCCAGTTTTGCATCACCGATCCTGACCGGTAGCGGCAAGGCGAGGCTGGCAGGTAATTTGAGCGCTTCGTCGGACGATTTCAGCGTTTCGATGCGCAGGGATCCGATCTGCAGACGGCTGATTGCGACCCGCTTCAGCAGCAATTGCAGCGGCGTCCATTGCAACGCAATTTGCTGCGCGCTGATGGCTTGTTCAGCGCTGGTGTAACTGAGGCTGGCGATGCGGATGGTGTCAGTCAGCTTGCCGCTGACACCGTCGATACGCAGCGTACCGGGCAGGGCGCCGCGACTGGCAATCACCGCTTCTTGCGCCAACCATTGCAGCGTTTGTTCACGCTGGCTGAGCCAGGCCAGCGCCGCGATGGCAAGCACCAAACCCAGCGCCAGGGTGAGCCAGAAGCCGCGCCAAAGAACTCGCCAAAGCTTTCGCACATTCGGTTGCAAATTCGCTTGCTCACTCAAAATGTAAATCCCAGAGAAAAATGCAGGCGGTATTCTTGCACCGCATGGCCGTAAGCGACATCCAGATTGATCGGGCCAACCAGGCTTTTCCAGCGTGCGCCCACACCGTAGCCCGACTTTGGGTGCAAGGTCGGGATGCTGTCGGCGGCATTGCCGACGTCATAAAACACCGCCGCGCCCCAGTTGGGCAAGAACCAGTGCTGCGCTTCGACGCTGCCGGTAGCTAGGAAGCGGCCGCCGACAGTGGCGTCACCTTCGCTCACGCCCAGCGATTGATAGGCGTAACCGCGCACCGACTGGTCGCCGCCGGCGCGAAACAGGTAACTATCGGGAATGCCTTGGCGGTCCTTTGCCAGCACCGCGCCCAATTCGGCACGCAAGATCAATTGGTCGTCTTTGCCAAGCGGAAAAAAATATGCCAGCTTGGCCGCGCCGCGCAAAAACAAGCGGTCCGTCAAAATCGGCAATACCGCGCCGCCGGCCTGTAAATTGAGTACATAACCGCTGGTGGGAAACAACAAATCGTCGGTGCGGCGCATGGTCAAGCCATAGGTGGCGGGCACACTACGGGTCACGCTGGACGCCTCGCCCTGCAAGGTTTTGGTTTCGTGCAGCATTTCGATGGTTACACTGCGCTCCAGCGCGGGTGGGCCCCAACTGCGCTTGACCGCGAGACTGGCGACGCTGGTGACCACGCCTTCGATATCTTTGCGCTCGAACGAGGTGCCGATACTGTCGTTGTCGCCAGCCGCAGTAATGGGGAAGAACACATTGCCGTGGGCAGCCTGTTTTTTGGTTTCTACCGTGATGTCGCTCTTGAAACGCAGGCCATATAGATACAGATCGTCGTACGTGACTTGCGCCCGGTTGCCGGTATTGGTGCTGTAGCCGAGGCCGATGGCGGCTTTTTTACGTTTGTTCTCAATCACACGCACCGTGATCGGCAAGTCATGATCGGCGGCATCGAGATCGGTGCTGATCTCGACATTGCTGAAATATCCCGTGTCTTGCAGGCGCGATTGCAGGTCGAGCAAGGCGCTCTCGCTATACCAGTCACCCGGTTTGATTTGGGTCAGGTTGTCAATGATGCTGGCTGGATAGCGCTGCAAGCCTTCGATCTGGACCGCACCAAATTTGACTGACGGGCCCGGATCGAGGATGAGTTTCAATTTCGCCACGCGGCTTTCGGGATCGACAATGGCACTGGTGTCGGCCCATCGCGCCTTGGGGGTGCGGGTCAGTACGGCCTGGCGCAAAAGCTGGAATTTAGCCGCCTCCCAATCGGCCTGTCGAAAAATCCTGCCCGGCTTGAGCAGCCAGCTTGCACGCAAATGCTCGGCGTCGAGTGCTTCCGGCGTTGTCGCCGCAGCTAAGCTTGTGTCACTGTCACCGCTGACAATCTCGATGTCGACGTCGCCCACCAGCACCGGCTGTCCCGGCACCACATGCACCTCTACCACTGGCTTGGCCTTGACCGGATTGGGTGAGTCGGCAACATGCAGGGTCGCTTCAACTTGTGGCGAATAGTAGCCTTCGGTCGCGACCAAGGTCTTGATCTGGTCTGGCGCGGCACGCACCAGACGGCGCAATTGGGTCGCATCGATATGCTGGTTGCTGCGCCAGCGCATTAGGTCAAGGTTGTTTTCCAGCAGCGTTTTCAATGGTTGCGGCGCATCGATCGTGACGTCGTATCCGGCGATCTCAGTGGCTTGAGCAGGTTTAGCATCCTGGGCATGGGCGCCGGTCAGCATTGCCAGCAGCAGGCAGCAGGCCAGCACTGCCGTCCGCAAGGCTCGATTTTTCAAGGCTGCAATCAACATGTTTCCCTATCGATAATGGATTGGCCCATGTTACCGGACTTAGCCTCAAAGCGCCCGCGCAATTGCGTAATAAATGCTCAAATAAAGGGGGTATATGCCATATTATGCCTTCTCCCGCACGGTTTTTAATGCCCTTCAAAAATACATGGTGGAGTATATTTTAATCAAAATCTACCGTTTTGCGTTTTGATCAATGCCTATACCAATGCTTTGGCGCAGGCCGCCATCAAACAATCCCGGTCCGCAGCAAGAATAAGCCCCGTCGAAACGGGGCTTATTGGCGCCATCGGACGGCAGCGCATTACAAGACAACGGTCTTGCTATGTAACAACCATGACAACCAGCATCAAGACATGGCGCCGGTGCCAGGCAAATGTTTGCTCAATTCGGGATCGCTGATCATTTCCCACAAGGTAAGGGCGAATACGGCAATCCCGACGATGAGTGCGTTGGTCATATAGGTGCTGTCGGAGGCAACCCCCAAAGCCCAAGGCGATATCGCAGTCCATAGGCCGGCCAGCAAATTAATGACGGCGGCCCAGAAATACGTGCGGTAAAGCTCGAGCGCCGCAATCACCGCAATGATAATGCCGGCGATATGGGCGTTCCAGGCTGGCGACGTATCGCTGGCATACGACAATACCCATGGTGAAATAAATAGCCAGATACCCAGCACCAATACCAGTTGATCTTGCCATCGCTTTGTAGACACTGCATTAGCCATAATAAATGCTCCAATAAAACGATTGATGCAATCAAATGGGGCAAAATCGCATGCAATCGCGTTGCCCAACCTAGGCGCAGAGACAGACCAGACCACCACGCCAACTCACTAAGTCCCATTAGATTTTTTTACCGGATCAAAGTTCAGCGAAGCGTCGGCCAATTGCAACGCAACGCCAAGCTGGTAAAAATCGCTAAAGCAATGCTAAGATACCGACCTCCGAGGAGCGTTGCGACGAAATCACCTTTCGCCAGGCTCGGAAAATCTCCATCGCAACTGCGCTCACGTACCTTTTTCCAATTGAAAGGAGGGCGTGATGAACGCCATACTCAAAGCTTCCCCAGATTACCTCGTTGCCGATATCAGCCTAGCTGCCTGGGGCGATAAGGAAATTCGCATCGCCGAAACCGAAATGCCCGGCCTGATGATGATCCGCGAAGAATTCGCCGCCAGCCAGCCGCTCAAAGGCGCGCGCATTACCGGATCGTTGCATATGACAATCCAGACTGCGGTCTTGATCCAGACGTTGGAAGCATTGGGCGCCAAAGTGCGTTGGGCTTCGTGCAACATTTACTCCACCCAAGATCACGCCGCCGCTGCCATCGCTGCCGGCGGCACACCGGTATTTGCCTACAAGGGCGAAACCTTGGACGAATATTGGGATTACACCCACCGCATCTTTGAATGGGCCGACGGCGGATTTTCCAACCTGATTCTGGACGATGGCGGCGATGCCACCTTGCTGCTGCACCTCGGAACCCGCGCTGAAAAAGACGCTTCGGTGTTGAGCAAGCCAAGTTCAGAAGAAGAAATCTGTCTCTACAATTCGATCAAAGCCAAACTGGCAACTAGCCCGGATTGGTATTCAAAACGCCTGGCCGCCATCATGGGCGTGACCGAAGAAACCACCACCGGCGTGCATCGCCTGTACCAGATGCATAAAGACGGCAAGCTGGCTTTCCCGGCAATTAACGTCAACGATTCCGTCACCAAATCTAAGTTCGATAATCTGTACGGCTGCCGTGAATCCTTGGTTGATGGCATCAAGCGCGCCACCGATGTCATGATCGCCGGCAAAGTTGCCGTGATCGCCGGTTACGGCGATGTCGGCAAGGGTTGCGCCCAAGCCATGCGCGCCTTGTCCGCGCAAGTCTGGGTCACGGAAATCGACCCGATCTGCGCCCTGCAAGCAGCGATGGAAGGCTATCGCGTCGTGACCATGGAATACGCTGCCGACAAGGCCGATATTTTCGTCACCACCACCGGCAATTTCCACGTCATCACGCATGAACACATGCTGGCGATGAAGGATCAGGCGATTGTTTGCAATATTGGCCATTTCGACAATGAAATCGACGTCGCTTCGCTCAAGCAATACACCTGGGACAATATCAAGCCGCAAGTGGACCACGTGATTTTCCCATCGGGTCGCCGCATCATCTTGCTGGCCGAAGGCCGCTTGGTGAACTTAGGTTGCGGCACCGGCCATCCTTCGTATGTAATGAGTTCTTCCTTTGCCAATCAAACCATTGCGCAAATTGAATTGTTCACCAATATCAAGGCGTATCCGGTCGGCGTGTATACCTTGCCGAAACATTTGGATGAAAAAGTGGCGCGCCTGCAATTGAAGAAGTTGAACGCGCAATTGAGCGTATTGACCGATGAACAAGCAGCCTATATCAGCGTGTCGAAGGAAGGCCCTTACAAGGCCGATCATTACCGTTATTAATTTGATATGTGCAGCATGCTGGGTGGGGAGCAAAATCGCGCCCTTGCCCGGCGCTTGCAATACTGATTGTTAAAGCTACCCGACTAGGAGAATGTCATGCGTTTACTGCTCACCTGGCTCATCAATGCCGCCGCCTTGTTTGCCCTGCCTTACCTGATCGATTCAGTCAAATTCGACAATGTCCAGACTGCACTGATTGCCGCACTGGTGCTGGGCTTGGTCAATGCCTTGATCCGTCCGGTATTGCTGCTGTTGACGCTGCCGGTAACGGTCTTGACGCTGGGCCTATTCATCCTGGTCATCAATGGCTTGATGTTTTGGATGGTGGCAAGCTGGATCGATGGTTTCCATGTCGCAGGTTTCTGGTCGGCGGTGCTTGGTGCGCTCTTGTACAGCGTTATTTCGTGGGCCTTATCCTCTTTGATTTTGAGTAATAAAAATGACGATTGACATCAAACCCGAAGCCAATTTCAGCATTGAGTTTTTCCCGCCCAAAACGGCAGAAGGCGCAGAAAAATTGCGCGCTACCTGGACCCGGTTGGCAGAACTCAAACCCAAATACTTTTCGGTCACCTTCGGCGCTGGCGGCTCGACCCAGAGCGGTACGCTCGATACTGTTTTAGGCTTGATGCGCGACGGCCATGATGCTGCACCGCATCTGTCCTGCGTGGGCGGCTCGCGCGAATCGATCCGCGCCATCCTGGCTCAATACAAGGCCAGCGGCATCAAGCGCGTGGTCGCCTTGCGCGGTGACTTACCCAGCGGTTTTGGCGGCGTGGGCGAGTTCCGCTACGCCAGTGAATTGATCGAATTTATCCGCGCTGACACCGGCGACTGGTTTGAGATCCAGGTCGCGGCCTATCCCGAAATGCACCCGCAGGCCAAGTCACCGCAAGATGACTTGAAAAGTTTTGCGCACAAGGTTGCTTGCGGCGCTAACTCTGCCATCACGCAATATTTCTACAATCCGGATGCTTACTTCCGTTTTGTCGAAGAAACGCGCCGGATCGGCATCACCGTTCCGATTGTGGCCGGCATCATGCCGATCACCAATTATTCGCAACTGATGCGCTTTTCTGAAATGTGCGGTGCCGAAATCCCGCGCTGGATTCGCCTGAAGCTGGCCAGCTACGGCGACGATACCGCCTCGATCAAAGCTTTTGGGCTGGATGTGGTGACGCATTTATGCGAGCGCCTGCTGGTCGGCGGCGCGCCGGGGCTGCATTTTTACAGCTTGAACCAGGCTGCAACCACGATGGCGATTGTGCAAAGCCTGCGGCCGGTGTCCGTCCACAGCGATGGCGCCGAAGCGGGCATTTGCTGCAATCACACTCACTAAGGTGCTAGGCTTCAGGCAAATCAGTGATCAAGGCATCGAGCGCAATATCGTGCGGCTCAATGGCAAAATCGGCGCGACTGATGCTATGCGCCACGCCGATTGCCAGCGGCCGTGGCGTCAGCGCCAGCGTGCGGTCGTAAAATCCGCCGCCATAGCCAAGCCGGTAGCGCGCATGGTTGAACCCGACGCACGGGATCAATACCGCATCCGGCAATACGGCATCGTCGCGCACCGCCGGCACTGAACAACCCATCCCATCTTTGACCAGCGCATCACCCGGTGCATATAGAACAAAGCGTAGCGGCGCCTCTTTTGCCACCACCACCGGCAAGGCCAGGCGGATGCCGCGTGCGCTTAATTGGGCATACATCGGGCGCAAATCCGGCTCGCCCTGGATCGGCCAATACACGGCACAAGTGCCGATCTCATGGCGCAGACACCAGTCCATGACCTGCCGGCCGATTGCCGCATCCCACTGCTGGCGCAAGGCTGGGTCGATGGCGCGGCGGGCGGCAATCAAGCTTTTTCTGAGTGTCGTTTTATCGGTCATGTGAGTGAGTGTTACGGTGCAGCATGGTATGCTTGAAATGATGCTGTCAGTACCTGTACAGAGTAAATAAGATCGAGAGTTGTACCGTGAAATTATCCAGTAAATCGCTGCGCCGCAGCATCGTCACAGTAGCTGCAATATTGGTCGCCAGCTTGGCAACCGCAGCGCTGACCAGCAGCACCAATGTCAGTCCATCGTCTGCCAATCCCGCCCTTTCGCTCGATCAAGACGAGGTATTCCTTGCCCTACGCGACGCCGCACGCCGCGATGATAGCGCCAAGGCTGGCGACTTTGCCAATCGCTTATCCAATTATGCGATCCCTTCCTACGTTGATTATTATCGCCTCAAGTCGCGCCTGGCTCAGGCTTCAATCACGGAAATCAATGATTTCCTGAACCGGTATAGCGGTAGCGCGATTGCCGACCGTCTGCGCAACGACTGGCTGCTAGAAGCCGGCCACCGTCGCAACTGGGTCAGCTTCGACGAACATTATCCGCAGTTCGTCCTCAACGACGATTTGCAAGTGAAATGTTTTGCCCTGATGTCACGCGCCATCAAGGGCCAAAATGTCGCCGACGATGCACGTGCCCTGCTGGTCACGCCCAAGGACTACGGTGACGCCTGCCATGCCTTGATTAGTACGCTGGCCAATGCCCGGCAGTTCAAGACCGATGACTTGTGGAACCAGACCAGGCTGGCGGCAGAAACCAATGCCGTCCCTGCGGCGCGCCGACTGGCCGATTTGCTCGACGTGCCAGAAAGCCAGATCGCGCACGCCATCGAATTCCCCTCCCTGACTCTGGCACGCGGCGTCAAACCTGGCCGCGCCGCGCATGAAGCCTTCTTCATCGCGCTGGGACGCAGCGCCCGTTCCGGCCACGCCCAAGCCGCGCACGCCTTGCGTGCCAACCTGAAAAAACTCGATGCCAAGGAACAAGCGCTGGCATGGTCGCAAATCGCGCTACAGGCTTCGCTCGACCTGGCACCGGACGCCATCGATTATTGGCGCCTGGCACAGAATGCGCCGCTCTCGCCCGAAGGTGTCCAGTGGAAAGCCCGCATCGGCCTGCGTTATGCCGATTGGAAACTGGTCAAATCGGCGGTCGAAGCGATGCCGCTAGCACTGCGCGAATCGCCCGCCTGGATTTACTGGCTCGGTCGCGCCCTGCAAGCCGAAGGCAAGACCGAGCAAGCGCAAAAACTATGGTCATCGATCCTTGATCAAAGCAATTTTTATGGCCAGCTAGCGCTGGAAGAATTAGGCCATCAAATTACCATTCCGCAAGCCGGGCTGGTGTTGAGCAGCGCCGAAATTGCACCCATGGCCAGCAACCCCGGCTTTCAAAGAGCATTCAAATTCTTCTCGATGAACCTGCGCTTTGAAGGCACGCGCGAATGGAATTGGGAGTTACGCAAAATGAGTGAACGCGAAATGATCGCCGCCGCCGAATTCGCCCGCCAAAAAAACGTCCTTGACCGCATGGTCCACACCTCGGACCGGACCCGGAAAGAATTCGACTTTACCCAACGCTTTCCGTCGCCCTTCCGCGACAGCATGGTCAGCGCCACCCAAAAAGTCGGCATCGACATGGCCTGGGTCTACGGCTTGATCCGGCAAGAATCACGTTTTATCATGAACGCGCGCTCCCACGTTGGCGCCTCCGGCCTGATGCAACTGATGCCCGGCACCGCCAAATATGTCGCCAAGAAAATCGGCATGACCGATTTCGCGCCACACCAGGTCAACGACATCGACGTCAATATCGCACTCGGCACCAATTACCTCAACATGGTCCTGGGCAATCTGGACGGTTCACAAGCCCTCGCTACCGCCGCCTACAACGCCGGCCCCGGCCGCCCCAAAGCCTGGCGCGCCACGTTGCCGGCGACGGTTGAAGGCGCCATTTTCGCCGAATCAATCCCGTTCGCCGAGACGCGCGGTTATGTCAAAAACGTATTGTCCAACGCGACTTATTACGCGGCGCTGTTTGAGAATAAGCCGCAATCGCTGAAGGCCCGACTCGGGGTAGTGGCGCCGCGTAGCGTGACGCCGACAGATTTACCTTGAGCTGATAGGTGGATTTGAGCAGTCAAGGTAAAAATATACTGGGAACAGTATTATTTTTTAGCCAATTAAACCGTGCGGGAGAGGCATTGTTTTGGCATATACTCCCATATTTCACCCCTGTTTGAAAACAAGAAGCAGCCCCTATCGAAAATAGGTGCTGCTGTTAAGTCAGACAGTTCCCGCCTTTAAAACACGCCAATCACTTCATCAAACGTACCATCCTGAATACGCATCAAGTCCCGCCCACGGATCACGCGGCTTTTTGACCCTTTGCGAAACACTTCAAAGTCGCTGGCGATGCGCCCGTCCTTGGTCCATTGCACGCGGCCGGCTTCATCCAGATTGGTGTCGAAGCTGATGTGAAATTTAATCACGTTGTCGAGCGCGTCGCCACTGGCACCGCCCGGGACATAGCGATCCATATAACTGCCGTTCTTGCCGAACAGGGCTTTGATGGCGGGCTTGTCGGCGGATGACCACGTGCTGTAATAGGTTTTAACCAGGGCCAATGTGGCAGGGGGAACGGGGTCGGTGCTTTCGCTCGTGAGCGCTTCAATTTTCTTATCCTTGAGCGTGATGTGATCCACATAATGCAGCGTGCCACGGGCATCCGGCCAGGTAATCGCCCAGTGTAAATCGACCTGGTTTTCAGCCGTATCGGTGCTGCGTTCCAATACAAAGGTGGCGTCTTTAAATGTGGCCGCGTACTCCGCAATCGCACTGCCGGTGCCGCCGCGCAATACGGCATCCTGATAGATGGCGTCGAGCGCAAACGCTGCTTCGATCTTGGCAACGTCGTGCGCTTTCCAAGCATCGCTAAATGCCGTGGTGTCGGATGTGGCAGCGAACAAGGTGGATGGCAAAAAAGTAGCGATCGTGAACGCCATTACACTAATATGCGGGATAAATTTCATCGGGTCTCCAAGTCGAACTGGTTGTTAAGATCCGACCATCCTAAGTGAGGCCTGGTACCGCGCATAGTCCGTAATTTGGCACGCTGCGTTCCATCCATAAGACGATTGCGAGCGCCTCACTGCATAATGTGAGGCGCTCGCCGTGGGGCGCCGTAGCGCTAACAACACCAACTCTCCAAAGGAATACTGCGATGCAGGCTATCGTTCAGCACAAATATGGCGCACCCGCTGCCGTTCTACAGCTACAAGAAATCGACAAACCGGTGGCTGGCGATAATGAGGTCTTACTACGGGTGCGCGCGGCGTCGATGCATGCCGATGTGTGGCATGTCGTGACTGGCCGGCCTTACATCCTGCGTTTGATGGGTGGCGGCTTTTTCAAACCCAAAAACCGTGTTCCCGGAACCGATTTGGCCGGGCAGGTGGAGGCGGTCGGCAAGAATGTTACGCAATTTCGGCCCGGTGACGCGGTGTTCGGCGAAAGTGTGCGGGGCATCCAATGGACCAATGGTGGCGCTTTCGCCGAATACGCAACCGTCAGCCAAGACACGTTGGCGCTCAAGCCTGAAGGCGTCAGCTTCGAGCAAGCCGCAGCAGTACCCACGTCCGGGTTAATCGTTCTGCTCAATTTGCAACACGAGAGGACGATCAAGCCGGGGCAACACGTCTTGATCAATGGTGCTGCCGGCGGGGTAGGTGCGATCGCCCTGCAGTTTGCCAAGGCATGCGGGGCGCACGTGACCGCTGTCGATGCCACAGAGAAATTGGCCGTGCTGCACACGCTCGGCGCCGACCATGTGATCGATTACACACAGCAGGACTTTACACAGCTGGGTCACCGCTACGACCTGATTTTCGACGTGGCGTCGAATCTGTCATTCTCAGATTGCAAAAAAGTGCTCACGCCCAAGGGGATTTACGTGTTGATCGGCCATGATCATTATGGGGCTGGGGCCGGTCGCGTTTTGGGCAGTATTCCGCGCTTTCTCAAACTTGCCATACAAGCTCCGTTCGTCGACCATCTATCGGGCTTGTTCTCGTCGCCGCCGGATAAAAAACTGTCCTTGGCCGTCTTAAAAACACTTCTGGACACGGGCAAGCTCACTCCGGTGATCGACAAAATATTCCCTTTAAGTGCAGTGCCGGAAGCGCTTGCCTATCTGCAATCAGGCAAAGCCTGCGGCAGAATCATCATCACTCCATAGCGGAAACAACGGCGCCGATGCACGCACACTTTGGTGATCAAGCGCACTATTTATCCAGCAATTGTGGCGATTTTTGCTGCGCCCCATGGGCGATTGCGAGCTAAATGGGATTCGAAAAGCGACGCCGGTATGCACCCGGACTGGTGGCCACTAACCGTCTGAAATGGCGGCGCAGCGATTCTTCCGAGCCGAAGCCGGCTAGTTCGGCCACTTGCACTAAAGGGATAGCAGGCGATTCCAATAAATCCTTGACGATGGCAATACGCTCCCGGGTAAGCCAGTCGATTGGCGCCAAGCCGGTCGCTTGCTGAAACTGGCGCTGCAAGGTGCGGGGACTCATTGCGGCACGCTGCGCCATTGATTTAATCGTGTGTGACTGGGCAGGATTTTCACGCAGCCAGTCCAACAATTTGGATAAGCGGCTCGTGTCGTCGTGCGCCATCGGCCGCGGCACAAATTGCGCTTGCCCGCCTTCCCGATGCGGTGCCACCACGAGCCGCTGCGCTACTTGGTTGCCAATCTTGGCGCCGTAATCGTTGCGCACCAAATGCAGCAGCATGTCCAAGCCGGCAGCGGAACCAGCCGAGCTAATGATCTGACCCGCATCGACATATAGAGCGCCGGCTTGCACGTCAATCGTGGGATAACGCCGCGCCAACTGATCGACGTAATGCCAGTGTGTGGTCGCGCGCTTGCCATCGAGTACCCCAGCCGCGGCCAATACAAAAACTCCGGAGCAAATTGAACATAAACGTGCGCCGCGCCGGTAGGCGGCACGCAACTTGTCGAGCAACAGGGGCGGCGGCAATTCGTCCGCATCGCGCCAGCCGGGGATCACAATGGTATCGGCGCGGTCCAGCAAATCAAGATCATATGGCGCGGTAACAGTAATCCCGCCAGCCGCCCGGAGCGGACCCGGCTCGACACTGCATACGGCAAAGTCATACCAGTCGATGCCAAGCTCAGGTCGCTGCAAAGCGAATAATTCAACCGTGCAACCAAACTCAAATGTGCATAAACGGTCGTAGGCCAGCGCGACTACCAAGTGATTTTTCATGGCGTAATATTACTGGATATTGACGTTTGCGCCACTGCTAAATGTGTTCTCGGCGATTCATAATTTGCCTACAGTACAGCCCGACCCATGCTTAACCTTCTAACATTCGGAGTAACGAACCATGTCTACCGTGACTGAAATACCCGCTGCCAGCAGCGCGCTTGCTCTGGCCCATTTCGAAGCAGAACTGCAATTTGAAACCGATTGCTGGGATGTCCACCACGCGTTATCAAACGGCGAAGCCGATTTTATTTTGCTCGACGTGCGCGGGCCGGAATTGTTTGCCGCCGGTCATATCGCCGGTGCCATCCCTTTGCCACAAGGCAAAATCGTCGCCTCGAAACTGGCGCAGTTTCCTGCCAATACCCTGTTCGTGACCTATTGCGCCGGCCCCCATTGCAACGGCGCCACGCGCGCTGCAATTCGTCTGGCGCGACTTGGACGGCCGGTAAAAATCATGGTCGGCGGCATTACCGGCTGGCTGGACGAACAGTTTTCTTTGGAACGATCGGCAGTTGATGCCGGGTGAACGGGTGCCATCGTGTTTTAGATAGTTTTTATGCTACCGGGAGTATTTTTTCTGAGGCAATAAACTCGTGCGGGAAATGCCCTATTTGCACTAATACTCCCCCTATTTCTTTTGAATGAATGCTAAAATCGGGCGCGCATCATTGTTTTTAATGCATTTTTTGTGGTGATTGGTGATTATTGTTTTTAATTGAGGTACAGCAAACTTGGTCCTGCGCTCGATTATTCTTAGCGCCCGCACCCGTCAGAATAGGGTCACAATGTGCGATAAAACATAATGGCATCAGCCTGATTCTGGCCACGTCCGTTCAATACAATGGGCAGCGGCCATCGACCTGAGCGCCTACGCAATCATTCATGCGATTCAATCTCAACCATCAAAGGACACTCCCATGCTCGCAACCGCACTCGATCCAACCCTGTCCCGCACACTGGAAACGGCCGATGGTTCTGCTTTGAAGCTGGTCATCGCCAACAAAAATTATTCTTCCTGGTCGATGCGGCCGTGGGTGTTGATGACGGCGTTTGGCATCCCGTTTGAAGAAATCCGTATCTTGTTCGACCAGCCAGATACCGCCAACCGGATTGCGCAATACTCTGCCGCCGGGCGGGTGCCGGTGCTGGTCGCGGGCGAAATGCATGTGTGGGATTCGCTGGCGATTTGCGAATATCTGGCCGAGCAATTCCCTGAAAAAAACCTGTGGCCGCGCGATGTGGCGGCGCGGGCGATGGCACGCTCGATCTGCGCCGAAATGCATAGCGGCTTTTCGGCCTTGCGCAATGCGATGCCCATGCATATACGCAAACATTATCCCGGCAAGGGTCGCACTGCCGGTGCCCAAGCCGAAATCTGGGAAGAATGCATGTCGCGTTATGGCCATCATCATTTTCTATTTGGCGAGTTCTCGATTGCAGATGCCTACTACGCGCCGGTGGTGATGCGCTTCCGTACTTATGGCGTGTTCATCGCGCCTGCCTTGCAAGCGTATGCGGAACGGGTCGCGGCCCATCCTGCAGTGGCGCAATGGGTGCGCGAGGCTTTGGCAGAAACCGAAGCAGCGCCGCTGCACGACGTCGAACCAGAATAAGAGGCCGTGTAACTATGCAAATCTATATGGTCGGTGGCGCGGTGCGCGACGGCTTGCTCGGCCTGCCGGTGAAAGACCGCGATTACGTGGTGGTCGGCGCTACACCGGAGCACATGGTGGCGCAGGGGTTTTTACCGGTGGGCAAGGACTTCCCGGTGTTTTTGCACCCAAAAACGCATGAGGAATATGCCCTGGCGCGGACCGAGCGCAAGACTGCGCCTGGTTATCGCGGCTTTGTGTTTCATACCGACGCTGACGTGTCGCTGGAACAGGACCTGATCCGGCGCGACTTGACCATCAATGCCATTGCCCAAGCCGACGATGGCAGCCTGATCGATCCGTTTAACGGCCAACAGGATTTGCAGGCGCGTATTTTCCGCCATGTATCGCAGGCTTTTGCCGAAGACCCGGTGCGGATTTTGCGGCTGGCGCGGTTTGCAGCGCGCTTCACTGATTTTAGCGTCGCGCCTGAAACCAATACCCTGATGCGACAAATGGTGGCGGCGGGCGAAGTCGATGCATTAGTGCCGGAGCGGGTCTGGCAAGAATTCGCGCGCGGTTTGATGGAGGCGCAACCATCGCGCATGTTGACGGTGCTGCGCGATTGCGGCGCGCTGGCGCGCATCATGCCAGAGCTGGATGTCTTGTGGGGCGTGCCGCAACCGCCATTGCATCATCCCGAAATCGATACTGGCATCCATATGGAACTGGTGATCGACTATGCAGCAGAGCAGCAGCATAGTTTGCCGATCCGGTTTGCCGCGCTGATGCACGACCTCGGCAAAGGCACGACACCGCCGCAAGAATGGCCGCGCCATCACGGTCACGAAGAGCGCGGTATCGGCTTGATCGAACAAGTCTGCCAGCGCCTGAAAGTGCCCAACGATTGCCGCGAGCTGGCAATCATGACAGCACGGGAACATGGCAATATCGGCCGCGCTAAGGAGCTGCGCGCCAATACCACCGTCAGCCTGCTGGAACGCTGCGACGCCTTCCGCAAGCCGCAACGTTTTCTCGACATGCTGTTGGCGGCGCAATGTGATTCTTCAGGTCGCGCCGGGCCGGATGGTGCGCTGCCGCCACCGCCACGTCCGTTTCCGCAGATGGCGCATCTGCAAGCCGCTTTGCAAGCTGCGCAAAGCGTCAAGGCCGGGGACGTGGCGGCGCGTTTTGCCGACCGGCCGCAGCACATCCCGGAAGCGGTTCACGCCGCACGCGTGGTAGCAGTTGCGGCAGCTAGCAAGCCGGCTCAAGCGGACGAATGAGTTTTCGCTGCGTTGACGATTGCCAGGAAATCGGGCGCCTTGAGCGCAGCGCCGCCGATCAAGCCGCCATCGATATCGGGCATCGCCAAGAGCTGGGCTGCGTTTTCTGGCTTCATGCTGCCGCCATACAGGATGCGCACGGTTTGCGCCGCTTGCGAATTTTTGCCGGCGATCTTGGCGCGCAATAGCACGTGCATTTGCTGCGCCATCTCGGGGGTGGCGGTTTTGCCGGTGCCGATGGCCCAGACCGGCTCGTAAGAAACGATGATCTGCGCTGCTTGCTCCACCGTCAGCGCGGCCAGCACGGTGCCCAGTTGTTGCTGCACTACTGCTGCAGCTTGGCCGGCATCGCGCTGGGCCAAGGTTTCGCCGAGACAGACAATGGCCGTCAAGCCAGCTTGCAAGGCGCGGCGTGCTTTTTGCGCCACCAATTCATCGCTTTCCGCATGATAGGCGCGCCGCTCGGAATGGCCGACGATCACGTACCTACAGCCGAAATCGGCCAACATCGCGCCCGATACTTCACCGGTAAACGTACCTGACTCGTGCGGCGATACATCTTGTGCGCCCCACGTCATAGGCGAGTCAGCCAAGGCCATCTGGCATTGCCACAAATACGGCGCCGGCACGCACACCGCAACCAGGTTGGAACTGGCATCGAGTCCATGCCGGATATCGCGCAACAGTCGTGCATTGGCATCCAGATTGCCATTCATTTTCCAATTGCCGACGATGAGTTTGAGTTTATTTCGCATGCTGCTGCCTTCGGGTTTGAATAGAACGACGGCCATAAAATTTTGTTGGCTACTTTGCTCGCGCCGCCAATTGGCAACTAGCAAGAGTGATGTCGAGTTTGTTGCAATTTTCTAAAATTATTCTAGCGCTGATCTCTACCATAGCGGTCAGCGGCTGCAAAAAAGGCAGCCAATATAAACGCGTCAGCGGCTGCAAAAAAGGCAGCCAATATAAACGCGTTTCAACCCCAGCGCCAATGGCTGATTGTTATTCTCACCGGATCGGATGCGGCTATCCGTCCGGCGCTCGATTTGCTGGCATACCACGTAAATTTTGGCTACGACGATGGCTTTCAGAATAGGCGCGCCGCGGCAGCGCTATTTGATCCATTGCACGTCCTCTCGCGATAGCGCAAGATGCCGTGGTGTGAATTTTTTTTGCGTGGCAAAGGCACAATTGCGGTTGATTTCTTTTGCCATGGTGGGCAATGTTTCAATTCGTCAGAACATCAAACAAATTGAGATTGGCCCATGCAATTTGTAGCGCGGTCTAGCCTATTCAGTGTATTTTATGGTTGAATTTATGCATTGCAGGACGTGTGTACCTGACACGATTGATTTGTATTCAACGATTTTTTAAGGCTAACGCAATGGTCAAGCGCAATCTGTTGAACCTGATGATGACGCCTAGCAGTTGGTTAATGGCACGGCTGCATTTAAAAACGAAGCTCATCGGCTTGTGCCTGCTCTATCTTGTTCCCATCGTATTTTTAAGTGCGCAGCGGTTTGAACAGATCCGCGTGATCGATTCCGTGCTGCTAACGGTGCTGATTTTTTCGCTGATTTTGTTGTATTTTTCATTCGGTTTTTACCGTAGTTTTGTTGCCGCTCTGAAGGACGTGCAACGCAGCGCCACCACCACGGCGTCCGGCGATTTGTCGCAATTGGTGCAGGTCAGCGGTTCTGATGAACTGGCCCAAACCGGCAAGACGCTAGAGACCATGAGCATCAACCTGTCGTCGCTGGTAGCCAGCATCCGTAGCGATTCGGTCATGGTGTCGCAATCGGGGCAACACTTAGCCAGCGGCCTGTCGGCATTATCGTCCCGTACCGAACAGCAAGCTTCCAGCCTGGAGCAAACCACAGCTAGCGTGGCGGAACTAGCCGACACGGTGAAGAAAAATGCCGACAGCGCCAAAGCGGTTGATTCACTGGCAATCAATGTGCGCATGATTGCCGAATCAAGCGGCGACGCCATGCAGTCGGCAGTCGATTCGATGAAGGGCATCCAGGTCAGCGCATTGAAGGTGCAAGACATCGTTAGCGTGATCGATTCGATTGCGTTCCAGACCAATATCCTGGCGCTTAACGCAGCGGTCGAAGCGGCTCGTGCCGGTGAGCAAGGACGCGGTTTTGCAGTGGTGGCGGCGGAAGTACGCAATCTGGCGCAGCGCAGCGCCAGTTCGGCCAAGGAAATCAAACACTTGATCGAAGACTCGGTCGAGAAAGTCGGCTCCGGTGTGACCCAGATCGGACTGGTCAGCACTACCTTGGGCGAAATCGTCAGCGGCATCCGGGAATTGGCCGGCAATGTCAGCGCCATTTCATCCGCCACGGCCGAGCAAAGCCACGGACTGGGGCAAATCTCGCTAGCGCTGAAGCAACTGGACGAACTGACGCAAAGCAACGGCCAAATGGCCGAAACCGCACTTGCCACATCGGCCGCGCTGGATCAGCGTGCCGGCAAGGTGGCGAAATCGGTAGCGTCCTTCAAGCTGCGCCAGGGCTCAGCCGACGATGCATTTGCACTGGTCAAAAGAGGTATGGCCTTGTGCAAGGAAAAAGGCCGCGACGCCTTGCAATTGATCACCAGCGACAAGGATCACCAGTTTGCCGATCGCGATATGTACGTCTTCGTATTCGACCGCCAAGGCATCTATCGCGCCTTTGGCGGCAATGAGGCCAAGTTGGGTATCTGCTTATTGAACGTGCCGGGGCTGGATGGCCGCAAACTGGTCGATGACGCGTTTTCGGCGGCGGCCAATGGCGGCGGCTGGGTCGATTACAGCATCGTCAATCCCGTTACCAAAAAAGTGGAATCCAAGACGTCCTATGTGGAACGGGTGACCGAACAATTGGTGCTCGGTTGCGGTGTGTATAAATAAATCGCGTCGCTCGTTCGTTCCCCATTTGCGGGGGGCGGTAGCCATCTGCGATCCTTGCTGAAGACTGCTGGAAGGCGTTTTAGACCTTAGATATACTCCTGCGTGTATTTTATTTGCATCAATGAATCTGTGCGGGTTTGCACATAATTCTTCTTATACTCCCCTATTTTTCCTATTTATTGAGATCAATTCTCTGTGATTTGTCGGCTGGCACGGTTGGCTGCGGCGTTGCTGAGTCCGGTAGCGGCACAGCAATTGGCGCCATGCCCCATTCGCGCGCTATGGGGAAACCTGCGCAAAGTGTGAGCAATGACAAATGCGGGGCAACGCCTTCTTACTACCATGGGATCATCCTGCGACCTTGGGTATCCATGCCATGCGTGAGAATAATGCGATGCTGCATCGGCCAGATCCACCCGGCACCGCCGCGCCCGGAGGCCGGAGCGGCGCTGACCTGAACGATGCGCGCCTGATCGGCCTGATCACGCAACAAGATGGCTTAGCTTTCGACACCTTGTACCGTGCATATTTCCCGCGTCTGGGTCGCTTTTTGGGTCGCTTTACCCGTAGCGTGCAATTAATCGAAGAGGTCATTAACGACACCATGCTAGTGGTGTGGCAAAGGGCGCATACCTACGACCTCAGCGCCAAGGTATCGACCTGGATTTTTGCCATCGCCTATCGCAAGGCACTGAAGGCGCTGCGCGTTCTGACCGAACCGGTCGAGGCCGATTTCGACTTGCTGGCCGGGGAGCCGGAGCATGAGCCGGAAGTGCTCGTCAACCGACTTGAGTTGCATGTAATTGTCGAGCATGCCGTCGATGCCTTGCCGCTGTTGCAGCGCACTGTGGTTAATCTGACGTATTACCACGACATGGCGTATGGCGAAATTGCCGTGATCATGGATTGCCCGGTCAATACGGTGAAAACCCGCATGTTTCACGCGCGGCGTCGCTTGAACAATGCCCTGGCCGGTTTGCTGGAGGTGGCGTGAGCGCCGCTGGCATACTGCCGCTGCTTGATCCCTCCAGTGCGCGCGAGCTATGCGCCTTGTTGCCGTGGTTTGTCGCTGGCACTCTCAGCCCCGACGAAGATGCCCTGGTCGGGACGCATCTGACGACCTGCCTGCGTTGCCAGCACGAATTGG
Organism: Pseudomonadota bacterium; assembly: GCA_040384645.1. Classification (GTDB taxonomy): domain Bacteria; phylum Pseudomonadota; class Gammaproteobacteria; order Burkholderiales; family Burkholderiaceae_D; genus JAZKIX01. Next base: position 25,757 of record JAZKIX010000007.1, on the reverse strand, counting down.
CGCGGCAAAGGATGGTGCAGGTAGCCGGTTCGTACCGCCCCTCCGGTACCGATCTGGAGACATCGCTGGCGCGGCTGCGGCGCAGTGCCGAGATTGCAGCGCCACACAACACGGCGCGCCGCTTGCTAGGTTTGCTCATGCGCAGCAATCTGGCGCTACGCTGGATTTCACTGCTGCAAATTGCCATTATTGTTGGGCTTGCACTCTGGTTGACGGAACGCCATAGTGCCGTGCAAATGGCCGCTGCCGATCTGCGCAATAACAGCATTGCCAATGTATTGGTGATCTTCCGGCCGCAAACCACGATCCAGGATGTGCAACGCATCTTGGCAGTGAGCCATTCACGCGTGATCGAAGGCCCGATGGCGACCGGTGCCTACCTCTTGACCGTCAGCGATGGCCAGCGCAGCCAAGCCATCCTGTGGATGCGCCTGCAAACCGCAGTATTGCTGGCGCAGCCGCTCAATAGCTCATGAACGTAAGCAAGCACCGCTTCCTTCAGGCCTGAACGTTTTTAGCGTCGATGGGAATCCACCGTAATTGGCTGGCGCGCATGGGTTTAAGTTTCGTCCGATATTTCATTTGATACTGCATTCATTCAAAAAGGAGTTCTCATGAAAACCGAACTTGGTGTGAATCGAAGTACTGCCAGATGGCTGGCAAACAAACTGCTGTTGCTCAGCCTGGCTGCCGTGCTCGGCAGTTGCGGTGGTGGTGGCGATTCAGCGCCTGCTTACTACGGCGACCGTTATCGGGCTAGCGCCCTGGTGTCCGACGGCACCATTGCGGCGGCGCATATCGATCCCTTCTTGCTCAACGGCTGGGGTATCGCCTTCAATCCACAAGGTGTTGCCTGGGTCGCGGCCAACGGCAGCTCGACCTCCACGCTATACGACGGCAATGGCGTCCCGCAATCGCTGGTGGTGGCGATGCCGGCCGGCCAAGCAGGTGCCGCCGGCCCGACCGGTATTGTGTATAACCCGACGGCGGATTTTTTGATCACGCAGGGTGGCGTGGTGGCTAAAAGTGTTTTCATTTTTGTGGGCGAAGCGGGTACCGTCTCGGCCTGGGCGCCTTCGGTCAACGCGACCAACGCCGTGACGACTTACGACGGTGGCGCTGTGGGCAAGGCGTATAAAGGCGCGGCCCTTAGCAATTATCTCGGCACCAATTATCTGTATGTCACTGACTTCCAACATGGCTTGGTTGATGTGTTCGACCCCAATTTCAATCGCGTCATCGTGCCCGGCAATTTCGCCGATCCCTCAATTCCTGCCGATTACGCGCCTTACGGGATTCAAGCTATCGGCAACTTGATCTATGTCAGCTATGCCAAGCGCACGATCCAAGGCTTCGACGAAGTCATCGGTCCCGGTCTAGGGTTTGTCAACGTATTCGATAGCGGCGGCTATTTGGTCAGAGAACTGCTGACCGCAGAGCGTCTGAATGCACCGTGGGGCATGGCCTTAGCGCCAAGCAATTTTGGCATCTTTAGCAACGCGCTCTTGGTCGGCAATTTTGGCGATGGCAGGATCAATGCCTACGATCCAGTAAGCGGCGCGTATCTCGGTACCTTGGCTAATGAAGTGGGCGCAGCAATCAGCATCGATGGCTTGCGGGGTATTAGCTTTGGCAATGGTTTCAATAGCCAACCGACCAATACCCTGTTTTTTGCGGCCGGACCTGGAGGACAGGTGCATGGCTTGGTTGGCCGGATCGACCTTGAATAGAAGGGGATAGGGTGATTGTCTCTCCAGCACCATGTGCTATTGGACAGGTTTATTGCAAACAGGACACTGCATTTTGCACGTGATTCAAAGCGCATCCGCCTTTCTGATGTTGTTTAGCCAAGGTGGTTTAACGCGAAATCAAATATTGTTCTGATAGCGTTATCTAAATGCCTTGTAAACGGTTGACAAGCGGCAACTTCTATTTTCTAATGGTGTCGGCTTTTGTGAAATCGATTTCACGAAAGTTAACTCATACTAATATCAAGGAGTCTTAATGAAACTAGCATCACGTACTTTGATTGCCGCGGCACTTGCCGCTTCGTTCTCGGCACACGCCGCAACCACCATCTCGGTTGCCGCATTCCCTGAACTAGACAAAGCGATCAAGGAAGCCATTCCCGCATTCAAAAAGATCCATCCTGACGTCGAAGTCAAAGTCATCAGCCTGAACCATGGCGATCACCACACTGCCATGACCACAGCACTGGCAACCGGCTCCAACCTGCCAGACGTGATGGCGGTTGACGTTGATTTCATCGGTCGTTTCGCCGAGTCGAATGGCTTGGAAGATTTGTCGAAAGCGCCTTACAACGCGCTGCAATTCCGCGACAAAATGACCAAATATACTTGGCCACAAGCTGCTAGCGCTACCAACGGCTTGGCTGCAATGCCACATGACGTCGGCCCAGGCACGCTGTTTTACCGTAAAGATATGTTCGACAAGGCTGGCATTACCGAAGCCGATTTGACCAAATCATGGGAAAGCTATATCGAGTCCGGCAAGAAACTCAAAGCTGCAACTGGCGCCTACCTGTTGGCGAATGCCAGCGACGTTGAAATCATCTACATCCGCGCTGGCTTGAAAGACGGCGAAGGGATCTATTTCGACAAGGCCGGCAAGTCGCTGGTTGATTCGCCACGTTTTGTTAAAGCATTCGAACTGGCAAAAGCGGTTCGCGTAGCTGGTATCGATGCCAAAGTTGGTGCATGGTCCAATGAATGGTCAGAAGGCTTCAAGAGCGACAAAATCGCTTCGCAAATGATGGGCGCATGGTTGGCTGGTCACTTGAAGAACTGGCTGGCACCAGCATCGACCGGTAAATGGCGTTCGGCAATGTTGCCAAGCGGCACCTATGCTTCTTATGGTGGCTCTTTCTTCGCGGTACCGAAAAAAGCGACAAACAAGCAACTGGCTTGGGATTTCGTCAAGACCATGACCCTGAACAAAGACGTGCAAATCAATACCTTGCGTAGCGTCGATGCTTTCCCAGCCTTGTTTGAAGCGCAAAAAGACACCTTCATCGATCAACCGATCGAATACCTGGGTGGCCAAAAAGCGCGTCAACTCTGGCGTGACATCGCGCACAAGATTCCTGCGATTTCGGTCGACAAGTTCAATCCTGTAGCGCAAGAAGTCGTCAATGCCGAGTTGGAAAATGTGTTGGAAAATGGCAAAGACATTAAGCAAGCATTGGCTGATGCCAAGACAATGATCGAAAAACGCGTTCGCCGTTAATCGGTTTTTAGCTTGGTCAGCTCTGGCTGACAGCTAGCAATAAAAAACGCGGCAAGTGACATTCACTTGCCGCGTTTTTTTATCTGCGTGTATCGAAGCAAAATTGAGCAAAACTTAGCCGCCGACAATACCGGCCGCAATATTGATCGCCAAGCCGACGATGGCAACGTTATAGGCAAAACTGAGTACCGATTGCGCAATCACAATTTTGCGCATAGGGCGGTTCATTACCTTCACGTCCGAGGTTTGGGCGGCGACTGCGATGGTGAAGGAAAAATACATGAATTCCCAATATGTCGGGTATTTCTCTTCATCTGGAAAGCGCAAGGCGCGCTGCTCCGGCGGCGAACGGTAAAACTCGCGTGCATAGTGCAGCGTAAACAAGACCGCCACCAACAGCCACGATCCCAAAATGGTCGAACCGGTGAATCCGTAACGCAGCAGACGGTCGGTATCGGATAAGTCTTTTAGCCCAGCCAATTCAGCAAAAATAGCAAACAAGCTAGCCGTTGCCGCCAGCGACAGGATGACTAACACGGCGCCTGCACCCTTATCTTCTTGCTCGGCAACCCTGCGCACCATCGCGTGGTTGGCACCTACCATCAGCCAGCCCATTAGGCACAGATAAGTCCAGACCGCGATATTCCATGCCGCCAGCACGGTGGTGGTCAGGGGCCATTGCGCCGGCGCCAACACCACTGCCAACACCCCCACCACAATGGCAATGCTTAAATAAGGACGTGAACGGGCAAATCGGTGGAGGCTAAACATAAAGGTGGGCGCTCGGAAGTGTGAAGCGGTCGATTATAGTCAGCAAAATCCAGCGCCTTGGAAATTCCATGCATGTGGCCGATAACAATGCAAAATAGGGGGAGTATGAGGCAAAAACATGCCTACGCCGCTCGTTTTCATTGCGGCTTAAAATATACCCACCATAGTATATTTTAAGCCGCAAGCCCTGAAAAGAGCCTATTGCGACTCACAGTCCCAACTTACACCACCGCATGCATCAGTCGGGCGATATTCCCAACCCGCAATCCATCGCTGCGGCCGGACAGGTAGCGCTCATGCAATTGCTCGGCACTAAGATTGTTAGCCGCGCCAAATCCCAAGGAATGCATTTGCTCTGACAGCATAGCCGGGTCGAAGTACGTCTTCCACGGCTCGTCGCTCTTGGCGACATTCTTGGCAATCATTTCCAGCGCCATCTTTTCCATCGCTGTCAGCAGGGCCGGTGCGGTAACGTAGTCGAACACCACCGCGCTGCCTGGCGCGCAGGACGCGATGAATTGCAGGGTTTCGGTAATGGCTTCCGGTTCCAGATAGACCACTACCCCCAGCCAGGAAAAAAACGCCGGCTGATCGTGTTTAAATCCGGCTTGCGCCAAACATGTTGCCAAGCTGCCATGTTCGAAATTGGTCGGTACATACGTCAGCTGCGGCGGCGCTTCGATCCCGGCGGCGTGTAAACAATCGCGTTTCCATTGCTGGGTGGACGGCAGGTCGACCTCGAAAATGCGGCAGTTTTGCATCTTGCTGCGGTAGGCGTAGGTGTCGAGCCCGGCACCCAAAATGACATATTGGATCACGCCGTTGCTGGCAGATTTTTCCCATTCGTCTTCTGCCAGGCGGCTGCGCACCACTAGCGAGGTACGCAATGCCGTTGTCATCGGATCGGTATATTGCGCTAAATTGCTGCGCACTGCGGCTTGGTCGGCGGCGCCCAAGATTTTCAGCGCCAGCGGGTCGTCCAGGATCAGTGGCTGCTCCAATAACTGATGCGCCGCCCGCAGCACCGCGACCCGTTGCGCGCTCGGTTTCGGGCCGGCATTGGTACTAGATGCCGCCGTGCTTTGGGACGCCATGATGGCTTGCTGGACAAACATGATCAAGGCCATGTCGATGCCGACACCCAACATCAAATCCGGCTCCAGCGGCAGTGCAGCGCGTACCTTGCCTTCCAGTACCGCATCGTCGCCGCAATACGAAAGTAGAAATAATTCTTGCCAGCGCCGCGCCAAATCCTGCACCGCCGGATCGCCCACCGCAGCCCCGGCTTGCATCTGCTCGCGCAAAGCAGCAAACAACGGCGGCCATTGGTCCAAATGCGCGATCTGGCGCCGCCGCAGATCGGCCAGCTCGGCCGGGTTCAGGTATTTGCCGAACAAGGTGCTACGGGCATGGGCAAACGCGTGCGTGATCCAGCCAAACATGCGCGGATTGATGCCGTTGATTTCTTGCGCGCGCTGTTCCTGTTCTTGCATTGCCTTGAGCCGCATGGCCAAGGTCGCGTTATTGCCGGTCGAATCCTTTAATAGCCGCATCCAACGCCAAGCCAAGGCCTGCGCCTCAGGATTTTCAGGCAGTACGCCACTCTCGATGGCTTGTTCAATTTCGGTCGTCAATTCAGCCCAGCCTGGATCAAGGCCGGTGAACGCTTGCGGCAAGTCGGCCAAGTCATCTTTTGATAAGTGTTTTTCAATCATAGTCATCATTTCCAATAGTGTGAGCCAGTCATTGACGCCGGTGTCGCCGCCGCTGGCAATCTTTTCGCGCAACTGACCGAGCCGATCGTGTAAAGCCTGCGCATAGCGCACCTGCTGTTCGAGCACGCCCATCTGCCGTTCGATGATTTCGAGCGGTGCACTGTCGGGCGCATCCAGATTCGCCTGAATCTCCGGTAGTGACCAACCAAATTGCTTTAGGGCAGCGATCCGGTGCAGCCGAATCACATCGTGTTGATCATAGAGCCGCGCGCCGCCGTCGGCCCGGTTCGACGGCGACAACAAGCCAATCGCATCGTAATGATGCAGCGCACGCACCGTCAGCCCGGCACGTTTGGCCAAGTCCCCGATTTTCAGCAACATTGCTTTCTCCTTGATCTGCGATGCAGAATAAATCATGACGTTACGTTAGGTGCAAGGGTGAATTGGGGACATTTGAGATTTTTTGGACAAAAAATTTACAGTTGTCAGTAGCGGGGCAATATGCGAATGAACCAAGGCTAAAGAGCGCGCTAAACACAAGGCATTTACCGGCGCTCATGAGACACTTGGCAATGGGCTTATCTTTGGTACCAGTTAGCAACTCAGCCATGGCTTTTTTCTCGGGAATCACATGATTGTCAAAGCAGACGCGCCGAAATTTACAGTAATCATTGCCACTTTCAACTGGAGTTCTGCGCTCAGACTAGCGCTGGAATCGGTTCAAGCGCAAACCTGTCAGGATCTCGAGGTACTGGTCGTTGGCGATGCATGTACCGACGATAGCGAGGTAGTAGTGCAGGAGTTTGGCGACAGCCGGTTCAAGTGGTGTAATTTGCCGGAAAATTTTGGCAGCCAGTGGGGTCCGAATAACCATGCATTGTGGCTGGCACTAGGAAAATATATTGCTTACCTCGGGCACGATGACCTTTGGTGGCCGACCCATCTTGAAACCGCTGCGGACGTGTTTGAGAAAAGCGGTGCCGATATCGTTGCGGCAGCAAGCTTGATGTATGGGCCACCCGGATCCGGCATTCGTTGCGTAAGTGGATTTTTTCCAAATGATATTTTTAGTCCGAGGCATTTTTTCCCTCCCTCATCGATGTTGCATCGCAAAGAGTTGGCTCTCAACATTGGCGGATGGCGCCCACCAGCGGTGGCGGAAGTAGCTGTCGACTATGATTTCCTCGTCCGGTGTCATGAAGCCGGTGCACGTGTTATCGCCACTGGCGAGTTCACGACTTTTAAATTCAACGCGGCCTGGCGACGCGATGCTTATCGTTTGCGCGATCCTTTCGAGCAGCGGCAGTTTCTTGAAAACATGCGGCGCGACGGCGAAAATTTCAGGCGCAAGGAACTCAGCACAGCATTGCGTTCGGCCAATGAAGACCGATTGCATAAAATTGAGATTGCGCCAGACCTCAATACCAAGGCTGCCGCCGCGGCGTCTACCAATTGTGACTTCAAGGGATCGCGCAAAGCGCTGCGTGAACCGGCGAAATGGGTTGACGGCAGTTTGCGGGTATATCCGGACGAAGCATATGCCGGTTTTGAATGGCATCTGTTGGAACAACATCCATCTCTGGGCGCATTTCGCTGGAGTGGGCCGATGTCAAGTTCAACCATCGTCGTGCCGACACTGATCGATGGGCCGATGAACGTTAGCGCGCTCCTCGTATGTTGGCTCACTAAAGAAACTCTTCGGTCGGCGCGAGTGAAAATCAATGACGTAGACATCGCAAGCGATCTTGCGGCGCAGGACGACGGGACATTTATTTTGCGCTGTAGTCTCACGCCAGATCAATTTGCCACGGATGATTTAGCTGAAGTCCGTTGGACGATCTCGGTAGATCGCACCTGCCGACCCATCGATCTGGCATTAAGTGACGATAGGCGCTGGTTGGGACTGGCGGTCGGCTGGCTTGAACTTACAAAAGGGCAGGAAACAAGCGATGCAAACTTGCCAGATGGCGCCCCGGCCTGAATGACAACACTATTTAAATCGTCACCACTGCCACGGACAATTTTGCACGCACTGACGTTTGTTGGCACATTTGCAAACCCGGCGAGCGAGCTATACTTGTTTGCGTTTCTGTCAACAAGCAGTGACGGTAATTTCCCACCACTTTCAATTGAAACGACTATGCAAAAAGAAGAATTCCTTCACCTACAACACAGCGAATCGGTCGTCGCACAGATGTCTGCCACCATCTTCGCTTCACTAGTCGCACGCAATGACTTGAACGCCGAAAATGAAAATGCCTTATTGGAAAAATCAGTTCAACTCGCAATCAAACTTGCTAGCCTGAGTGAAAAGTATGTAAAAAGCGATGAAGAATGGGTGAAAAAAAATGCCGCCGGTAACGCTTTCTTAGGGGGTTGACTGCCTGCCTCCTTGTATCGAATGGAAGGGGTGCAACTTTTTTTTGGCGCATCCCGCCTTCCCAGTGAGCGCATAAAGTGATGTTTAGAGACGAGCTGCCCGTGAAACAGTGGCCAGTAGATGCCATGAGGCCAATGGTCGGATTTCACCTCATAATTTTGAATTTGTGTAATTTTTAGGGAGTATAGGCAAAAATGCCACTTATCCCGCACGCTTTCATTGCCCTCCGAAAAATACACCATCCAGTATATTTTTGTTGGTGACATTAATTTTCATGCCAACTAGCCATAGCTTCCGCCAACGACACTGTGCGGGACAAAATTTCTCCCTTTTATTGCATAAAAATAGATCAATTTAACAATATCTAACAATTGCCAATCATCAAATAGTAATACTATAAGATGGATGGGCGATGAATCCGATATGCGTCCTGATGAAAGTTTGGAAGGCCAGAGCAGCCGGCCAGACTGAAACTATTTTTACGTGGGAGTGGAGGAGAAAACATGTTAGCAACACTAAAAAGAAACGCACGAAACGCTTCATTGGTGGGACTGGTTTTGGCGTCGATGTTGGGCGCGGTATGCGAATCGGCCTTGGCCGCGACTTTTGACAATCCGATCGTGCCGGCCAACGGCCCAGCGGGTGCGGCCGATCCGTCAGTGGTGTATCGGGACGGATTTTATTACTGGGTCCGCAGTATTGAAGATAGCCGTATCGGCATTGCCAAGTCTAAACGCTTGCAAGATATCGGCACCGCACCGATGACCGTGGTGTGGACACCGCCGGTAGGCACCGCATATTCGAAAGATTTATGGGCGCCGGAACTGTCTTACCTTAATGGCCGCTGGTATATCCATTTTGCCGCCGACGATGGCAACAACACCAATCACCGCATGTATGCGCTGGAAGCCAATACCCAAAATCCGCAAGGTTCGTACACCTTCCGCGGCAAGGTAGCGGCCTCGGCCGATGTCTGGGCGATTGACGGTACGGTGCTGCAAAAAGATGACGGCTCGCTGTATTTTGTCTGGTCGGGCTGGAATGGTGCCAACGATGGTTTCCCGCAGCGCATTTATATTGCGCCGATGAGCAATCCCTACACTATCAGCGGCAGCCGGGTCGAAATTGCAGCACCGACCTATAACTGGGAAACGGTCGGCGCCGCCTTGCTGGAAGGGCCGGAAGTGATCAAGAAAAACGGCCGCATCAACATCGTCTATTCCGCCAGCGGCAGTTGGACCGACGATTACAAGCTGGGCTTGATTTCCAATACCGACGGCAATGTGCTCAATCCAGGTTCATGGGTCAAGAAAAACACGCCGGTTTTTGAAAAAAATCCTGGCGGCCAGGCTTACGGTATTGGACATAATTCATTCGTCAAATCGCCCAATGGGCAAGAAGACTGGATCGTGTATCACGCCTTCCAATTTTCCAATGGCGGCTGGGGTAACCGCAGCGTGCGGGCGCAGGCATTTTCATGGAACACAGATAACACGCCCTATTTCGGCACGCCGGTTGCCTTCGGTGCGCAGATCAACGAACCGGCCGGCTCGGCGGCCAATTCGAATGTGCGGTTTGAGTCGATCAATGTGGGCGCCAATTTCATCCGTCACGCCAATAGCCGCGCCCGGCTCGACGCCAACGTCAACCCGTATCAGGATTCTGAATGGAAGTTGGTGCCGGGCTTGTCCGATCCTTATTTGATGTCGTTTGAGTCGATCAATTTCCCGGGTACTTACTTACGTCACCGCAATGGCGAGGTATGGAAAGATGCCAGCGATGGTTCGGCCGGTTTCCGCAACGATGCGACCTGGCGCAAAAAGCAGGGCGTCGGCAATGGCGATGGCGTGTCGTTTGAATCGGTCAATTTCCCGGGCAATTATCTGCGCCACCGCAATAGCTTGTTTTATAGCGAACCGGTCAGCAGTACGCTGGATCGTAATGATGCGACCTTCTGGGAGAGATAAGCCTCACTGTTAATTGCATTGAAATAGAAAAAGGCGTCAAGATTAATCCTGACGCCTTTTTTTAAAGCCCATCTTGACTGCTTTACATCAACGCCTCAAGCGATCATTACTGCACAAACCGCACATTGCGCACCGAATACTTGGTGCCTTGCTGCTCGCCCCATTTCGGCAAGGTGCCAAACGGGACCGAGATATTGTGCAGGTCGAAACAGCTCGCCGGGTTCGCAGTCAGGTCACTGATATTGATGCTGTACTGCTGCCATTGCCCGACCGCTGGACGGCCGAACAAGGTGTCGCCACTGGTGCAGCCGCCGACACTGTCCATCTTGACCACCAAGCCACTGGTGTTGTTGCCATATTCCTCGACATTGATTTCAAACTCCATTTTGCCGCTGGCATAGTTGATCAGATTAAGCGCCGTGCCTGCGTCGAAGAAGAACAGGCCATCACCGCCGTCGGCCAGAAAGTTGAGGCTCATTTCAGCGCCCGGCACCAGTGCGAAGGCGGCGTGGCTACCGTTGGTGGACCAAGCGTTGCTCTGGAAGCCGCCATTCACAATGCCGTCGCCAAACAAGGTGTAGCTCGGGCCGGGCACGGGCGTATTGAAGACCGGTACCGGCGGCACCATGCTGTCGCAACTAATTGCATCGGCATCATTGGCGGCACCGGCAACCCAGCGAATATCCGCGAATGAAGCGCTGAACGCTTTACTGGTGTAGATCAGGAATGGAGTATCGACCGTGGCAAAATTGGTGCCCTTGGCGGCGAAGCAAGCCAGCGGCAACTTGACGGTGTATTTGCTGCTGAGGGCGAAGTTCTTGAACAAGGTGGTGCCATCGAGTTCGCCCAGGCAGGGATAGCCGCAATCGATCCGTACCTTGACCAAATCTGCCGGCGCCTGATGCACGATCACGTCGAATACCAGGGCAGCTTTGGCGTCCAGATAGCTTTGACGGTCAGCCGTGGCGCCAGCTTGCGACAATACCTGCGCGGCGCCACTCCAGGTCACTTTCTTGCCATCTTGCGGCAGAGTGACTTGGCTTGTTTCAACCGAAATATTGGCGTGGGACACCACGGCACCTTGGTCGGATCCGACCAAGGTGCCGCCCCAATTCTCTGGCGAGGAAATTTTGAGGGCATAGGGCGCCTTGTCGCCTTTTTTATATATACCCAGATCGGCCAGCGTTTTACCGTCATCGCCTAAGAGTAAGGACAAGACGGGGTTAATTGACCGCTTGCGCGGTATTGCCTGACTCAAGATAGCCGAGCTGGAACTGGTAGCGGTCATCACCATTGCACCACTAAAATCCGCGGCCAAGATCGGGCTACTACAGAACGCGCCGAGACAAATAGGTAGTAAGGCAAAGAATTTCTTGACGATATGGGGCATGTAATCTCCAAAACATGGGATACGAGAAATTTGAGGACGGTCCAGTTTGATGCGCTATTGCCTCGGGCAACATCAAACGTGGCGCGTATGAAGCGAGCGTTTATTGGATAAAACTTGATATCTCAATTGACGCCTCGGACGACACGCCGGTCAAGCGTGCTGATCGATTTACGGTCATGTGCAAATTAAATAAGGGCATCAAGAAAAATCCTGACGCCCTTACTAAGACAATAACAAGACAACAACAAGACAAATACCGCCGACCTTATATCTAGTCGGTCAACTCAAATTACTGGACGAAACGTACATTGCGTACTTGATATTTGACGCCTTGTTGCTCGCCCCACTTCGGCAAGGTGCCGAACGGCATGCCGATATTGTGCAGGTCGAAACAAGCGGAGGCGGCAGCTGTGACATCGCTGATTTTCACGCTATACGACTGCCAGGCACCGACTGCCGGGCGGCCGAAAATATAATCGCCGCTGGCGCAACCGGAACCGGGGCTTTCCATCTTGACGGCCAGACCGCCGACATTGCTGCCGTAAGCCTCGACCTTGACTTCAAACTCCATATTGCCGCTGGCATAGTCGCCCAGATTGAGCTCCGTGCCTTGGCTAAAGAAGAATAAGCCATCGCCGGTGTCGGCCAAAAAGTCCAGGCTGACTTCGCCCGTGGGCAAAATGGCAAACGTGGTGTGGGCGCCGTTGGTGGACCAGGTCCCGCTCTTGAAGTTGCCGCTCACGACGCCGTTGCTAAATACCGTGTAGCTCGGGCCAGGTACCGGAGCGTTGTAGACCGGCGCTGGTGGCACCATCGAATCGCAGGTGATCGCATCGGCATCCTTGGCAGCACCGGGTACCCAGCGGATATTGGCAAACGAGGCGCCGAAGGCTTTGGTGGTGTAGACCAGGAACGGGGTATCGATCAGGGCAAAATCGGTACCCTTGGCAGCAAAGCAAGCCAGCGGCAATTTAACCGTGCGTTTGGTATTGAGCGCAAAACCCTTGAACATGGTGGTGCCGTCAAGTTCGCCAACACAGGGATGACGGCAATCGATCCGTACCTTGACCAAGGCTTCCGGCGCCTGATGCACGATCGTGTCGAATACCAAGGCACTATCGGCGTTCAGGTAATCCTGACGATCTGCGGTTTCGGTCGATTGCGAGAAGATCTGGCCTTCGCCGGTCCAGGTTATTTTCTTGCCGTCTTGCTGCACATTGATCTGGGTCGTTTCGGCCGAGATATTGGTTTGCGAAACGACCGCGTTCAGGTCGGCGCCGAGGAAGGTGCCGCCCCAATTGACTGGCGACGAAATCTTCAACGCGTACGGTGCCTTGTCGGCTTGCTTGTACACGTCCAGATCGACGGTTGCTTTACCGCCGGTGCTGGCGGTTTGTCCGCAGCCCAGGGTTGGCACGGCTTCGTCAAATTTTGCCAGTTTCTTGTCGTCGGCGTAATTCAAACCATAACCGTAGGCAAACTGTGGATCGTAGGCCGCGTCGCCTTTGTTGAGCGGGGTTTGGCAAGCCGATTTTGGCCATGAAAAACTGAGTTTACCAGTCATGTCGACATTGATTTCACCGGATGCTTTACGGAATAGCACATCCGCTACGCCCTTGCCTTCTGTACCCGGCAACCATGCCACCACAAAGGCGTCTGAACGGTTCAGTTCCTTGTTGGACAATACGGCGCGGCCAGTTATCAGTAAAGTAACCACTGGCACGCCTTTGCCTGTGACTGCATTAAGCACGGCCAGATCTTCTGGATAACGCTTGGCGTGTTCCAACGTACCGGTCTTGCCGATGTCGCCCACACCTTCAGCGTAAGGCGTCTCGCCGATAACAGCGATGACCGCCTTAAAGTCAGCCAGGTTGATGCCAGCGGCGGTCGCGCTATAGACCACATTGGCGTTGCCGTTGGCGTCCTTGATAGCGGCCAGGATACTGTCGGCATTAGGGAAATCGGCGTTGGTATTGGAAGTGCCTTGCCAGGTCAGCGACCAGCCGCCGGTTTGGTTCGACAGATTGTCGGCGCTCTTGCCGACCACCAGGATCTTGTCGCCGCGTTTCAGTGGCAAGACCTTGTTATCGTTTTTCAGCAAGACCAACGATTTTTGCACTGCTTCGCGTGCCAGGGCACGATGTTGCAGTTGGTTGGCGTCACCTGCGCCCGCACGTTCCATAGGCCGTTTTGCCTTGAAAATGCCGGCGCGCATCTTGACGCGCAAGATACGGGTAACCGCATCATTGATGCGCGCTACCGGGATTTCGCCGCTATTGACTTGCGCGATGGTATTGGTGATGAAGAGTTGCCATGCATCCGGCACCATGATCATGTCGACGCCGGCGTTGATCGCCTGGGCGCAACTGCCATCGCTGCAACCGGGTACTTGGGCGTGACCGTTCCAGTCACCGATGACAAAGCCATCGAAGCCCATCTTGGTTTTCAAGATGTCGGTCAGCATTTCCTTGCTGCCGTGCATTTTGCCGACCTTGATATTCAAGCTGTCGTTGTTCCAGCTATTGAACGAGGCCATCACGGTCTGCGCCCCGGCGCCCAGTGCCGAGTAATAACCCTGGCCATGGATATTGATCATGTCGCTCTTGCTCGACATATTGATGCCTTGATCTTTGCCCTGATCGGTGCCGCCATCGCCCATGAAATGCTTGGCGGTGGCAATCACGGTGCCGTTGCCGCCAAAATCGCCTTGCAAGCCCTTGACCATTTCACGGCCGAATTTGTTAACGATGAGCGGATCTTCTGAATAACCTTCATAGCTGCGACCCCAGCGGTCGTCGCGCACTACTGCCAACGTCGGCGCAAAAGTCCAGTCGATCCCGGTCGAGGCAACTTGGGTTGCAACCGCTTGACCGATGCGGCGGATCAGTGCCGGGTCATTGCTCGCGCCGAGGCCGATATTGTGTGGGAACAGGGTCGCGCCAAATACATTGCCGTGGCCGTGGACTGCATCGGTACCCCAGATCACTGGCACTTTAACTTTAGAGTCGGTCGCCATCGAGGCCGCCCAATAATCGTCGGCCAGCTTGACCCAGTCCGACGACAGCGCATGTTTATTATTGGCAGGGAAAGAGCCGCCACCATTGAGTACCGAGCCAATGTAGAACTGGCGTACCTGGTCTGGCGTGATGCTCTTGATTTCCGGCTGTATCATCTGGCCGACTTTTTCATTGATCGACATGCCTGCAACGATGGCAGCAATATTGGCTTCGGTAGTCGGTTCTTGCTTGATATCGCTGTCGATGCGCGGCCAGTCTTGATAAATGGCCAAGCCGTCCGGCGTGGTAGCGGGTGAACTATTGGACGAGCCGCCGCAGCTCGCTAACAGGGCTGCGCCGAGGGCAGCAGTCATGGTCGCACGTGCGAAGGTGCGATAGTGGTGAGTCATATTGTCTCCTTATGGTTTTTATGGCCGGGCTTGTGTCCGAGGCGCATTTTTCGCTTTAGCCCGGTACCTGCATTCCGTTGAACTCGTCGTGATAAAGTTGCAGCACGTAATGTAAGCGGTTACATTATTTCTGTAAATACGCACAAAAAGCAAGTGGTTTTTGCAATCAGATCGCGATTAGCTTTTATTAGGTGACGCCCTGCTAACAACTGGGCTCAGAGCAGATTGGGATAACGGCTGGATGGCGTCAGCCATATTTTCGAAAATGAAGAAGACAGACGGCGTTGCTCTGAAAATCGGGTGTCCGCTACCGGCGCATTGAAGTAAATGCAACGATACTAAATCCCGAATTTACTGACGGAGCGGTTCAAGCTAATGGGTTGCCTACCGTTCGACATCACTACCACTTGAACCGTCGATACGCATCTCGGCATCATCGAAAGCTACCACGTGGTCGACATCGAGTCGAATGCCGATCCATTCACCGATCGCATGGTTATGGTGACTTGGGACCAGCGACAATATTTTCGCGCCGCTGGCCAGTCTTAAGGTGTACATGAATTCGGCGCCACGAAAAGCCTTGTCAACGACTTCGGCCTTAAGCTCGCTCGCATCGTCATGCATCACATCGTCGGGACGCAACAATACGCTAACCCTGCCATCCTGCTGCAAGCGCTTACCAACTGGTAGCGTGGCGCTGGGCAAGGCACCCAGTTCGATTTTGACCTGGTTTCCATCGAGTACTTGTCCTGGCAAAAACACGCCTTGGCCGACGAAATCAGCCACAAAACGGTTGTTCGGACGGTGGTACAAATTGTAAGGCGTGTCCCATTGCTGAATGCGGCCTTCGTACATGATACCGATTTCATCGGCCATGGCGAATGCCTCGTGCTGATCGTGGGTAACCAGTATGGCGGTGGTACCTTCGGCCTTGAGAATGCTGCGTACCTCCAGCGCCAGGCGTTCACGCAAATCCACATCCAGATTGGAAAACGGCTCATCTAACAATAGAAGCTGCGGACGCGGCGCCAGTGCGCGAGCCAGCGCCACCCTCTGTTGCTGGCCGCCGGATAGTTCGTGCGGATATCTTGCTTCGACCCCGACCAACCCGACTGTGTGTAGTAATTGCTGTACGCGGGCGTTGCGCTGTTGCTTGCCCATCGCGTGCAAGCCGAAAGCGATGTTGGCGCCAACGCTCAAGTGCGGAAACAAGGCATAGTCTTGAAACACCATACCGATAAGCCGCCGCTCTGCAGCCATGTGTACAGGAGCCGTCTGGGTACCGGCACCGCTTACCAACGTCCCATCGAGCCAGATCTCGCCTCCACTCACGGGCTCAAAACCGGCAATGCAACGGAGCACGGTGGTCTTGCCGCAACCCGATGGCCCGAGCAGACAAGCGATGGCGCCTCTATTCAAGCGCAATGAGAGTTCGCCCAACACTTCGTGCTGGTTGTAAGCATAAGAAACGTGGTTGAGTTCAAGCAAGGACATAGGCGTTCTTAGATGATTGTGCAGTCAATTATAATTCTCATTTTCATTTGGAATTTCCGTGCAGACACAAATACGTGCCAGCGACAAGCCACCGCACAAATTTTCGTGGCCGATTTTGACCTCGCTTGCATGCCTGTTTGCCGCGTTGCTGGCGCTGCCGATCCTGACGGTAGCAGCCAATTTGTTTACGGGCGGCGCTAGCGGTACTTGGGATCATTTGGCGTCGACAGTGCTGCCCAGTTATATCCGTAATACCTTGATCTTATGCCTTGGCGTCTCGTTCGGCGCGACTCTGGTTGGCGTGTCGACGGCCTGGTTGGTGAGCATGCATGAGTTTCCCGGGCGCCGTGTGTTCGAGTGGGCACTCGTGTTGCCGCTGGCTGTGCCAGCCTATGTAATGGCCTACACCTACACCGATTTACTGCAATTTGTCGGGCCGGTGCAAAGCTGGTTACGCGAGAGCATGGGCCTGCAAGGCGGTCAATACTGGTTCCCCGACATCCGCACGGTGGGCGGGGCAGTGGCGGTCTTTGTGTTTGTGTTGTATCCGTATGTGTATCTGCTGGCGCGTGCGGCGTTTTTAGAGCGTGCTAGCGGCATGCTGGAAGTAGGTCGTTCGCTGGGCTTAGGACCATGGCAAAGCTTTTTCCGCATTTCACTGCCTTTAGCGCGACCGGCCGTCGCCGCTGGCGCCTCGCTGGCCTTGATGGAAACGCTAGCCGATTACGGCGCCGTGTCGTATTTCGGCGTGCCCACCTTCACCACAGGGATTTATCGCGCCTGGTTTTCGCTCGGAGACCATGTGGCGGCAGCACAATTGTCGGCCACCTTGCTGGGCTTTGTGGCCTTGGTGCTGTTTATGGAACGGTTTTCCCGAGGTCGGGCACGCTTTCACAATACGACCGGGCGTAACCGCCCAGTTCCGGGGCGGCGCTTGCGCGGCATCCAGGCCTTGTCTGCGGTGGTAATTTGCCTGTTGCCCTTGACGATCGGATTTCTGTTGCCTGCCGTGCTTCTAATGCACATGGCGTTAACGGCTGGTGACGCCCAGTTTGGGGCGCGGTTTTTTCATTTGACGCGCAATAGCTTTATCTTGGCATCCGTTACCGCAGTCGTTGCCGTCGCATTGGCGGTGTTGCTAGCGTATGCGGCCCGTTTGACGCGCCATCACCTGCCCAAACTGGTTAACCGCCTGGTCGGATTGGGTTATGCCTTTCCCGGCTCGGTCATTGCGGTTGGCGTATTGATCCCGGTTACCCTGCTTGACGCTTGGCTGGCGACGGCGATCGAGTACACCAGTGGTCGAAATCCCGGTTTATTATTGACCGGCAGTATTGCCGCTCTGGTGTATGCGTATCTGGTGCGATTTTTGACCGTATCGCTACAAACAATCGAAACCAGCCTGACCAAAATCACCAGCGCAATGGACGATGCGGCGCGCTCCCTTGGCCATGGCCAACGCGCGACGCTTTGGCGCGTCCATTTTCCGTTACTGCGTGGCGCTATGCTGACCGCCGGTTTGCTGGTGTTTGTCGACGTGATGAAGGAATTGCCGGCCACGTTGGTGATGCGGCCATTCAATTTCGATACCTTGGCTACACAAGCCTATACGCTGGCCTCGGACGAGCGCCTGGCAGAAGCTTCTACCGCATCGCTGGCGATCGTGGCTGTCGGCATGCTGCCCTTGATATGGATCTCGTGGCAAATTACACGCAGCAGAAAAGCAGGTTAAAACAGAAGCGGCAGACATAAAAAAGGGTGCCAAGGCACCCTTTTTAGCAAACAAAGCGCCAATAAATCAGTGGCGCCCATTGTCATTTTTATTGCCAGCCGGCGCGGTCGTACATTTTTTGTACCGCCGCCTGATGTTTGGCCAAAATGCCCACATTGATAGTTTCTGCCTTGAACTTGCCCAGTGCCTCAAGCGCTGGGTTATTCGTCTTTAACCCAGTCACCACGGGCCATTCATTGTTACCGTTGGCAAAATAAACTTGCGCCGCATCGGACACCAGATACTCCAAAAATTTGACTGCAGCTTCTTTGTTTGGCGCATTTTTTAACACACCACCGCCAGAAATATTGACATGGGTGCCCGAGGTTTTCTGGTTTGGCCAGATCACTGCGATGGACTCCATCACTTTCTTGTCTTCCGGTTTATCAGAGCGCATCAAGCGCGCCACGTAATAGGAATTGGCCAGCGCCACACCACATTCCCCGGCGGCCACAGCCTTGATTTGGTCGGTGTCGCCGCCCTTTGGCGCACGTGCGAAATTGGCCACCAATCCCTTGGCCCATTCTTCCGACTTTGACTCGCCCATTTGTTCTAATAATGAAGAGCCAAGCGACAGATTATAAGGATGGGAGCCGGATCGAACGCATACCTTGCCTTTCAACTTTGGGTGGGCGAGATCTTGATACGTTTCGACGTCGGCTGGCTGAACCTGATTTTTGTTGTAGACGATCACGCGGGCACGGGTTGAAAAAGCATACCAATCCTTGGTACGCAAATGTGCCGGAACACGGCTTTCCAGCACTTTGGAATTAATCTGTGCAAACAAATTTAGATCGTCGGCCTTGGCCAAACGCGCCGCATCGACGGTGATGAAAACGTCGGCCGGACTGTTGGCACCTTCGTTTTTGATGCGTTCCAGCAATTCATTTTCGCCCGCCTCGATACGGTTAAGCTTGATACCCGTCAGCTTGGTGAAGTTGGCATATAAGGCTTCGTCGGTTTGATAATGGCGCGCTGAGTAAAGATTAAGCACTTTTTCCTCGGCGCCGACGGTGCTTGCAGCAATGATGGATAGCGTAGCGATGACGCCAAGTTTAAAAAATTTCATGATGGAAGGTGATATTTAAGAAGTGAAACGTCAAGCGTAGCAAAATTGAACCGTAATTGCAAATCGTTCTCATTAACATAAGGTTGCAAATGCCATGCTTCGCGATGCGCGCAGATTGGCGTTTTGTATTCAGTGAGCCCCTTAGAAAGGGGGCTCAATTAAGACATCCGCTGCACCGACTCGCGAATAATCAGTTTCGGCGCCAACAGGCGTTGCGGCTCCTGCAAAGTTTCGCCAGCGGCGAGCCGTAACGCGATCTCGGCGGCGGCGCGGGCGATGGCATCGATAGGGTGATGGATGGTGGTCAGACGTGGATGAATCAGACGCGAATATTCGACATCGTCAAACCCCACTAGCGAAATCCGGCCCGGTATATCGATCCCGACGGCGCGGCAATAATCAAGCGCACCAAACGCCATATGATCGGAAAGGCAAAAGACCGCGCTTAAACCTTTGCCGACGGCCAGCAATTCAGCCATGCCCTGGCGCCCTGATTCAAAACGGAAATCGCCTTCCACTATCAGCTCGGCTTGCACTGGCAAGTTGGCCGCTTCCATTGTTTCGACGAAGGCAGCGAGCCGGTGCAAACTTTCCGGATTGCTCGGCGGTCCTGTGATGACGCCAATCTCGCGATGCCCGCAATCGATCAGGTAGCGCGCCGCCAGCCTGGCACCGGCGCGGTTGTCCACTTGCACGCAGCGCTCTTCAAAACCGGCGACAGTACGGTGGATCACCACCAAGTTGGGATTGTTGACTAACATCGTGGTCAGCGCCTGATCCGACAATTGCCCCGGATACAGGATGATGGCGTCACAACGGCGTTGCCGCAAAAATTGCAAAGCGCCTTCCACATCCGAGCCACTATCCTTGTTACAGCTGACGATCAGATAACTGTTGGACGCGCTGACAATTTCTTCCACTTGGTTGATCAGCGGTGCAAAGAATGCGCCAGCCAGATTGGCCACGATCAGCCCAACGCATTCAGAGCGCCGCGTCACCAGCGAGGCGGCGAAAGTATTGCGTGAAAAATCAAGCTCACGCATCGCCGTCTCGACCTTGACACGGGTGCGTTCGCGCACTTTATGCGGATCATTCATGACCCGCGACACTGTCGCGATAGAAACGCCTGCGCGTTCGGCGACGGTGCGGATAGTGGACATAATGGCGGACTAGGCTGGAAAAGGAATCGGAAATGAATACGGTTACATCAGCTTGCGCCGACGGTTGACCGCATTATATGAAAAAATGGCAGAGTATGCCGATAAATAACCATTATCCCGCGCGGTTTCATTGGGCCTGTAAATATACACTACCGAGTATATTTTTGGCCCACAGCCACTTGCTGCTGGCACTACGGGGCTTGTACCACGCTTGCGTGATGTTCACGCGATTTAATCATGCTGACGCCAATCCCGTGAAGTCAGCGCGGAAGCGATGTGGCAGATATGTCGGCGCTGCAGCGCTACCATGCGGGCAGCTGCAAAAACACTATGAAAAGGTGAAAAGCGCCATTTCGCTGCAATGCCAAAAGCCCTGCAATGCCGGGCTTTTTTGTCGCTTCAATCAAGCTGATCTGCCGTGCCCCGATCTACTCGATCGAAAACTTGGTATTGCCGGCAAGTTCAGTGCCAACGTAAGCGTCGACCCGGTATTGGCCGATTGGCCAGCCATTGGTCGGCTTGCTCAGCGAGCATCCGCCTGAAAAATCGACTTTGTCGCCAACAAACGTCGATTCCTCAATTTTTGTCCCTTTTGGTGCGGCAGTACCGACGTCTTCTGCAATCCAGGTGCAACCCAAGACATCGCCGGCCTTGGTTCCCTTCGAAAGTACGAAGGCAATCAGTTTTGGCGTATCAGCCGAAAAACTGGTCGCTGGCTTGGTGTCGGAATCGACCGCCACTGCCATTTCGACGCTGGGCTTACCGGAATGCGCTGTCGCTGAGGCGGCAGCAACGGGCACAGACGCAGCGGTCGCTTCGACCTTCGGCGCGTCATCGCTTTTACCGCAGCCTTGTAACAAGAAAACAATCGCCAGACCACCGATGCCGACGCAGGTACGCGCATTTTTAAACATATGTACTTTCCTTTAGTGAGGGAAAAAACCGAAGAGACATAGCTGCCGTGTAATCGAATATTGCTGGGTAATAGTACGTCAATCCGGCTAAATACCGATGCACAATTTGGCTGCCAAGTGGATAAGGCTGTGGCCGCCTGCGGTGGTAGAGGCGCATAGCAGTATTGCCTGGGTGCTTGGCAACAGAATCAAAGGTTTTAAGCCGCCGGCGGCCAGTGCCAGTTCAACAACATGGCTGGACCTCGCTAGAATTTCTATCCCCTTAATCCATGCCGCAATGTCACGCAATTGATGCTTATCAACGCTGCGGCCACTAACGCAACAGCAAGCGATGACGCCTGCTATCTTGAACCGGATACGCAACAGCACCGGCATCGCGTTCTGCGCTGTGAAAAATGGCTGTAAAACACAGCCGTGAAAAAAGGGAGTTGGCATGCTCGACATCTATAGTCATTTCACGGCACTCGACGTCATGCGGGCGCAATTAGGCGCGCAAATTGCCTCGGGCGCAGTGAGCGATCCGCGGGCCGACGAGGCGTACAAAGCCTTGCAAAGCGACACCCCCTATGCCGTCTTGGGCGCCGTGATCGATCATTTGATGGCGCATGACGGCGCCGCCAATGCCGAGGTGACTTTGCTGGAACAGGCACACTCGATCTGGACCACAGTGCGTGATTTTCAAGTCGATTTCCGCAACACGCGCACCAGCATCGAGCAGATTGCCATGCACCCGAGCGCGCCGACCGCACTGGCCGATTTCAACGCGGCGCGACTCAATATGTCGGTGCTGATCGAGCGCCACGACCAGATCATCGCCACCTTACAAGCTTTCCAATGGAGCTTGCGGCCATTGGCGCATCTGACCCAACATCCGCAAGCTTTTGACCAACCGGTCAAGAGCTGGCCGTGGCGCGATGTGATCCTGTCGCGCCGCAGCGGCGCTTTTACCGCAGCGCTGATGGAGCAAAGCCGCGCAATCGGCACGCCGGAAGCACTCGCTTTCGGGGTCGGCGCCATCAGTAGTTATGCCGCCAATGCCATCGGCAGCGCCTATCTGCTGCATGGCGTGGGCGGGCCGCGCCGCTCGCATCCGTATCGCGACCGGCTGGCTAGCTACGCGGTCGGCGCCTGGCTCAATTACGTACCCTTGCCAGTGGAAACCGATTTCGACCGCACGCATGCGCTGCCTTTGTTTGGCTCGTCCAATCATCCAGCATTGCCCGGATGGTTGCGCGACCTAATCCTGAAAGCGTTGAGCAATACCTATGAGCGCCACGCGCCGCCAAACTTGCCCGATCTGGATACAGCCTTTGCACAATTGATCCATCACTGGCGCCTGTTGCATAGCTTTGCGCCGCTGCCGCAATCGACACCGATTGCAACGACCTTGCGGCTGCGCATCCATTCCACCCTGACGCCACTCGACTATGACCGGCCCGATGCCGACGGTCTTGGCGGCTCGGGTGGCGG
>JAZKIX010000007.1:0-2994 GCA_040384645.1 Pseudomonadota bacterium | reverse complement strand
CCGCGGTCCGGCGCCGGGCCCGGGGGGGAATATTTTTGACCCGGGCCCAGGCGCGCCACCGTGGTTTCGCCCTTCGCACGACAACTGGACCGACTGGATTGCCGAAATTTGTCTTGATATCTTGCTGTTGCCATTCTTCCTGGTACGGGTTGGCTTTTGGCTGGGTCATAAGGCTGGCGATAAAAAACCTAAAAATACCGGCCAATCACGCACCGCCCTTAGTACGCCTTTGAGCCAGGCCGAATTTAACGCCACCATGGGCGGCAAAGACATCCTGATCGCCATCGACCAATTGTTTTACCTTGATAACGCGGTACAACAGCTCGCCACCGATTGCATGCGCTTGCTCAAATACGTCGGCTTGCTCTATGCCGAGCCAAAGGAACTGCACAACCCGGAATTTGCTGAATGCCTGATATTGCCGCCGGCCAGCCTCGGTTTCCATTGGCCGGCGCGACCGCTGGCCAACCCCGACCTGTTCCTCGACTTGCCAACTTCGCCGCTGGAAAAACCGGCCCATGTGCCCTCTGGTTTTGCCCCTGGTGAAAAGCCGGTCGCCTTCCTGATCCCAGGCATCGGTACCGGCGCAACCGTGCGCGATAGCGGCCTCGACATGCTGCTGCAAGAACTGCTGGAACAGCCCACTTCGCCCATCCGGGTCAGCAATATCAATCTGGACGCCGACCGTGGCGGCGGCCATCTGTGCTGGGAAACCAAACCCGGTACCGCCATCACCGACGATCCTGTTTCGGTCCACGTGCTCGGCTACGGCGCAATCTGACTACAGCATAAAACAGGACGCATCATGACCATCGAGAACCGCCCCACCCCCCATCCGCCCGGGCACGAAGGCGAGCCAATACCCAAACCCGAACCGCAGGAACCGCCATATCCGCCACACGATAAGCCGCGCAACCCCGCGCCATTCTTGGTATTGCCGTATGACGACGGACTCGACAATGGCGCCCGGCCGATCCCTAGTACGTACACCTCGTGGTGGTCGCAAGCCCTGCAAATTTCCGTTGATGGCATCGCCTACACCGGCGGCCAAATACCACGCGACCGCCCTACCAAGATCGAAGTCAAGGTCGCCAACTGGGGCGATAAAGATAGCAACGCCCTCATTAGCCTGTACTGGGCCAATCCGACGCCGATATTTTCCGCCGCCAGCCTGAAGGCAGATGGCTTGTCCGAACCGGTCTGGGTCGACGTCCCGCGCCACACCAGCGCCGGCCCCGGCCTGAGCCTATCGCCGCCGTTCTGGCTATTGCCGACCAAAGACATGCCCGATCACGTCTGCCTGCTAGCTGAAATCACCAGCGGCGACGCCGCCGCACCGGGCGTGCTCGACCCGGTCGGCGACCGTCACACCGCCCAGCACAATATCGACATCGTGCATGTCGCCGCCGGCAAAACCGCCAGCACCACCTTCCAGATCAACAATCCCTTCGCACTCGAAGCGCGTGTGGTCATGCATTTTGGTCCGGTCAGCGACGAGATGCTTAAATCGCTCAGCCGCCGCTACCGCGCCGACGCTGCACCGTTGGCGGAAGATGCCTTCGCCTTGCAACAACTGGCCGAAGCCGACGGCAACCGCCAGCAACGCGAACTGGTATTTGAAATGGAAGCCGGCGAACAACGCCTGTGCCAAGGCGTGATCAGCACCAAAGGCATGCGCCCAGGCCAGTTTTGCGCCGGCCATGTTGATGTGATCGTGTCGCCGCTCAAGCAAGAAGAACACAGCAAAACCCAAGTGGGGTCGCTGGGTGTGATTGTGTTTGCCGGAAAATAAGCTGGAACCCAACACTAGCCATCTTCCAGTGCAGGCTCCAGTGCAGGTCTCAGGGCTTGCGAAAGGTGCGGACCTCGCCCGGATACAGATTAAATTGCAATTTCTGCGCGTTATAGGTAGTACCCGCCAGCAGATCTTGCAATGTGGTGGTACCAGCGCCAAAATCAATCGTCACCGCCGTCTTGCTCTGCATGGTCGGATTGACTACCGCGTAATAGGTGCCGGCATTGGTGCCGGCAGGGGAATTGATTTGCTTGACCACCACCGTGGCATCGCTGGCTTTACCGCTGGTCGTGATGGCCGGTAAGGCAGGCAAGGACAGCAGGGCTTGGTTAAAGCGTTTGACATACGCCGGAAAGCCGCGGCTCATGCTGCTCGATTCCAGATAGCCGATATTGACCGGGTTGCCGTTGGCCAGCGCAGTCGCTTCGGCTAGCACGGTGAATGGGCCAGAACGTTCCACCGCCACCGACATATAGCCAAGCTTGCCATCGAAGGGTTGCACGTCGGTCACCGGATAATGCGGCGCGCTGGCGCGCAGTGCCGGATCGGCGCATTTGGCGTTGCCGGACGATTCGCTAAACGATTCGCCATTGTCTTCGTTGAGCGGAAAATGATGCGTCAGCGATTGGCCGGCAATATTGCCGTAGGACGCGAGCAAAGCGCTATCGCCCACCGTATACAGAGCATTGCCGAAGTCGTAAGTCATTGCCATGCCGTCGTCGTTCTGGTATCGCACTGGGTCGGCTGGCGGCGCCGAATGGGTGGTTTCCAGCCAGTCGTCGTTGTAGCTGTTTTTTGCGACCGGCCAAGTTTTTTCCAGCCCGTTCTTGTGCATACGGGCCGCCAGCAATTCTGCCGGCGAGCGCGATTTCCAATTGTTGCGATACCACGATGTCGGATCGTCCAAGCTGGTGAGCCCTTTCGCATAGGCACTCCACCATGCAGGATCGTCGCTCACCAGATTGACCCCGCGGGTACTGTCGGCGGTTTCAAAGGCATCCGGCACCGGCTCGCCCGGATCGGCCGAGAACAAGATCTGGATCTTGTCGTCAGGCGTGCCGCTATTGCGGATATGGTCGCGCATCTTTTTGAGAAAGGCGCGGCGTTTGCCATACCACCAGTTGTAATAGCTTTGGCGTGACAATTCGTCGGATTGCAATTGCAATAAAGTGCGTGGCGCACCCGGATTGTCCGCGTTG
>JAZKIX010000006.1:1666-5299 GCA_040384645.1 Pseudomonadota bacterium | reverse complement strand
GCGGCCGGTAACAACGGTTTTGCCTTGCATAAAATGGCGCTGGAAATGGATGAAGCGGCGATCTCGGATTGGTCGGTGCCTTTCTTTGCCAAATCAAGCGGAGTATTGAAAGGCGATGCACTGCAAAATTACGTCAATAAGTCTGTGCGCAATGTCCCTATCGAAAAAATGAAAATACCGTTTGCTGCGGTCGCTACGGATTTGAATACGGGATTACCGATTCTGTTTCAACGAGGCAATGCAGGGTTGGCAGTACGCGCTTCATCGGCTGTTCCCGGTATTTTCCAGCCTGTAAAAATTGGCGAACATATGTATGTAGATGGTGGCTTGGTGGCACCGGTGCCGGTGCACTTTGCCAAGGAAATGGGGGCGGATTTCATCATTGCCGTTAATATCTCGGTGCAACCTGAGGTGCAACTGGCATCAAGTTCGGTTGACGTGATGTTGCAGACGTTTGCCATCATGGGTCAAAGCATCAATCGCTATGAATTGAAAGAGGCGGACATCGTGATCCGTCCTGCCTTGGGCATGATGAAAGGCAATGATTTCAATGGTCGTAATCTGGCTGTACTGGCTGGGGAGCAGGCGGCAATGGCGCTGATGCCTGAGATCAAACGCAAACTCAAAATCAGACGCGAGCAATGAGGAAATAATAGACGTAAAAAAAACCGCACTGAAGTGAATCTTGCTAGTGCGGTTTTTTATTGGGTGGAACAAAAGTGCTTACTGGTGTTCCGGTTCGCTGATGCGTCGGCCGCCGTTGAAGCGTTTCTTCCAGTAACCAACATCCATGCTTTCTATCCTTACTTCGCCACCTGCTGAAGGCGAGTGGATGAACTTGCGGTCGCCTAAATAAATACCAACGTGAGAGAAGCCGCGTTTCAAGGTGTTGTAGAAGACCAGATCGCCGGGTTGCAGATCATTTTTGTCGATATGTTGGCCGACTTTGCTGATTTCTAAAGACGTACGTGGCAAATCCTTGCCCCACGCTTCCTTGAATATATGTTGAACCAGTCCGCTGCAATCTAGGCCGCTTTCCGGCGTGGTACCGCCGTATTTGTAATGTATGCCCAACATCCCCATCGCCTGCAACGCGAGTTCTGATGCGCGATTGGTCAAGTCCTGCAGTTTGCTGATCGGTTTGCCAGATTCTGGTGGTGGAGCATCTGCGCTCCAGACCGCCGAAGTCGCCATCAAGCTGAGCGCGAATACGGCTGAGCGCGCCAGTTTGTGAGTGCGAGAGAATCGTTGAAAAACTGTCATCAAGTGAATTTCATTCAATAGGACTGATGGAATGTAAGGCAATCTGGAAGTGCTGTCAAAATTTATTCGCTAGCGTTAT
This sequence comes from Pseudomonadota bacterium, assembly GCA_040384645.1. Taxonomy (GTDB): domain Bacteria; phylum Pseudomonadota; class Gammaproteobacteria; order Burkholderiales; family Burkholderiaceae_D; genus JAZKIX01. The sequence goes on along the minus strand of JAZKIX010000006.1, from coordinate 3,957 downwards.
GCTGTTACCAACATTAAAAAGGTTGACTGCATGCTGACTGATTCACATCGCGATATCTCGTTGAAGCCACGTATTTTGATTGCTGACGATTCACGTATCGTCCGTGCAACCTTGATCAAGCGTATCGAAGGCATGTTCGAATTTCGTGAAGCTCTTGATGGCGAGCAGGCTTGGGAGATGCTGCTGATTGATCCCAGCATACGCGTGGTGATTTCTGATTTGACGATGCCCAAGCTGGATGGTTACGGGCTTTTGAAACGTATTCGATCATCAAAGATCGCACGCATAAGGAATATGCCGGTAGTGGTTGTTTCCGGCAGCGATGAGCAGGCTGAACGCGATCGCGCCAAGGCGGCCGGTGCCACTGATCTGATTACCAAAGGCATAGGTACAGGGCAGTTATTGTCGCGTCTGGATATTCTCTCGAAACTGATCAGCACCCAGAACGAATTTGAGCGTGGACTCGAAGCATTGGTGCAGCACGTCGATAGCGGTGGTGAGCATGTCGCCTTGCAGCCGATTGGGGAGTGGGAAGAGCAGGCAGAGGCAATGCGTACCAGCGCCATGCGGCAAAACAGGAATTTTGTCGTGTTGACTGCATGTATCGGCTTGAAGCATGTGGAGCTTGACGCTTATCCGGCGTTGCCGCCGCCAAGCGTAGTCAACGCGATCGGCCAGTTATTGCATCGTACCGTGCGACAGACCGATTGCGTCGCACGCACTGGCGAAATTGAATTCACGATTGCCACCGGCAGTATTCATTTTGATTCCGCCCGTCATTTTGCCGAACGTGTTTGCAGGGCTATTGCGCATGCCAATCTGATCAAGGATGGGCAGATGGTACTGATTGCCAGTTGCGGTGTTGTTTCGATTGCCGAATACGCTGGTGAAACTGTAGTAACCGAGGGAACACTTGCAGCAATGCGGGTAACGGCAAAAAGCCGTGCCTTGCTGGGTTTGCAAAATGCGATTACCGGTGTCATTGGTACGCAAGAGGAATTGTTGTTGAGGCAGGGCGGGCATTTGTCCGACATGGAAGTCAACACAGTGTTGCCGGCGCAGGATGGAGAAAGCGATTTATCGATAAACCTTGCAACCTTGCTGCGCTGGATCAAGGAAGGTAAAGAAGAGCAAGTACTGGCGCATATCGGCAAACTGTCGATCGAGTTACAGCCTTTGGTTGATTTGCTGTTGAAACAATACAAAGTTTAGTGCGTCGGTTTTTCCGGATGCAGAATGATGCGTCTGGAAGTTGATAAATTTCTGCCGCTACAAATCAGAGTCGCCTATTTGGCCCGAAGAGTCATGTTGGGAAATTTATTTGTCAGCCTCATCCCGGGAATGTTCGCCGCGACGGTCTATGAGCGTGGCTCTGACACTCTTTGCGTGATATTCCATCAACAGGATTTTAAAACTGCCGGGCATCGATGGATCATGGGTTAAAGCATGTAATAGCTGTGATTGCACAAACATGGTTTGTTTTTTTAGCATCTCACAATCTGTATTCACAACACCCTGATTCATCTTTGCAACCAGACTGAGTACATCGCGTTTGAATTGATACAAAGGCGAGTGCAAGAGTACGTTATCTATCTGCCGAACAGATTTCTTCGTCACAGCTGTGGCTGGCTTGGGCTCTTTTTGAGCTTCAATTGGTGGCAGCACATGTTGAAGCACTGAGCGTTTGAAAAACATATTTCCCCCTTACTCTTTAAAGATACTTTTCGGTGCCTGTTTGTGGAGCAGGGGTTTTGTCATGTTTTTTGGAGCAATCCAATAAAAAGACGCTTGACGATCATTGCATCACCCCGGATCAATGAATGAGCGCCCATGCCTTGTTTCTCAATAGTAGTTATTTTTTTGTCATTTAATCATACGCTTATTGGGAAAAAGAAAGGTTATCCGATGTTAAGTAATTAACATCGGCCTTGCCCCAAGATGAAGCGGCATGCCTTACAATTCATTTTTGTCTAACCGGAGCTACTTACATGCAATCAAAACAAATCCTGACGCTTGACGATGTGAAGAAAATCGCTGCGGCAGCGGAAACGGAAGCGACCTTGAACAAATGGTGTGTAACGATTGCGATCGTCGACGATGGCGGTCACTTGCTGTGGTTGCAACGTATGGATGGTGCTGCCCCGATTTCCTCGCATATCGCCCCGGCCAAAGCAAAAACCGCAGCATTGGGTCGTCGTGAATCGAAGGTTTACGAAGACATCATCAATAACGGTCGTTTCTCGTTCATTACAGCGCCAACACTGGAAGGGATGCTGGAAGGCGGCGTGCCG
>JAZKIX010000006.1:0-1656 GCA_040384645.1 Pseudomonadota bacterium | reverse complement strand
CAAATTGGCAAGGCCGGTCTGATTGCGATTGGCGCCTGATTTCTTGTTGCTATCGTTTTAATAGACTGACATCGTGACGTATCTCAAGATGTCGCACGATGTATATCAACTAAACACCCTCTAAGCACCGTATCCGGTTGCCAGTCGAGGGTGTTTTGCACTATAATTCGGCGGTTTAGCTAATTTTACTCCGCCGTAGCGCATACCCATTTCCCATCGTCTAAATACGACCTGTACAACCCTTTGATCAAGCGCATAGCCTTGGTCAAGAAGCGCGCAAGCTGCGCGGGTTGTGACGGTCAATCTGGCGCAGCGCAACGGCGGTAACAACATCAGGAGTTACCCCTTGCCGCCATTCTTTTCTGGCCCTACCGTTCCGGCCATCCTTGCGCTAGCAGACGGGTCGATTTTCACAGGTATTTCGATAGGCGCGTCGGGTCATACGATCGGCGAAGTCGTGTTCAACACATCGATGACCGGTTATCAGGAAATCCTCACCGATCCGAGCTACAGCAATCAGATTGTTACCCTCACTTATCCGCATATCGGCAACACCGGCGTCAATGCCGAAGATGTCGAATCGACCAGGATTCATGCGGCTGGTTTGATCATCAAGGATTTGCCTATCCTGGTTTCCAACTTCCGCTCGACGCAGACGCTGTCGGATTATCTGAAGTCCGAGAATATCGTCGGTATCGCCGGCATCGACACGCGCAAATTGACACGCATACTGCGTGAAAAGGGTGCGCAAAGTGGCGCAATTCTGGCGGGCGAAGACGCGACACCTGAAAAAGCACTGGCGCTGGCTAAAACCTTTGGCGGTTTGGCAGGACTGGATCTGGCGAAAGTGGTTTCGACCAAAGCATCCTACCCATGGACAGAAACCGAGTGGAAGCTGGGCAAAGGCTACGGCCAGCAAACCACGCCTAAACATCATGTCGTCGCATTTGATTACGGCGTCAAATTCAATATCCTGCGCATGCTGGCAGAACGTGGCTGCAAGGTCACCGTGTTGCCGGCGCAAGCAACGGCAGCGGACGCACTGGCGCTCAATCCTGACGGTATTTTCCTGTCGAATGGTCCTGGCGATCCTGAGCCATGCGATTACGCGATTGCAGCATCGAAAGAATTGATCGATCGCGGCATTCCGACCTTCGGCATCTGCCTCGGTCACCAGATCATGGCGCTGGCTTCCGGCGCGAAAACCTTGAAGATGAAGTTCGGTCACCACGGTGCCAATCACCCGGTGCAGGATCTGGACAGCAAAAAAGTGCTGATCACATCGCAAAATCACGGCTTTGCCGTCGATGCAGCGACCTTGCCGGCAAACTGCCGCGTGACACACGTTTCCTTATTTGACGGTTCGCTGCAAGGTTTTGAGCGCACCGACAAGCCGGCGTTCTGCTTCCAGGGTCATCCTGAAGCGTCGCCAGGCCCGCATGACATCGCCCCCTTGTTTGATCGCTTCGTGGCGATGATGGAGAAAAATAAAAATGCCTAAACGCAGCGACATTAAAAGCATCCTGATTATTGGTGCCGGCCCGATCGTGATCGGCCAGGCATGTGAGTTCGACTATTCCGGCGCGCAAGCATGTAAAGCATTGCGTGAAGAAGGTTACAAAGTCATTCTGGTCAACAGCAATCCGGCGACCATCA
>JAZKIX010000005.1:12979-19701 GCA_040384645.1 Pseudomonadota bacterium | reverse complement strand
CCAGGTCGGTGCCGCAATGCGCTTCGGTCAGGCACATGGTGCCGGTCCATTCGCCTGCCACCAGCTTGGGCAGGTACAGGCTTTTTTGCTCTGGCGTGCCGTGCTCCAGCAGGCATTCGTACGCGCCGTGCGACAGGCCGGGATACATCGACCAAGCTTGATTTGACGAGTTCAGCATTTCGTAAAACGAATTATTCAGTACCAGCGGCAAGCCTTGGCCGCCATATTCCGGGTCGCAGGACAGCGCTGGCCATCCGGCATCAATGTATTGCTTGTAGGCTTCCTTGAAGCCCTTGGGCGTGGTGACGGTGTGCGCCACATTGTCGTGATGACAGCCTTCGCGGTCGCCAGAATGGTTCAGCGGGAACAATACGCCGGCGGTAAATTTGCCGCCCTCTTCCAATACCTGGTTGATGATATCGGCGTCGATCTCGGCATGCTTCGGCAATTCTTTCAGCGCATCTTCGACCTGCAATAACTCGTGCAACACGAACTGCATATCACGCAAGGGAGCGACGTATTGACCCATGATTTTTCTCCTGAAAATAGTTTCTTAAATAGGCTGCTTTTTATGTCTTCGTTCTGTCTTTGTTATGTCTATTACGCAGCAGCTTGAGGTTGTTGCAGTTCTGTCTTGTCAGGCAAAGCAGGTAACACTTGATACGTTTTGACCAGCCGCTCAAAGCCGGCTTGCGCCCGATCGATGCTGCCGTTGATATTCAAGAAGCGGGCATCGTGGTGCACTGCCAGGATCAGGCCATACATTTCATACACCATTTGGTCGGCATCGATATCCGATTTCAGGACGCCCAATTCCATGCCTTGCTGTACGCATTTGAGCAGCGCGTGGCGCCATGCCTTGACCATGCCGACCAGCTCGTCGCGGATCGCACCGGGACGATCATCGTATTCCACCGCGCCGCTGATGTAGATGCAGCCGGAGGCGATTTCAATACTGACGCGGTTGATCCAGTGGCTGAACATCGAGCGCAGCCGCGCCAGCCCGCGCGGCTCTTGCATGCTGGGATAAAACACTTCTTGCTCGAACTGGCGGTGGTACAGTTTGACGACCTCAATCTGCAAATCTTCGCGCGAGCCGAAGTGAGCAAATACGCCCGATTTGCTCATACCCATCTTGTCGGCCAGCAAGCCAATGGTCAGCCCTTCCAAGCCATCGCGACTGGCCAGGTCCAGTGCCATGTCCAGGATGGCGGCGCGTGTCAGCTCGCCCTTGCGCATGTATTTAGCTGTGGTATTGATAATCGGCAACCAGGAAAAAGTACAACTGAATTAAGCGCCTCGGTGCGACTGCGCGACGCTTATAAAAATCGCAAAATAAATATTGCGAACGCTCGTACTATTATCTACCCGAAGATAAAAGTCAAACGGGATTTTTAGAGCTTGGGGTCTAGTGTTTTGGCGGGGCGGCGAAGGGAGAGTTTGCCGGTGGCTTGAGTTTGCGGCGGGATAGGTCGGGTTGCGCAGGGAATGGTTTTGACAGTGCGGCGTAGGGGAAATATCGATTTGCAAGTAGTCAGCGCACAGGTGGCGTCGCTTCCCTGTCACTTGGCAAGTAACTCCAAGCCGTCTCCCCCGCCCTCTCCCGCAAGCGGGCAGACGGAGTTAAAAGCGGTGACGCTGGCAAGCAAGCTGCCACTTATTTTCCATAAAATAGGGAGTATTAATCAAAACACCTACTATCCCGCACGTTTTCATTGCACCTTTAAAAATACATGCCCCAGTATTATTTAAGACAAAGCACCCACCAACATGGCGAAACAGCCGCCGCCATCAAGTATTTGTCTTATCCAGCAGTCGCCGGTCGCGTTTGGTGGGGCGGCCTTTGAGCGTGTTGCCCGGTTCGATGTAATATTTTTTTTGCTCGGCCAGCAGTTGCCGTTTGGCGATGCTTTTTTCAGTTTCGCGGTACAGGGCTTGCGCCACGGGGGCCGAACCGCGTACTTGCGACAAGCCCAGCACCACGATCTCCCAGCCGCTGGCCTCGTTTTCTATCATAAGCACGTCGCCGGGCTTGACGCTGTGGGCAGGTTTGCAACGTTCTTCGTTGAGGCGCACCTTGCCGTTGTCCACCGCCGCCGTGGCCAGCGAACGGGTTTTAAAGAAGCGCGCCGCCCATAGCCATTTATCGATCCGCACTGGTGTGCCGGCGCTGGCAGTGGTTCCTGTTGTCATAGGCATCCTTTCACCCCGATCCTTTCACGCATAGCCGCCCATGGTTACGATCCGCATCAGGCTGCGGTAGATCATGAATGCCGCGCCGTACCATGCGCGCCGGTACCAGGGCATATTGATAAATTCGTCCAGCAACACCGGCGTACCGTCGGCGATGCCGCGCTCGATATGGGCACGCAAGGATTGCGAAAATACCGCGTCTTTCACCACCACATTGGCTTCTTGATTAAGAAATAAGCTGAGCCCGTCGAAATTGCTGGAGCCGACCGTGGCCCAGTCGTCGTCCACCACCGCCACTTTGCCGTGCAACTGGGTCTTGCGATATTCGATCACCTTGACGCCGCTTTTCAGCAATTTGGGATAGAAGGAATGCGCTACCGCATCTTGCATCCGGAATTCACCGACGCCGATCAATAGCGTCACCTCGACCCCGCGCGCGGCGGCACGTGCCAATGCATTGCGAAATTTATGGCCCGGCGCGAAATAGGGATTGGCCAGCAACACGCTCTTGCGCGAGCGCCCCAGCGCTTGCAGATAAGCGCGTTGAATCGTGCGCCGGTTGCGTAAATTGTCGCGCACCACGAACGCCGCCAGCATCGCCTTGTTGCTGGCCAATGCAGGCAGTTCGCGCAGTTGCCGGTACAGGCCGATCCGCGCCACCAGGTTCATTTTCCCTAGCCGCGCCCACTGCGCATTGGCTTCGCGATGGATCAGGTCGACCAGCGGGCCGGCGATCTGCACCGCGAAATCCCAGCGCGGTGCCGGCAATACCTTGAAGTCGTCATAGTCGCAGTGCAAATCGTCGTTCAGATTAAGGCCGCCGACAAAGGCCAGCGCGCCATCGACCACGCATAGCTTGCGATGCGAACGCGTTACGCCGCGCCGGAACCAAGGATTAAAGATGCGGTAATGCACTTGCGAGCGGCCAAATTCGACATCTAGCGCAGCTGAATATTCGCGCCCAGTCCCGATCCAGTCAACGATCACGCGCACCTTGACACCACGCGCCGCAGCCCGGATCAGGGCAGCCTTGATTCGCTGGCCGACCGCATCGGTGGAGAAGATATAGGTTTCCAGCACGACTTCAAATTGTGCGCTGTCGATTGCGCCCTCCAGCGCCGGGAAAAACTCGGCACCGCTGTGCAATAGGGTCAGCTTGTTTTGCGGCAGATAAGGGACGGAGCGCATCGGCCTGCCCTATCCCGGCAATGCCATCGGGTAATTAGTCGCACAAAAATCCGGTCTCATCGCATCACCAGGGTAGCCACAATCGGCGCATGGTCGGACAGTTTGGCCCACACCGCACCATGCATGACTTGTGCCGATTCGACCGTAAAACCGCGTACATAAATCCGGTCCAGCCGCAACCAGGGCAAGGCCGCGGGGAAGGTGCGCGCCGGCCGGGTGCGCACGCCGCGTCCGCCGAACTGGCGCCAAAACTGGCTCAGGCCGGATTTGGCCGGTATTTCATCGGCCTCGTCGAATACTTCGGTCACGCCTAACTGGCTGCGCAAGGCGGCGCTTAAATGGTCGCGCCAATCGTTGAAATCGCCGGCGATGATGACTGGTGCATCAGGCGGCGCCGAACTGCTGACCGCGTCGATCAAGGCTTGGGTCTGGCGCTGCCGGCCACCGGCAAACAAGCCCAGATGCACCACATAACAATGCACCGGGCCGTCTGGCGTTTGCACCACGCAATGCAAGATGCCGCGTTGTTCGTAAGCATGATCGGAGACATCGCGGTTCAGCGACGAGGCAATCGGGAAAGCACTCAGCAAGGCATTGCCATGGTGGCCATGGTCGTACACGGCGTTCATGCCATAGGCGCAGTGGTGCGAATCGCCAGCCAGAAATTCATGCTGCGCCTGCTCCGGCCAGTGTGCATTGCCGCGGGCGGCATGCCCGAACTGCGCCACATTGCGGTCGTGCCGGCCCTGTACTTCTTGCAAGAAAACGACATCGGCCTGTAAGGCGCCAATGGCCTGCTTCAAGGCGTGGATACGCGGCTGGCTGCGGATCGCGGACACGCCTTTATGGATGTTGTAAGTCGCTATTTGTAGTTTCATGCCGCTGATTCTAAAGCACCGTGCTGCGGCAAGCGCCTGATTGAAGGTTGCCAAGAGCTAATTTCAGCCGAAAATACTTCTTATAATTAACAATTTGAAGGGGGTATAAGCATTAAATCACCCTTAGCCGCGCACTTTCATTGGCACAAAAAATATACTGCCGCCAGTATATTTTTCCCATTTTTAGCTGCTGAAGAAAGCCTTCCACACCACATTGCCGATCAACATTGGACGTCCAGAATGTCCGCGTGTAGTATCTTACGATCGTTTTATTTGTTTCCTAAGCGAAACAGAATTAGCCTTTACAGCAAACCTGCAAGCACATCGATCAAAGGACAGGGTTATGGGTAACAGCAGCACCGCAAACAATAGCGATATGGAGGAATTAGTCTCCGACATGCCCAAGCCAAGCGCGGCTTACAAGCGCAGTGCCGGACTGGCGGTGGCTGGCCTGGCGATCTTTGTGGCGCTGTATTTTGCTCTGGCCGGCTGGTTCTTGCTGACGGTGTATCGGCTCAGTTTTGGCGCCGACCATGCCTCCAAGGGTGCGATCTGGGGTTATGCGATTGCGGTGTGCGCACTATTTTTGGCGGTATTCATGCTCAAGGCAATTTTTTTCGTCAAGCATGGCAAGCCCGATGGCTTGATTGAAGTCACCGCCAAGAACCAGCCGCGCCTGTTTGCCTTCCTCTACCAATTGGCCGATTCCGCCGGCGCGCCGCGTCCACATAAGGTGTTCTTGTCGGCGCGGGTGAATGCCTCGGTGTTTTACGACCTGTCGCTGCTGAACCTGTTTTTCCCTTCCAAAAAGAATCTTGAAATTGGCCTGGCGCTGGTCAACACCTTGCGCCACGGCGAGTTGCGCGCAGTGCTGGCGCATGAATTCGGCCACTTTGCGCAACGTGCCATGGCGGTCGGGCGCTGGGCCTATATGGCGCAGCAAATCGCGGCGCATCTGGTGGCGCGGCGCGACAAGCTGGACCGCTTTTTGGTGCAGTTATCTACTATCGATATCCGCATCGGCTGGGTCGGCTGGATCTTGCGCGCCATTGTCTGGTCGATCCGTTCGCTGGTGGAGTCGATTTTCAATATGGTCTTGCTGATGCAACGCGCCCTGTCGCGTGAAATGGAAATGCAAGCCGATCTGGTGGCGGTATCACTGACTGGCAGTGATGCGCTGGTGCATGCCTTGCATCGCCTGAATGCGGCCGACGATGCCTGGTCGCGCACCCTGCATTTCGTATTTTCCGAACGTGGCCGGGGCCGCGCCACGCGCGATGTATTTGCGGTGCAAAGCCATATCATCGAACGCATGGGCGCCATTCTCAACGATGCCCATTATGGCGAAGTGCCGCCGATGCCGGGCAACCATGCAGACGAACACAGGGTTTTTAAAGTCGAGATGGCGCAACCGCCCAAGATGTGGCTGTCGCACCCGCTCAACCATGAACGCGAAGCCAATGCCAAGCGCTATTACGTGTATGCCCCCATCAACAAGGACAGCGCCTGGAGCTTGTTCGACCATCCGGCCCAATTGCGCGCAGAACTGTCGGCCAAGCTGATCAATGACAGCCAAGCCACCCAGGTCGCGCTGGAAGAGTCGCTGCAAGAGCTAGGCCGCCAATTCAAGCGTGAACATTTAAAAAGCCGTTATTGCGGTATTTATTTCGGCCGCTCGGTGGTGCGCTGCGAAGCCGATCCCGCCCATTTGCGCAGCGACAGCGGCGATATCCTGGCGACCGATTTCCACTTCCTGTATCCCGAATCGCTGAAAGAAGACGTGCAAAATCTGCGTGCACTGGAAACCGAATGCGAACAATTGGAAGCGATCAAGGCCGGCGTCCTGAGCGCGCCGGGCGGCGTGCTGCGGGTACGCGGCAAAGAATTGCAACTATCCGATTTGCCGCATGCGATCTTGCAAGTCAAAGACGATATCGAAGCGGTCGAATTGCGCCTGCGCAAACACGACCGCCTGTGCCGCACTTGGCACTACGCCGCGGCAGAAAAAGTTGGCAAAGGCTGGCCCGAATATCTGGACGGTTTGCTGGCCATCTTGCATTACGCCGATCACACCGAAGCCAATCTGCGTGATGCGCAAGGCTTGTTCAACAATACCTTGCACATGGTCAGCGCGGCGCGCCGGGTCACGGCCAAAGGTGCAGCGAGGGTTCTGCGCGAGGCCGGACAATTGTATCCACTGCTGGCGGCGGTCTATGTGCAAAGCAAGGACATCAAGCTCGACCCAAAACTGCTAGCCAAACTAAAGGTCGGCAGTTGGTCCGAGGCGCTGGGCGACTTCAAATTTTCCCATCCCACCAAAGAAAACCTGAACGACTGGATCAAGGTCATCGACAGCTGGGTCGATGCCGCCGCCGGTGCTTGCGGCGCCTTGCGTAGCTGTGCGCTGGAGCAATTATTGATTGCCGAAACCGCCATCACCGTGCTGCATATGCGTCCCGAGCG
>JAZKIX010000005.1:6250-12969 GCA_040384645.1 Pseudomonadota bacterium | reverse complement strand
CGGCAACGCCAGACCCGGCTCGACTGGTGGACCCGCTTCCTCACGGCCGATGGCCCTCTGATGGGTGCCAGCCGCTTTGTGGTGGCGGGCGGCATCGTCGCCGCGGTTCTCGGCCTAAGCCTCAATACTGGTGGCGCCAGCGTGACGGTCTATAACGGCCTCGGCCGCGCCGTCGTAGTCAATATTGGTTCGCACAAGGTCAATGTGGCGCCATTTAGCTCGGCCGCGCTCGATATCGGTACCGACAAACGGTACAAGATCGACACCCTGAGCAGCGACGGCCAGCGCATCGAAACTTTCGAAACAGACATCCGCGGCAGTTTTTCCAACGCCATCTACAACGTCGCCGGCGCCAGCCCGCTAGTCGAATGGACCGCCGCCTACGGCAATGCCAGCGCCGGGCCAGAGCGCCCGCTCGGTGCAATCCGCTGGACCACCAGCGATGCCGGCACCCTGTTCAACGAGCCGCCGCGCAGCATTTCCAGCAAACAAGGGGGCGGTACCCGCAATGTATTGCAAGGCATGGGCAAAGCCTCGCCATCGCAACAACTATCGATGCTGAAAGATGACAGCGAAAAACAGCGGCTGATCGCATTACACGCGCGCTGGGATGCGACCTCGACACCGCATGCGCTGAACTGGCTGGCGTTGGCGATCCGCCTGCCAAGCTACCGCAGCATCCTGTCGGCACGGCTGGATGAAAGCCCGAACGACCCGGTCCTGCTGCGCACCGAACAGGACGGCGCCAACGACAAAGACCGTTCCTTTATCTGCTTCCGGCATCAAGCCAAATCAAACCAGGCACCCAATAACGGCGATTTGAAATATATCGCCCTGCGCTGCAATAGTGACCAGCCCGACTACAACCAAAAGATCATGGAAGCCCACAAAAAATGGCCTGAAAATGGCTGGCTGGCGTATCTGGTCGGCTTCCAGCAAGCCCAAATGGCAATGTGGTCGGAAGCCCAGATCAATCTTGAAATCGCCCGCCCAAAATTGCCGATGATGGTCGATGCGATCAACCTCAATTTGGCCCGCATCAAGCGCATGCAAGCGACCGCCACCCCGGCCGAACTAAGCAAATTGGCAGAATCGTCGGAGCCGCTCAGCTATCTGGTCGCGCTCGACAGCGGTCAGGGATTGGGCCAAAAAGACCTCGCGGCCTATGCCGAGCTGGCTCAAGGCAACCTCGAAAAAGCGCTCAGCCTGTCCAGCGGCAGCGCCGCCCACGAAGCGCGCGTCCTACGCCTGGTGGCCGCCTCCGACGGCGCCAGTTCAGAATTGAACGCCCGCGCCCTGGCCCTGCCCACCAACCAAGGCGTCGATCCGTCCAGCGTCTGGGTCAGTTACGCCTTCGCCCTCAGCAACCGCCAAAACCCCGCACCCTTCCTGAAAGCGGCGCAAGGTTTCGACGGCAAGGATGCCGACGCCATTCAATTGTTCCTCGACACCCTGCCCACCAGCAAAAATCCGGCCGACGCCGAAAAATTATTGGATGGCCTGGCACCAGAACAACGCGGCCAAGCCTACAGCGCCGGCGTGGTATTGCTAGGATCGAAAGCACCGCAGAGCTGGCGTGATTTCAGCAAGCGTTTGTTATTTGCTTCAGAAAGGCCATATTTTGGCCAAGGTGCCTGAAATTTGTGGCGGGTCAGGACATGACTGATCATTTGTGCGTTGCGCGGATGGCAGCAAAACGCCATCCGTTTTGCCATATTCTTTTTCTAAACTCTTACTGGCAAGCTCGCATGCTGAAATTACACTCTCTATTTATCTTGGCTATGACAGCCTGGCCGCTGGCGGCAAATGCGGACTCATCGCAAATTTCCCTAGTGAATCCCAAGCAAATTTCGCGTGCCGTCGCACTGGAAAACGATATCGACAAAATCAGCCAAGGCGTGAGCGAGTGCGTTGCCGCCGAAAAAGCCCCAGCGGATAAATGCTATTGCCAGTATCCGAAAGAATTAAAAACTTTGGGTGACGATTTTAACTTGGCACTTCGCGAAAATCCTTCGTGGAAGGACAAGCTGATTTCTTGGCAAGACGCCCTAAATGGCAAGGGGCACTCGATTGCCATGCCAACTTTAGCTAAACAATTGGCTATGGCCGCTTCGTGTGAAAAATAGGAACCGGGATTTTCTACTGACCCGGGCAATAAAACCATTAATAATGGGGGGGGGTATATCGATAAACATACTCAATCCCGCACGTTTTTATTGCGCCTCTTTTAATACTCCCAGATAGTATATATATTGACTCATGATAGGATTTGAGCGCGATTTACCTAGGCACAATCACTCGCCGCACAGTACTAGGGGCTAGCACGATGTTTCTTAATTTGTCCGACACCACATATTTTCTCGTCTTGATTGCTTCGGCCATAGCTGGCGTCTGGTATTTCTTGTCGGCCTCGCGCCGCGCGAGAAAGCAAAGTCAATGGCGTAAAGCCGGCGGCATGACGGCTATTGCCGAATGGGGCGAGTGGTTACTAGGACTTGCAATTGCCGTTGTCTTTATCGCCGCAGCAATAGGGATGAGCAGCAAATATTTGCTGCAATAAAGCCCCAACCCATGCCAATCAATAAAAAAACATTGATCTTCCCCGCCTTCGTCGCCTGCGCCGCAGCCTTCGTCTACTTCAGCAGCTTGGCCTTGCCCGCCATGGTGGCCTCGCATTTCAGCAGCGCAGGCATCGCCGATAGTGCCATGCCACGCGCCGTTTATATAGGATTCATGCTGGGTGTCCTCATCGGCTTACCGACGCTGATGGTTTTTCTCAGCCGGTTTGCCATCAGCCGCCCGAACGCCCGCATCAATTTGCCCAACCGCGAGATCTGGCTCGCCCCCGAGTATCGCGCCCAAACCATCGCCGTTTTACGCAACGGCATCACAGGCTATCGCGTATGGCTGCTGACTTTCCTGTGTTACATGCATTGGCTGGTCGTTTGCGCAAACCAATCGCCCACGCCACACTTATCGCAAGCATGGTTTATCGGCGGCTTGGCGCTGTTCATGCTTGGCACTTTGATCTGGTTGATCCAGCTTATGCGTCGCTTTCGGAAGCGGCCTTAATAAAGTATTTATCAGCCAATACGCAGCAGCTACGTCGATAAATACCTGCCCAACTTAAAAGCGTAGGGCAGTCTCACTTTTCAATGAAAATTTTACTATGTACAAAAAATCGAACAACGACAACCTCTTTCCCAGCGCTTGCGTTTAAGATCGCTTATCCAGATGGCCTCGCCGTCAACTGCAAACAATATAATTACAATTCAAATTTGCATTTACGATGTGCATAGAGTTATTCAGCGCTATACGATAGAAAACACGTGTTCTCGGCGCAAGTAATTGATTGACCATCTATAAAAAGGGGATTGGCAGCGAATCGCACAAAACTAGTGAACTTTTAGACGGGCTTCTAAAATTGATGCGTGCATTGGATCCTTTCCTGAGCTGACAGTACACACGAAAACATATGTCGATAGAAATACACGAGCAAGCCCCAGCAATAGGCGCAATTGACGTATCGATTATCGTTCCCCTTGAATCGCACCGCGGTCAGGCGCTTGCCTGCATCAAACAATGGGCATTAGATCAAACCTACCCACGTGAACGGTATCAAATCCTGGTCGCCGCGCCGACTAGCCTTGATCAGCGAACGGCCCAGCAAATCCGAAGCTATCTAAAGCCTTGGGACTGGCTCGATCTATATCGATGTGAACATGACATCGGCCTCATGGCACAGGTGGCGGCGCGCGCGAAAGGGCGCTTTCTCGTCTTTACAGAATCACATTGCTTACCGCAATCAATTGCGATTACGCATTTGATGGAAATTGCCACGGCGCGTCCTGAATGGGCTGGCTTTAGCAGTGCCAGCACACCTATAGCGCCTAATTTTCTGTCCGAGATTGAAGCCGATATTTATGGTAGGGATATTCACGCCAAGTTTATGGATGACTCTGCCCTAAAAGTGGTTGATCAATGCTTCTTGATCCGCAAAGAAATCTATTTTTCCTGCGGCGGTTTTGAGCCTAAGTATGGTCATTTTGCCGAATGGTTGCTGGGTGCAAGTCTGCGCCGCGACGGGCATAAGATTGGAGTAGATTTTAAGCCTGTAATTGCGCATTTATATACAGGAAATCAGGCTGAACTTAAGGCGTTTACGCTTGATTTCGCACGTGGACAGATCAGATTTTTCGATGAAAATCCTGACGACTCCAGACTCGCAAGTTTTATACGATTACCTGAACTTGATGAGATCTGCGAACGCATACCAGCGGATTTTTATGATATGGCCAGCTTACGTTATTCAGCCCTGAAGTTTCTAGTCGTGCAAGGCTTTCAAAACCGAGGCAACGTACAAACTCACGTTGCCAAACTACGTCTTGTAATCGATTTTTTAGAGTGGGGGATTAAATGGAAGGTCGGCCCCAAAGGGTCGTCGGCACTTGCCAGTCTGGCCGAAATAAACGCGCGCTTGCGCATGAATTTGACGATCTTGCGCGCCGACAGAGCGGCAACACGCGAAGCATATATCAATTGGTTCGGAAAGTTAGTACGCCAAGGACGTTTGGCCTATCTCGCGCAAACGATCCGACCAAGAAGCCATCAACGTAACCTGAATTTTTCACGATCTGGAAAATGGCGTCCCGACAGCAATCAACGTGCAGAACTACTTGGCTTTTACGAGCGTGAAACGGTTGCAAGCAAAACATTTTGCTGGTCCATGCAGTGTGCTTGCGTATATCTTCCATTACATGTAGGACGATATCGTATCGTCATCGAATGGGAAAACGTGCGGCAAATGACAGCGCCAGAGCTAATCTTGCTTGAATGCGATGATGTTCGTGTCGCTACTAGCAAGATTGCATTGCGCAGCACTAGCCTATTGCTGGAAATCGACAGCGACTTTAGAGGGTGGCATCGGCTCGCGTGGAGTGTTATTCCATTTATTGCCTATGGCGACCGCAGGCTGCTGGGATTACCGATATCGCAAATACATTGGTTTGCATTAGATACTGCTGTGGTCGACTCACTTTGTGATACTGGGCTTGCAAGGCAGGATTATGTAAATTATTTTTTACATGTTCCTAAATCTGCCGGTACAACTACCCGCCTGCTTCTGGACAATGCTTTCAATGCAAGCGTCATTTTTTCGCCCTATGGAGGTAGTTACTACCAACAAGATCTGCTCGACAATCCTAAGCTTGAGCATCCGTATTTGCTCTATCGTGGGCACTTTGGCTGGCATCTACCTGATTGCTTACCAAGCAACAATTTAAACGTACTGGCTATCATGCGTGAGCCAGTTGACCGTATTATTTCGAAATTTTATTATGATCAGCGGCTAGGCCGTATCAATCCCAACTTAAATTTGATGGAATGGCTTGAGCATGACATCAATTTTTCCCACACTGCAATCAGCCACTTTACATCGGCAATGTGGCAAAAATCAAAGAGCTGCGAATCGGACTCCATAAGAATCCAGTCGCTAAAGGCATTCCCCGAAGCCGCAGCCAATTTACTTACTTGCCAAATAGTCGGCTTAACTGAAAAACTTGAAGAGACTATTAATTTATTCGCTTGGGAGCTGGGTTTCTTGCCCCCATTGCTCACTGCACACAATAACAATAATCTTAATAGAATCGCAGCCAAAGATATTTCTGCGCGGTTGCACGCGAAAATATCGCACCTGTTTGAAGCTGACATTGCGTTATATCAGCAATGCATTACTCAATTCGAACTCGCTCATGCGCGTATGGTAAAGGCACTTCCTCACGAATTAGGCCTACAGCCAGAAACTACTGTAATACGAGCGTGGTTACGACAGTGCTACATCGAACGCATGGCGAATAAAGCAGCAGCGAGCGTTGCGCGAACGCAATTTGAATGGCATCCAGACGATGTGTTTCATGGAGAAAACTTGCATGAAAGAGAACTGGATAACGGCAACATCCTACGTTGGACCGGTCCGAATCAGACGACCCGTTTTTACATTCCGCTTGGATTACCGCGCAAATGGATCTTCCGAATACGTCTGCATCCGGCAACGCCCGATACGCATATAAGTGCTACAACACTACAAATAAATGGATGTTCAATTCCGGTCGATCTCGATATGACTAGCGGAGACTATGTACTCGTAGCAAGTATTCCACACGAGACAGTCGCAATTGCCGAAAATAACGTGAGCATGGTCGAATTAACTGCGCCGGTAGTTCGTGGCGCAGGAGAATTTAGATTACTTGGTTTGGGATTGCTGCACATGTCGTGGCTAGCGGAGTAATACGCAATCCTGACTGCAACGCGAAGCATGGCTCTATCACGACTTGTTTCATCGTTGCCATAATCTGCTCCACGTCTGCAACAAGTAAAGGCTAGTCGCTACTGACCTTGTTGATGGCGATAAATTTTTCCGTACACGCAAAGTTCCAGGCAAAAAAAAAGCCCACCGATGAAGGCGGGCTAAAATCTATTTTCTAGGAGGAGAATAGAAGAGACAGGCGAATTATGCTGCGTCGCCACAACTATCGCCAATTGACATTGAACATATCAGACATTGCTTTTGTGAATGTATTGACCAAGTCTGCATGGCACTGGCTCAATTGAGTGTCGCCCGGTGTAGGCCTATGCTGCCAACCGATTGATCGAGCAATCGGATTTAACGATCTTTAGCTTACTCAACATGGCGCGGCAATTGCAGGATCGCTTCGGCATTG
>JAZKIX010000005.1:0-6240 GCA_040384645.1 Pseudomonadota bacterium | reverse complement strand
TCGCGGTAAGGCAACCATTGATATTGCAAGTGTTCGCGCGGACTAAGGACAATTGGCGTGTCCGCCGGCACCAGCAGACCGAACACATGCTCGGTATTGCGTGTCACGCCGGGTGCGTAACGATGGCGCCAGACCGGGTAAATCTCATAGATATTGGACAAATGCCAGTCGCACAAATTGGTGCATGGCACGGCCTTGCCGTCCACAAAACCGTCGTCAATCAAAATACCGGTTTCCTCCCCCACTTCACGTATTGCGGTATCTCGCAAGGGTTCTTCCAAGGTGTCTTTCGATCCGGTCACCGATTGCCAATAACCGGGCTTGTCGGTGCGCTCAATCAGCAAGACATCAAGGGCAGCGGTATGGATGACAACCAGGATCGATTCGGGGATTTTATACATCGGATTTCATTTTCGAAAACGCAATAAAAAAGCGCGGAAATCCGCGCTTTTATTATGCAGCAAAGCGTGTAATTTACGCCTTGATGACAGGTTCCACACTACGCAGGCGGATATGCAATTCTTTCAATTGCTTTTCATCCACTTCCGATGGCGCTTGGGTCAACAAGCATTGGGCGCGCTGGGTTTTCGGGAAGGCGATCACGTCGCGGATTGAATCCGATCCGGTCATCATGGTCACGATCCGATCCAGGCCAAACGCCAGGCCGCCGTGCGGTGGCGCGCCGTATTGCAGGGCATCGAGCAAAAAGCCAAACTTGAGTTGCGCTTCTTCGGCATCGATTTTGAGGGCACGGAATACTTTGCTCTGCACTTCGGCGCGATGGATACGCACTGACCCGCCGCCCAATTCCCAACCATTCAAGACCATGTCGTAAGCCTTGGCGATGCACTTGCCTGGATCGGTTTCGAGCATGTCTTCGTGGCCGTCTTTCGGTGCGGTGAAAGGATGGTGCGTCGCGTTCCAGCGGGCGCTGCCTTCATCGTATTCAAACATCGGGAAATCGATGACCCAGAGCGGCTTCCACACATCGTCGAACAAGCCGACTTTCTTGCCGAAATCGCTATGGCCGATCTTGACACGCAAAGCGCCGATGGCGTCGTTGACGATCTTGGCTTTATCAGCGCCAAAGAAAATCAGGTCTCCATCCTGTGCGCCGGTTTGTTCAATGATTTGAGCCAGGGCAGCGTCGTGCAGGTTCTTGACGATCGGCGATTGCAAACCGTCGCGGCCTTTGACTTTTTCATTGACCTTGATGTAAGCCAAACCTTTGGCGCCGTAGATGGCGACGAATTGCGTGTAGGCATCAATCTCGGAACGAGGCATGGCGCCGCCGCCCGGTACACGCAAGCCAACCACACGGCCGCCGTCCATATTGGCGGCGCCGCTGAACACCTTGAAATCTACATCCTTCATTACCGCGGTCAGGTCGGTGAATTCAAGCTTGACGCGCATATCTGGTTTATCTGAACCATACAAGCCCATGGCGTCGGCGAAATCCATCACCGGGAACGGGTTCGGCAGATCGATGTTGAGCGTGTTCTTGAACACTAGGCGGATCATGCCTTCGAACATATCGCGGATTTCCTGCTCGCTCATGAACGAGGTTTCGCAATCAATCTGGGTAAATTCCGGCTGGCGATCAGCGCGCAAATCTTCGTCGCGGAAACATTTGGTAATTTGGTAATAGCGGTCGAAGTTGGCCACCATCAGCAATTGCTTGAACAATTGCGGCGATTGCGGCAAGGCGAAAAAATTGCCTGCATTGACCCGTGACGGCACCAGGTAATCGCGCGCGCCTTCGGGCGTCGACTTGGTCAGCATCGGGGTTTCGATATCGATGAAGCCGTTGGCGTCGAGGAATTTGCGTACTTCCATCGTCACTTTGTAACGCAGGCGCAGATTGTTTTGCATCTGCGGACGGCGCAGGTCGAGTACGCGATGGGTCAGGCGGGTGGTTTCCGACAGGTTGTCGTCGTCGAGCTGGAACGGTGGCGTCACCGATGGATTCAATACTTCCAGCGCTGCGCAGACCACTTCGATCTTGCCCGATGCCAAGTTGCTGTTGACGGTGCCTTCGAGGCGGTTGCTGACCACGCCGGTGACGCGCAGGCAAAACTCATTACGCACTGCTTCGGCCGCTTTGAACACGTCGGCTTGCTCAGGATTGCAAACGATTTGCACCAAGCCTTCGCGATCGCGCAAGTCGATGAAAATAACGCCGCCGTGGTCGCGCCGGCGATGCACCCAGCCGCACAGGCTAACGGTTTGGCCGAGCAGCGCTTCAGTGGTGAGGCCGCAATAATGGGTTCGCATGGACATGTTATTTACCAGTCAGTATCAAAAATGTTTGTTCGTTAAAAAAATCAATTTGCTCGCGGGCTTGATCCGATATTGGCGCATTTGCATCGCCACCGCAGCCTATTTCTTCGCAATCAGGATCGGATGTTCAGGCGCAACCACACCCATCGAGACAATGTATTTGAGCGCAGCGTCGACGCTCATATCCAGTTCGACCACGTCCGTTTTCAGCATCATCAGAAAAAATCCAGAGGTCGGGTTCGGCGTGGTTGGGACGTACACGCTGACATAATCGCCCTGCAAATGATTGCGTACATCGCCGCCCGGCACACCGGTCAAAAAGGCAATCGTCCACGAACCCTGGCGCGGGTAAGGTATCAGTACCGCCTTGCGGAAAGCATTGCCGGACGATGAAAACAGCGTGTCAGAGACTTGCTTGATGCTGGAATACAGCGAGTTGACGACGGGAATGCGCTGCAACAAGCTTTCCCATATTTCGACCACATAATTACCGACAAAATTGCGGGCTAATAAACCGGTAAGAAAAATAATCAGCAGCGTCAAGATGGTGCCGAGTCCAGGAATATGAAAGCCGATCAATTGCTTCGGCTGCCATGCTTCGGGCAATAACAACAGCGATTGATCCATGGTGCCAATGATCAGATGCAACACCCACAAGGTGATCGCAAGCGGTACCAGAACCAATAATCCGGTGATGAAATATTTACGCATCAGGTTCTCTGGGCTTAAGCGGAAGGTGTCTTGGTGCTGGATTTGCTGCTGTTACTGCTATCGCTGCTGGTGGTCGTGGTCGTTGTCACCGGCGCAGGACTAGTAGTAGTACTTGCCGGTGTAGCGGCAGTACTGGTGGCGGTTGCGGGAGCCGCAGCGCCGGATTCGACCGGTGGCGCAGAGGTGCCGCTCTTGCCGCCGCGGAAATCAGTAACGTACCAGCCCGAACCCTTGAGCTGGAAGCCGGCTGCGGTGACTTGTTTCTTGAAGGTCGGCTGGCCGCAAGACAAGCAGTCTGTCAATTGCGGATCGGACATTTTTTGCAATACATCTTTGGCAAAACCACAGGTTTCACAGCGGTAAGCGTAAATCGGCATCAGAAACCTCAGGGAAATCGTACAAAACCCCGGATTATAAAGGTTTTAGCTCTAGCTTTTCAGATCCAGATTTTATGATCGCTGGCCCACTTGCCAGATCAAGCTTGAAAGTCAGGAAATTAAATGCGACCAGCGTGTCACTATTTGCATGAGCAAGATGCCCACGCCAGCACCACATGCAAAATACAGGATGAATCCCAATAGCAAATTGGTACGTTTTTGCTCCGCGATCAAATTCGCCAGCAATTCGCTTGGAATGCCATGTGACGCCGGTTGCAGCTCTATGGATTTAGTCAGGGCCTGATGGATCAGGCGCGGCAATTGCGGCAAGATTTGGTTGTAGCGCGGCGCCTCCGCCTTCAAGCGATCCCATAAACCGCGCCAGCCGATCTGTTCGCTCATCCAATTTTCAAGATAGGGTTTGGCGGTTTTCCACAAGTCCAGGTCGGGGTCGAGCTGGCGTCCGAGGCCTTCGATATTGAGCAAGGTCTTTTGCAATAACACCAATTGCGGCTGCACTTCAATATTGAAGCGGCGCGACGTCTGGAACAGGCGCAGCAACACCAGTCCAAAGGAAATATCGCGTAGCGGCCGGTCGAATATCGGCTCGCAACAGGCGCGCACCGCCGCTTCCAGTTCATCGACCCGCGTCTCTTTAGGCGCCCAACCGGATTCGATATGCGCCTCTGCTACCCGTTTGTAATCGCGCCGGAAAAAGGCCAGGAAATTTTGCGACAGATAGTCTTTATCGAAATCGCTCAAGGTGCCGACGATGCCAAAATCGAGCGCGATATAACAACCCAAGGTGGCTGCCTCAACCGACACCAAAATATTGCCGGGATGCATATCAGCGTGAAAGAAACCATCGCGAAACACTTGCGTAAAAAAGATCTCGACGCCATCGCGCGCCAGCTTCTTGACGTCAACGCCGGCCGCCACCAGCCGGTCGATTTGCGAAATCGGCACGCCGCGCATGCGTTCCATCACGATCACGCTGCTGGAGCAATAATCCCATTCCATCTCCGGCGCCATCAACATCTTCGATTCGGCAAAATTGCGCCGCAACTGGCTGCCGTTGGCGGCTTCGCGCATCAGGTCAAGCTCGTCATGCAGGTATTTGTCGAATTCGCCCACCACTTCCCGCGCTTTCAGCCGCTTGCCATCGGCCCAGAACCGCTCAACCCAACCGGCGGCAATATGCATCAACGCCACATCTTCATCGATCGATTTCTTCATGCCGGGGCGCAAGACCTTGACCGCCACTTCCTTGCCGTTTTTCAGGGTAGCGAAATGGACTTGCGCAATCGACGCCGAGGCCACCGGAACCCGCTCGAAACTAGCAAACAATTCATCAGGATGTGCGCCCAGCGATTTCTTGATCTGGGCGATGGCCAGTTCAGAATCAAAAGGCGGTACACGATCCTGCAAAGCGGCTAGCTCATCGGCAATGTCGGGCGGCATCAAATCACGCCGGGTCGACAACACTTGGCCAAATTTAACAAAAATCGGCCCCAGGTCTTCCAGCGCCATCCGCAAGCGTTGCCCGCGCGGCGCCGAAATATCGCGCCAGAAAATAACGGTATCGATCAGCCTGGCGGTGCGCGGCACCCGCAACCCGGCAATGGCAATTTCATCGAGACCATAACGTACCGCAACACGCATGATTTTGAGGACACGCAGAAATTTCAATATCATTTAGGCTCGATGGACAGGGTTAGCGGGTGACAGAATTTTAAACAAGCTATTTGCACAATGCATGCCTATGCTTGGCCGTTCGAGACAGCGGCGTTTTTTGCGAACAGCAAATCGAGTTTTTCCAAACGTTTTTGTAGCCGCTCCACGTCGTCGCGCGTCTTTGCAACCGCGTTGCCAAAATCGTCCACCATTTCTGGCCGCACCAGCATCGGCTGCTCTTCAAGCAGAAATTCGGCGACATTTTCACTTATTTTTTGATGCGTCACGCGGGCGTTCTGCACTAGCGATTTCGCCCCCGCAACCAGGCGCACGGCGGCAATATCGCCGACTACTTTGCTCAAATCGGCTTCTGCATCCCAGCGCAAACCCTGGCTCAATTGCGAAATTGTATTGGCAAAATCGGCATCGCCTTCCACCTTGACATAGGAGAACGCACGCGCCGGATTTTGCGCGATCAGCGGCAAATCCGCCAGCTTGGCCTTGATCGTGACATCGGGCACGGCCTCGCTCGCTGTCGCGTAGGCCAGCGCTTGCAGCAAGCTGTCAGCGGTCACCGTCAGCTTGATATTGACCACGCCGGCATCAAAGCAGGCAACCTTGCCGACATGTGCGGCCAGCCTGGCGCGAGCCCAAGGCTCGTCGGCCAGCACGTGATTAATTGCAGTAGTCAAGCCATTAAACAAAATCTGAGGAATCATGGTCGCCAAAGAAAAACCGCCCATGAGGATTCAGGGGCGGTTTGAAGTTTACCAGCTTGAGGCTGGCTCAAGGCAGTTGCACCAGATTAAGCGCATAAATCACTCAGGAAATTTGTTGAATTCCTGCAAGCACCCAGCCAGTGGCGCCCGACTTCGGTTTCGACATATTCCACACCTCGGCAAAGGATTCCGCCGGCGCGTTCAAGGATTCCTTCATGGTGCCGCTAAATTTCACGCGGGCCAGATAGCCATGGCTCACTATTTCCACCCCTAGCAGTTCGCCATTGAGCGATACCACGTCGGTATGATTCTCGGTAGCGCCGCGCTCTTGCAATTGCAAGCGCAGTTCGGCATACATTTCCGGCGAAGTAAATTCACGCAAGTCATGGATATCGGCTTTATCCCATGCCGCTTGCAGACGGATGAAATAGGTTTTTGCATTACGCAAAAAGCTATGGGTGTCAAAATCGGCCGGCATA
>JAZKIX010000004.1:27814-28927 GCA_040384645.1 Pseudomonadota bacterium | reverse complement strand
CAGCAGCATGGCCGGATCGAGGATCAAGTCGTTGTCGCGCACGACGACGCCGCGACTGGCGACGATAGACCAGAATTTTGCGCAGTTTACCCAACTGGCACTTGACTCGGTGTGCAGGCAAATTGAAACCGGTGTGCGCACTGGCGGCACCGTGGTGGTGTCCAATCGTTTTATGCCGCGCGCTTCTTGCGGCGCGCAGGAAGCACCTGACAACGATGGCGCCGCACTCATACTTCGCAACGATGCCGACGCCTATGCCAACGAGATCGGCATCGCCTACGAAGTGACCAAAGATTTAATCAGCGCCAATTTCATCAAAGTGCTGCGCCGCATGTGGGTATTGGCGCCGTATCTGGAATGGGCATGCATCGGCGAGTGGAATGATTTCAGCGAACATACTGACCGCCTGCAAATCCGGGACGTGCTCGATTTGCAAGAAACCGGGCAGCATCCTTTGCTCAACAGCGACATTAAGATCACTCAGTTCCCGCCGCTGCAACAATTGCCGGACGATATGGCCTTTGCCAATCGTTTCATCACCGTGGTACCGGTTATTTTTGAAAAAAAATGGACAGTGCTGACCGTCACCGGCCTGTTCAATAGCGAGGCCGAACTGGCGCGTTATCCGACCCTGATGCATTACATCGATTTACTCGGGCTGGCGCTGGAACGTTCGATGATTGATGAAGAAGCTTTGCAACGCGAAAGCCGTTACCGACAGCTGGCCGAACAGCTTGAAATTGTCTCGCGTACCTCCAATGACGGCATTTGGGAGTGGAATTTTCGTGCCAGGCGGATTGAGTGGAACGATCGTTTCTACGCCTTGCTTGGCATGGTCGGTGCCAGCGACAACCCCAGCACCCAGCAGCCGCGCTGGCTGCGACGTCATATCCACCCGGCCGACTGGCCCCGCTTGCGGCGCGCCTTGCGCCAACATCTGCGTCAGCATTGGCCGTTTGAACTGGAATTAAAACTGGCGGTGCCGCGCGGCGGCTGGATGTGGTTGGCCGTCACCGGCGAAGTGCTGTACGACGCTCAAAATCAGCCGATCAAGATGATCTCGCCCTTTCCGCCGGGCGGGGCGCGCGGAACGCCCGGGACTGCCGGCCGCCG
>JAZKIX010000004.1:21727-27804 GCA_040384645.1 Pseudomonadota bacterium | reverse complement strand
GACTTGGCGCGAATGGGGGCAATGTCTACCTCTCGCAACCGCACAAATGGATTGCGCTCACCGCGCCTAGAGTGCCCACGTTCGGCCATCTGCTCCATATTGACCGCGTGGTCCCCGAGTTCAAGATGATCGGATCGGTGCGCGATGTGTCGGCCCTGAAAACTGCCGAAAATGCGCTGCGCGATCGTGAAGCCTTGCTTACCAAAGTATTCCAGGTGGTGCCCGACACCTTGGCCATCATCCGCATGTCGGACGGCAGTTTTATCGACGTCAATGGCAACTGGGAACCGCTGACCGGATTCACCCGCGAAGAAGCTATCGGCCGGCGCTCCGATGCCCTGAACCTGTGGTCCCAACCCGACCAGCGCAATGCCCTGTTCGCCCGGGTCGAACGCGAAGGCCGGGTTCACGGCGCCGACATCACCCTGCGCCACAAAGCCGGCCACGCCATCAATTGTCGTATTTCGGTCGAACGTTTCGATGCCGCTAAAGAAAATTATTTACTGCTGTCGGCGCAAAATATCACGGAAGAAATCGCCACCGAACAAGCCCGCCAGCTCGCTGAGGTCGCATTGCGCGAAAGCGAATTCAAATTCTCGTCCATCTTCAACCTGTCACCAGTGCCGTTATCCTTGATGCGCGAGAACGATTCGACTTTAATCGACGTCAACGACGCCTGGCTGGCACAGTACGGATTTGCCAAAAATGAAGTGATCGGCGCCACCTCGCTCGACCTCAATATCTGGTGCGATCTGGTCAATCGCCAGAAATTATTCAATCAATTACGACAACACAAGAATGTCGACCAATTTGAATGCACCCAACGTCACCGGCTAGGGCATAGCCTGATCTGCATGGTGTCGGCGCGCTTGTTCCATTTAGGCAACGCCAGTTGCTTCATCGTCTCCAGCGTTAACATCACCCGCCAGCGCGAAATCGAAGAAGAAATCTGGAAAATGAATCTGGACCTGGAGGAACGGGTACGGCTGCGCACGCTGTCGCTGGAACATAGCAATACCGAACTGGCGCAAACTTTCGAATCGCTCAAGCGCGCCACCGAAGAGCTGGTTCGCTCTGAAAAAATGGCCGCCCTGGGATCGCTAGTGGCCGGCATCGCACATGAACTCAACACCCCGATCGGCAATAGCGTCACTGTCGCCAGCACGCTGCAAGAGCAAACCCGGCAAGTGCAAAGTGACGTCAATAACGGCGCGCTAAAACGCTCCGGCCTGAACCGCTATCTCGACGACGCCAGCACCGGCACCGCCTTGCTGATGCGCTCGCTCGGCAATGCGCGCGAATTGATCAGCAGTTTCAAGCAGGTCGCGGTTGACCAGTCGAGCGACCAGCGCCGTCGTTTCAACCTGAGCCAGACCATTGAAGAAGTGGTAGTCACGCTGGCGCCTATGTTTAAAAAAACGCCCTACTCGCTCGTGCTCGACCTGAGTCCCGGCATCGAATTGGACAGCTACCCCGGCCCGCTCGGCCAGATCATCACCAATCTGGTCGGCAACGCGCTGTCCCATGCTTTTGAAGGCCGCGCCACCGGCACCATGCGCTTACGAACGCGCAAACTGGATGGAATCCAAGTGGAGATCATTTTCAGCGACGACGGCATCGGCATCCCAGAAGCCAATCAGCACCGCGTGTTCGACCCCTTCTTTACCACTAAACTTGGCCAGGGCGGCTCTGGTCTGGGCATGAATATCGTCTACAACCTGGTGACAACCGTGCTGGGCGGCGATATCCGCTTACAAAGCCGGATCGACGACGGCACTTCGATGATTTTGCACATCCCGCTATCAGCACCGCAACATTTTGCAGCGGTGGCGGGTACGGCGTAGTGTGCACTACGAGCTTGGCGCAGCCTCATTCAGGGCGCTGGCACGGGAAATATACTGGGCAGTGTATTTTTAAAGGCACAGCAAAGACGTGCGGAAGAGGCATTGTTTTGGCATATACTCCCCCTATTTTTCTCAAACAAATGAATGGTTGTGGCATGCAAAAAAGCATGCCGTGCCACGACGAATGCTATAAGGCCACGGTCTACATCCGCGTAGGGGCACGCCGTGCCTTGCAGGCAAGCGCAGGAATATTCGCCAGAAATCGCACCCGACTTAATCGCGTCAAATCTAACGCATCAAGTCCCGCGTTTACCACGCGCCGCATCGGCAGCTTTTTCTGCGGCTTTGTCTGCCGCCTGTTGTGCCTTCAGCGCTTGCTCGACATCGTAAGCGGCCAATAACTGGGCGCGGGTTTCCGGTGTTTCCAAGCTGATGCGGCCAATCGCGCCGCTGCGGTAATCGAGCAAAAAGGCGTGCGCCGCTTTCTCGAAATCCCAATCGCCCCCCTTGAGCCGGTAACCGCGCTTTTGCGCAATGCCTTCGATCACGTCGACGCCATCGATGCCTTCCAGTTTTTGGCTATAGCGTGCCGCGATCAATTGCGGGTAACGCAGTAACAGCAAGTCGGCTAAAAAAGTGGCGACTTCATCCTCGATCAAGGCGTTCGATCCGACCGCATGGCTGGCCGCCAGCATCAAGCCATCGCTGGGGTGCGCGATCTTGGGCCAGAGCATGCCGGGCGTATCGACCAGGATCATGTTCTTGCCCAGATAAAGCTTTTGCTGCATCTTGGTCACGGCTGGCTCGTCGCCAACTTTCGCCACGCGCTTGTTGAGCAAGGCGTTCATCAAGGTCGATTTACCGACATTGGGAATCCCCATGATCATCATCCGCAGCGGCTTGGTCGGCACCCCGCGATGCGGCGCCAGGGCCTGGCACATGGCAGGTATTTTGGCGACATCGGACGGCTTCTTGCAACTGAGCGCCACTGCATGCACACCCGGCTGGCTGTTGTAATACGCAATCCAGGCCAAGGTCGCGGCAGGATCGGACAGATCGCTTTTGTTAAGGATTTTCAGGCAGGGCCGCTGGCGGTGCAGCCGCAATGCCTCGACCATCGGGTTGCAACTGGCTTGCGGCAAGCGGGCATCGAGTACTTCGATGACCAGATCGGTATTTTCCATGGCTTCCGCCGCTTTTTTGCGGGCGGCGTTCATGTGACCGGGGAACCATTGTATTGACATGCTGTGGGTTTCTATCATGCGTGAATCAAGCCGCCATTCTACGGACTTGACCGCCCGCTGTCAGACTTGCTTGCAGCTGGGCGCCGGCCGGCGCTGCGCTGGCGGCTGGGGCAGCGTACATGAACCCGCAATGGAAGCCATTATTTCATTCTTAACCGTTAAAATATACTCCATCCAGTATAAAAATTAGCCCTTTAAATACGTGCGCAGTAATAGTTGTTTATCACCATACCCCCTACTTTTATCTAAACATCACAACATTCAAGACGCAATTGCTTCAACGCCAAAGTAAGTTCGCCCTCTTGCTGAAACGGGGCAATCCGATTCAAGCACGAGCACAGAATTTCTCGCATAGAATAGCTTTGGTCAAAACCTCGAAAAATGCCATGTTCTCAAAAGTTCACGCCGTTGCGCAGCAGGTTGATCAAATCGTGGTGGGCAAAGATCAGCAAATCCGGCAAGCGCTGGCTTGTTTGCTGGCCGGCGGTCATTTGCTGATCGAAGACGTACCCGGCGTCGGCAAGACCACGCTGGCCCATGCGCTGGCGATTTCGCTGGGGCTGCAATTTAACCGGGTTCAATTCACCAGCGATTTGCTGCCGGCCGATGTGGCGGGAATTTCGATTTTTGAACGCGAAAGCAATAGCTTCGTATTCCATCCCGGCCCAGTATTTACCCAAGTCTTGCTGGCCGACGAAATCAATCGCGCCACGCCAAAAACCCAATCCGGCTTGCTCGAAGCGATGGAAGAACGTCAAGTCACGGCCGATGGCGTGACACGCGATTTACCGACACCGTTTTTTGTGATTGCAACCCAAAATCCAGCGCATCAGGTTGGCACCTTTCCCCTGCCGGAATCGCAGTTGGATCGCTTTTTAATGTGCCTGTCGCTCGGCTACCCCGACGCCGCGGCGGAACGTGCGCTCTTGATGGGCGAAGACCGGCGCAGCATGCTCAAGGCGATGCAAACGGTGATGCAGCCGGCAGAGCTGATGGCCGCGCAACAAGCTTTGCGCAGCATCCATGTCTCGACCGCGCTGGTCGATTATGTGCAGGCACTGGCACACGCCTCCCGCCAGAACACGTTATTTGCCGAAGGCATGAGCCCACGCGCCGCCATCGCACTATTGCAGGCAGCGCGCGCCTGGGCTGCGCTGGAAGGGCGCAATCACGTCAACCCAGAAGATGTGCAGGCTGTGCTGGTACCGGTCATTGCGCACCGCTTGCGCCCGCTTAAATCGGCCGGCGGCGCTGCGCTGGCCAGCCGCGAACTGGTGCTGCAACTGATGAAGTCGGTTGCAGTCTGATCGGCTATTCCCATGCTGAGCGCAGTATTCAATCGTTTTGAAAAAGCCGTCGACCGCTGGATGTTTCGCTCACGCGGCGTCGAGCCGGGCGAGGTTTTCCTCAGTCAGCGGCGGGTTTATATCGTCCCGACCCGGCCCGGCCTGATGCTCGGCGTGACGCTGGCGGCGTTATTTACCGGTGCGATTAATTACAATCTTAACCTTGGCTTTGCCCTTACTTTCGTGCTGGGTGCCTGTGCGCTGGTCGATATGTACCTGACGTTTCGTAATCTGGCGCATTTGCACCTGCGCGCCGGGCGGGTCCAGCCGGTTTTCGCAGGGCAGGATGCCAATTTCGAGCTGCATTTGATCAACCGGCGTAAATATGACCGTTATGCGATCTGGCTTGGCGCGATCGGCCCGCATCAAACCGGGATTGAGCAAGCGGCCGACATCGGCGCCAACGACAGCGGCAGCGTCCATATCACCAGTAAGACCGCGCAGCGCGGCTGGATGACGGCGCCGCGTATCCGTTTGCAAACGCGTTTTCCGCTGGGCCTGTTGCGCGCATGGAGCTATTGGCAACCGGATTCCAAGGCATTGGTATATCCCTTCCCTGAAGCGATTTCCACGCCTTTGCCTATGCAAGGCGAAAACCAGCAAGAGCGGCCGGGGCAAGCTGGGCATGACGATTTCGCCGGCATACGCGGTTACCAATCTGGCGACGCGTTGCGCCATCTGGCTTGGCGCCAAATTGCACGACTCGACCTCGATATGGGCGGTCAACTGGTGACCAAGCATTTTGAAGGTGGTGCTGGCGGTGAAATATGTCTCGATTACGCCGAGCTACCAGGCGACATGAATGTGGAGCTAAAGTTGTCACGAATGACGCGCTGGGTGCTTGACGCCGAACAAATGGGCTTGCCGTATGCTTTCCGCCTCGGCGCCACAGTATTCGCGCCTGCAGTCGGCCCTGCGCAACAGCTAGCTTGTTTGCAAGCATTGGCGCTGTTCGAGGGAACACAATAATGCGGCTTACTAAGGCATCAGGTTCCACACTAACGCGACCGATGTCGCGCCGGCCGATGTCGCGTGACAAGGCTGACACCTTGCTGTTGATGGTAGCCTGTGCTCTGGTATTGCTGCCGCATGTGGGACATTTGCCACTCTGGATTTCAGCCATCTTGCCCGCCCTTTTGTTCTGGCGCGGCTGGGTTACTTTTCGCGGCAATCGCATGCCATCGTCATGGCTATTGCTGCCTATTTCCATATTGGCGATGGGCGCGGTTTACCTGCAATTCAAGACCTTTTTCGGACGCGATGCCGGCGTCGGCATGCTAGTCATGCTACTTACCTTCAAGCTATTGGAAATGCACGCGCGGCGCGATTTATTTGTGGTCGTGTTCCTGAGTTTTTTCTTGATACTCACCAATTTCTTTTATTCGCAAAGTATTGGCACCGCCTTCATCATGGTACTGGCGATTGTCATGTTATTAACGGCGCAACTCAGTTTTCAATACACCGGCAAAGTGCCGCCGCTCAAGCAAAGATTAAAACTTGGCGGCATGATCTTTGGACTGGCGGTGCCGCTGACCTTGGTGTTATTCGTTTTATTTCCTCGTGTACAGGGGCCATTGTGGGGCTTGCCCAGCGATGCACATAGCGCTCGCAGCGGTATGTCAGACAGCATGGCACCTGGCAAT
>JAZKIX010000004.1:15423-21717 GCA_040384645.1 Pseudomonadota bacterium | reverse complement strand
AATGTCGGACGATATCGCTTTCCGCGTCAAATTCATCGATGTGGCGCCAGAAAAATCCAATTTATATTGGCGCGGTGTTGTGATGGGCAGGTATGACGGCCGGACCTGGACCCAGTTGTATAAACAAGCCAGTCAAACCGCAGCGCCATTGCGAACCCGCGGCAAACCAATTCGCCATCTGATTACGCTGGAACCGCACGGAAGGCGCTGGCTATTTGCCCTCGAGATGGCGCACAGCGCACCTGATATCGGCGATGCGGCATCGATCACGACGGAGGATATGCAATTTCTGGCGGCAGCACCAATCACCGGTCGCATTCGTTATATGTCGAGCGCCTATACGAGTTTCGACCTGCAAGCGAATGACTCTATCAGCGACTTACAAGAGTGGCTTACGCTGCCGCCCTCTTACAATCCGCGCACTCTGGCTTTTGCGGCCGATTTACGGCGAAAAACCAATGATAAAGCGCAACTGGTCAATGCCGTACTACAGCATTTTCATGAGCAGGAGTTCAGTTACACGCTAGAGCCACCGGAATTGGGGCGCGACTCGGTCGACGATTTTTTATTTACGACACGGGCCGGGTTTTGTGAACATTATGCAAGTGCCTTTGTCGTATTGATGCGTGCGATGGATATCCCAGCGAGGGTAGTCACCGGCTACCAGGGCGGTGAAATTAATCCCGTGGATGGCTTCATGACAGTGCGTCAGTCCGATGCCCATGCATGGGCCGAAGTCTGGCATGAGAATCGCGGTTGGATCAGGATTGACCCCACCGCAGCGGTTGCGCCTTGGCGGATCGAAAACAATCTTGGCAGCGGCATCAAGCGTAACGCCTTTGGCGGTTTAATCAACATGGACTTAACTGGCAATACCTGGCTGAGCTCCCTTAAATTTAATTGGGATGCTGTAACCAATTCGTGGAATCAATGGGTACTCAATTATTCGCCAGAGCGACAAAAAAAACTGATCAGCTCATTGTTCGGCTTTAAAAATGTTGATTGGCAAACCCTGACCGCATTGATGTTCGGTTTGGGCGCGACGGTGATGGCGATTGTAGCGATGCCACTGATAATGCAGCGCCGAAAGATTCATCCAATCGATGCGTTATACTTAAAATTCTGCCATCAAATGGCAAGAAAAGGCTTCCCGCGCGACATTCATGAGGGACCTAATGCCTACGCCCAACGATTGAAACTCTCATTAGCACCTGAGAAAACAATTTCGGCAATACACTTTCTCCAACTTTATGAAATCTTTCGATACGGGAAAGTCGAAACCGGCTCAATCGAAAACTTGCATGGCAAACTCAAATCCTTATTAGCACTCAGCCGATGAAAATTACCATAGTTCAAAAATTTCTTGCCCTATCAGTGGCACTTAGCTGTATTTTGCCGGCGCAAGGCGTTTCGGCAAAAACTCACAAAACCCATAAGAAAGTAAAAGCTGTTCAAAAAACGACCACTACCGGCGAATTTGCCAATTTCGCGCAGTGGAAAGAAGTCACGGAATTTATCGACCATATGGCGGCCGATCACGGATACAACAAACGTGAACTTGAAGCCACCTTAAATCAAGTACGGTACGTTGCATCGGCGATCCAGCTCATGAAGCCTGCACCACCGGGAAAGCCTAAAAATTGGCAAGCCTACCGGGGAAGATTCGTTGAGCCGATCCGCATTAACGCAGGACTCGCATTTTGGAACCAGCACGCTGACGCCCTGTCTCGCGCTGAAACGCAATATGGCGTACCCGCTGAAATCACCGTAGGGATCATTGGTGTGGAGACATTGTATGGGCGCTACACCGGTAATTTTCGCGTGCTTGATGCTCTCACCACACTGGCGTTCGATTACCCGGACACGCCAAACCGCTTGACCCGTATGCAGTTTTTCCGTGGCGAATTAGAAAACGCATTACTGTTTGCTCGAGAATCAAAAATTGATCCGTTCAGCTTGCTTGGCTCCTATGCTGGAGCGGTCGGCTGGCCACAATTTATGCCGGGTAGCATCCGAAAATATGCCGTCGATTTCGACGGCGACGGCAAAATCGATTTACGTGATTCGCCAGTCGATGCGATTGGCAGTGTTGCCAACTTCCTTTCACAGCACGGATGGCGACAAGGATTACCCATTGTTTTCCCGGCCCGTATCGATGCCGGCGACAACGTTTCGGCTAACGATTGGCAAGCATTTATTGGTCAAGGCCTCGAAGCGAAATACAAATTGGATACGCTTACCGCAGCCGGCGTTGTGCCATTGTTGGCAGCGCCTAGCGAAATGCATTTTGGATTGGTTGACTTACAAAACGGTGAAGAACCAACTGATTATTGGTTAGGAACCGACAATTTTTTTGCTATTACTAAATACAACCGCAGTTTTTTCTATGCAATGTCAGTAGTGGACCTAGGAAATGCAGTGCGAAATGCACGCGGCCATTGAACAGGGTCTAGATAAAATTTGTGGTGAGTGCGGCTAGCAAAAGTAACAAATGTGTTTAATTTGTTGCATTTTACAAAAATTCATGATTTATTGCTGTAATAACACATATACTGATTGAAACTTTTACGCCCAAGCAACACTTTCTGCAAGAACATTCATATAATGTGACATACGCATTACATTCATGAACAGGCTGCAGCCGCAGCTACCGCAAAACCTACTATATGGAAAATTGAGATGACAACTACTCAATCTAGAAGCATTGGAAACGTTGATATGGAAAACGATCTCAGTGAGTACAATCCGAACCGATTATTGGACACTCTGATCGAAAAACTACGTCTTAAGAATGACGCCGCTTTATCTCGCGCGCTGGAAGTTGCACCTCCGGTAATTAGTAAAATTCGTCATCACCGACTGCCGGTCGGCGCATCGCTATTGATCAGGATGCACGAAGTCAGTGATTTAAGTATCCGCGATCTGCGTTATTTGATGGGCGACCGCCGCGATAAATTTCGCATCAGCGACAAACAATTCAAGCCAAAAGAAGTTGCTGGCAGCCAAGCGCAATAAATCTTGGCCGGTGGCAGTCCTTTTTTCGCTGGAATTTAACGCCAAGTTCTATTTGCGCCGATACCTGACGGTGGATCGGCGCAAATTTGTGTGGCAAGGGTAATGTTGCGCTTTATTCTATGCTGGGAAAATTCCCGTCGATAGATATCGATCACCTCGATCACATACAATAAATACGATAGTTGCATTTTCGACCGTTTGAGATACACGTAGCGCCACTTCGCAGGCACCCGCAGCGGAGACCCCGCAAAAAATTCCCTCTTCTGCTGCCAGTCGCCTGGTCATTCTTTCTGCTGCACTTTGTCCTACATATTCAACTTGATCCACTCTCGATTTGTCGAAAATCTTCGGCATATAGGCTTCTGGCCATTTTCTTATTCCTGGAATCTGTGAGCCTTCTTCCGGTTGCGCCCCGATAATGCGGATTTCTGGATTTTTTTCCTTCAAGTATTGAGATACGCCCATGATGGTTCCCGTCGTCCCCATTGCACTGACAAAATGTGTGATACCTCCATTCGTATCGCGCCATAACTCCGGGCCAGTTCCTTCGTAATGCGCGCGGGGATTGTCAGGGTTGGAAAATTGATCCAAAATTACGCCCTTACCTTCCTTTTGCATCTGCTCTGCCAAGTCCCGCGCATATTCCATACCGCCGGTTTTTGGTGTAAGCACAATCTGAGCACCATAAGCAGCCATGCTTTGACGCCGTTCAATACTCAGATTTTCCGGCATAAGCAAAACCATTTTATACCCACGTATAGCTGCAGCCATGGCCAATGCAATCCCCGTATTGCCGCTGGTCGCTTCGATCAAGGTGTCACCACGATGAATATCGCCACGTTCTTCCGCAGCGCGTATCATCGACATTGCGGGTCGATCCTTGACGGATCCTGCTGGGTTGTCGCCTTCCATTTTGGCGAGAATAATATTATTACGCACCTGAGCATCAACTCCAGGCAAACGTTGCAACTGTACTAACGGTGTATTTCCGATCGTGTCTTCAATGGTCAAATATGGCATGGATACTCTGATCTAATTTTTCTAATAAACCGCTATTTTAATCGGTGACAAATAACATGTGTTTTTACGGCGTTAGCCTATAAGTAAGACGAAAAAAAACCTGCGTTTCGAAGCGCAGGTTTTATTGAAACCGAATCAATTACTTCTTTACTTCATCTTTCTTTGCATTTTTCTTTGTTTCTTTTGTTTCCGCCGGTGGTACTTCTTTTGCAGCATCAGTCTTTACTACGTCAGCTTTTGACTTTGTTTCTTTCGTTGTCGTCTTAGTTCCGGGAGCATTTGATTTAGCTTGTCCATTAACTGTCAAACCTGCTTGAGACAACTTGGCAGAATTTTTTTCGCCAATACCTTTAACACGATTTTCGAAATCAGGCCAGTCTTTGAAATCGCCACCCTTTTTCCGCTCATCCAAAATTGTTTTGGAAATTGCGGGGCCGATGCCTTTTACACTGTCCAATGCCGCTTGGTCAGCCTTATTGACATCTACCTGGGCAAATGCAAAACCGATTGATGCAATAAACAATGCTACGACAGACAATAACTTTTTCAACATGCATTTCTCCAAATGGAAGGAATAAAAATCTTGCAAACAGGAACTTTTTACAGCCCCGATGATATTAACGCAATAAATGTCAAACGGTTGACAAATACTAAAGATTAAAACCTTGCCAAGTTAAGAAATCATGTAAATAACTCGCCAACAGTCACCGTTGCAGTGCCGAGTTTCCCTACTACAACTCCTCCTGCGCGATTGGCAATTGACACCGCCTCAGCAATCGGCCTTCCTGCGCCAAGCATCACCGCCAAGGTGGCAATCACTGTATCGCCAGCACCTGAAACATCAAATACTTCGCGCGCCATCGTTGCAAAATGCATCACATTTTGTTCCGTATATAAGGTCATTCCTTCTTCTGAGCGTGTCAACAACAAAGCAGCAATCCCTAACTGTTTTCGCAATTGTTGAGCTTTGCCTGTTAACTCTTCCTCGTTGGCCCATGACCCGACAATAAGACGCAACTCGGACTTATTTGGTGTCAATACATCGGCGTTGGCATAATTGGAAAAATCATCACCTTTGGGATCGACTAAAACAAGTTTCCCCGCTTGCTTCGCTGCCGCAATCATAATTGCGATATTGACAAGGCTGCCCTTCGCATAATCGGAAAATACAATCACATCGAAATTGCTCATTAATACATTGAACTGGGTCAATTTATCACGCAACACTGCATCGGTCGGAGTATCTTCAAAATCTATTCTTAACAACTGCTGCTGCCGGCCAATTACACGCAACTTTATAATGGTTGAAATGGTGCTGTCACGATTCAGGTAATTTCTGATACTTGAGCCAGCTAATAATTTATCGACTGCATCGCCGGCTTCATCCGAACCAATTACGCCAAGCAGGCCAGTGCCTGCTCCAAGAGCGGCCGCGTTGCGCGCAACATTAGCGGCACCGCCCAAGCGCTCTTCACGACGCTCAACACGTACCACAGGCACTGGTGCCTCCGGTGAAATTCTAATCACGTCGCCAAACCAATAACGATCCAACATCACATCGCCGACGATTAAAAGACGGACGGACGAAAATAAATCGGACTTAGTTTCTTGCATCATGCTTATCGATCAATTTTAAAGTAAACCTGCGTTATGTTTGGGTCAATACAGAGCGACCGATTCCATGGTATTCAAAACCAGAATCGGCCATGAGCCTCGGCCCAAAAAGATTACGCCCGTCGAAAATGACAGGTGACTTCAACAAATTCTTGATCGTTTCAAAATCAGGACTACGAAATGCCTTCCATTCCGTTACGATCGCTAGCGCATCGGCGCCAACTAGCGCATCAGTTGGGTCATCGGCAAATCGGATGCGTAAAAGAAGGTCCGGTTTCTCGACAAAATCTTGTTCAAACACCCTCTTTGCCTCAGCCATTGCGACAGGATCGTATACAGCAACTGTAGCGCCACGTTCGAGCATTGCTCCTATCAATATCCTCGATGGTGCCTCACGCATATCGTCGGTATTTGGCTTAAAAGCCAAACCCCAGAGTGCGAAATGCTTACCTCTCAAGTCCTCGCCGAAACGGGCAACGATCTTATTTCCAAGTACAAGTTTTTGGTTGCGGTTGACCGCCTCTACAGCGCGCAAAATCAACAATTCCTTGCCGTATTCACGCGCCGTACGCTCCAGTGCCTGCACATCCTTTGGAAAGCACGAGCCACCATAACCACAGCCAGCGTACAGGAATCCATGCCCAA
>JAZKIX010000004.1:13460-15403 GCA_040384645.1 Pseudomonadota bacterium | reverse complement strand
TTTGCCGTTACGCTGCTGCTCGTTGCGAATATCATCAATATCGGCGCCGACTTGATCCGCTAGATTAGCAAGTTCATTCATGAACGAAATACGTGTTGCCAACATGGCATTGGCTGCGTATTTTGTAAATTCTGCAGAACGAATATCCATCCAGAACGTGCGCTCATGATTCCGATTAAATGGTGCGTATAACTTCCGCATCAAATTACGTGCCTTCTGCCCTTCCATTGTGTCGTCGCAACCAATCACGATTCGATCTGGCCGCATAAAATCCTCAACCGCAGCGCCTTCTTTTAAGAACTCAGGATTTGAGATCACTGCGAATTTTGAATTGTTGCCACGATTACTTAATTGCAATTGAACTGCATCTCGAACTTTATCTGCAGTTCCCACAGGTACGGTCGATTTGTCAACTACAACCTTAAATTCGTTCATATGGCGCCCAATATTTCTGGCGGCATTCAGAACGTACTGTAGGTCGGCAGAACCGTCTTCATCCGGAG
Organism: Pseudomonadota bacterium; assembly: GCA_040384645.1. Classification (GTDB taxonomy): domain Bacteria; phylum Pseudomonadota; class Gammaproteobacteria; order Burkholderiales; family Burkholderiaceae_D; genus JAZKIX01. Next base: position 14,900 of record JAZKIX010000004.1, on the reverse strand, counting down.
GCGTACCGACGGCAATAAATTGCACCTCGCCATGAGCGACACTAGCTTCGATGTCGGTGGAAAATTTCAAGCGCCCCGCAGCGCAATTACGAGCCACGATTTCTTCCAAGCCAGGTTCATAAATCGGAATCTTGCCACAATTCAGCATCGCGATCTTGCGCGTATCAATATCAAGACAAAACACATCGTTACCTAATTCGGCTAAACATGCCCCTGTAACCAAGCCAACATAACCGGTGCCAATAATTGTGATTTTCATGAACTTAAATTAGGCGGAAAGCGCCAGAGAAAAATTTGAATACAAGCGATAAAATAGCAACGCGATCTTGTCAGTTACAAACGCCATATTTGGGCGACATCTCAATTCATCACATTAAGTTCTTCAGTTCGACGCGGCGGATAACTTTCCCAGTGATTGCAACCTGGGCATTGCCAATAAAATTGACGCGCTTTGAAACCGCAATGGCTACATTGATAGCGCGCCAGTTTTTGCGCATAACCATGCACCAGATTTTTCACTAACGATAGTTCAGGACGGCTTTCAGGATTCGCGTTCATTAAGCGCGCTTCGAGCAATTTATCTAAACCTAGTAAGGTCGGGGTGCGGCGCAACTCGTCGCTGACAAGTTGATTCGCTGCATCAACGCCATCCAACTCGATTACTGCTTTAAAAACCACTTCTAGCAAATCGATAGATGACGCGTCCGCCATATACGATTTCAACAGCTTTACCCCTTCTTGAGGACGGCCAACGGCGCGATAACCATCCATCAAGCGTTGCGCCACCAAGGCTACGTGCGGCACACTCTGTTGCTCGACCCGGCGCCATGCAAGCAGGGCATTTTCGACCTCCGCGCTTGCCAAATATACATCGCCAATCAACATCGTAGCGCGCACGTTTTTTCTATCCGCCGTCAATGCCTGCTCTAACAAGGACATTGCTGCGGTTGGATGCGTATGAACCAATTCGTCGAGCGCTAACTCGCAGTAGAACTGAGCTATTTCTCTTTGACGTCCACCCGCACCGGATTCCTGTAAAGCATATGCCGCCTCAATCGCGCGCCGCCATTCTTTTTCACGCTGATAAATTTCTAGTAATGCACGTCGGGCTTGCGCACTATATTGCGTGTCAACTAAGCTATTGAATGTCTCTTCAGCACGATCCAGTAAGCCGGCCTTAAGATAATCTTGTCCTAACTCATAGCGGGCATGTACTTGCTGCTCTTGTGGAAGGTCGGGTCGGGACAACAGGTTTTGATGCACTCTAATTGCACGCTCAGTCTCACCGCGACGACGAAAAAGATTACCGAGGGCAAAATGCATGTCCGCAGTTTCAGGGTCAAGTTTTACAATTTCGATAAAAGCGTCAATCGCTTTGTCGGGCTGCTCGTTAAGCAAGAAATTTAGACCCTTGAAGTAGCCATGCGGCAAGCTACGCGA
>JAZKIX010000004.1:0-13450 GCA_040384645.1 Pseudomonadota bacterium | reverse complement strand
TACTTCATGGAATAGATTAAAAGGAACAGAAAAAATTCAGAAAGCAATTGATGAATATCAACGCGTGCTGCAACCCAGCCCAAACCAAAGAATACTGGAATGCCGAGCAACCACCAAATTTCAAATTCCATGGGCTTTTAAAAAAATATTCCTGTAGACAGAGCGGATTAAAAAAATTTATCTGGTGACAATGGTATCTGTAGAGGGCTGCTGCGTACGCGCCTTTTGTTGCGCTACAGATTCTTGCTCCAATGACAAAATGGCTTTCTTGTTTTTGGACAATTGCCGGCGATTACGAAACAGAGTCGGAGTCATCGCAAGAACGCCCATCACAAAACCGCCCACCAAAAATGTCAACAAAAATAAGGCCAGCGGCCGCCGAATTTGATAATTTAAAAAAAAATGTAATGTGACATCTTCTGAATTACGTAATGCAAAATCAAAAAATATAACGAATAAGGCAATAAAAAGAACGATCGTAATGAATTTGGCGATAGATTTCATGGCAAATAGTCCTTTGTTATTCGCTTCTTGTTTTTCGATGAGAATTCAGGCTGCGAACGAAATTGTACGTGAAAAAAAACGGCATCCGAGGATGCCGTTTCATTCGCTTGCAAACGACTTAGTCTTCCATAATCGGTTGTCCGACCATTGCATCCACGCGTTCACGCAATTCTTTTCCTGGCTTGAAATGTGGCACCCTTTTTTCAGGCACCATCACCTTGTCGCCGGATTTTGGATTACGGCCAATCCGCGGAGGCCGGGAGTTCAGCGCGAAGCTACCGAATCCCCGAATCTCAATACGTTGACCACTCGCCAACGCATCAGCCATTGCATCAAGCATCGTTTTAACCGCGCAATCTGCATCTTTGGCCACTAGCTGAGAATAACGCTCAGCCAGGCGGTTGATCAACTCCGACTTTGTCATTTATAAATCCGACAGCTAGATTAGTTCTTGTTGTCGAATTTGGCTTTTAACAATGCGCCCAAGCTGGTCGTACCGGAAGCGGCATTATTGTCCGATGCGCTGGACATTTTCTGCATTGCTTCTTGCGTTTCGACATTGTCTTTAGCCTTGATCGACAATTGAATGCCGCGTGCTTTACGGTCGATGTTCAATACCATCGCCTCGACTGTGTCGCCAACTTTCAAGTGCGAACCGGCATCTTCCACGCGGTCACGGGAAATTTCGGAAGCACGCAAGTAGCCTTCTACTTCTTCCGACAATTGGATTACTGCGCCTTTAGGCTCAACCGATTTGACCGTACCTGTTACCAGCGCGCCCTTGTCGTTCATAGCAGCGAAGTTATTGAATGGGTCGCCTTCAAGTTGCTTGACGCCGAGGGAAACGCGCTCACGCTCAACATCGATTGCCAACACGATGGCTTCCAGATCATCGCCCTTCTTGAAGCGACGAACTGCTTCTTCGCCAGTCTCTGTCCATGACAGATCGGACAAATGCACCAGACCGTCGATATTGCCAGCCAAGCCGATGAACACGCCGAAATCGGTAATCGATTTGATTGCGCCGCGAACTTTGTCGCCCTTCTTGTGGGTTACAGCAAAGTCATCCCAAGGATTAGCTTTGCATTGCTTCATGCCGAGACTGATACGACGACGTTCTTCGTCGATTTCCAAGACCATGACTTCAACTTCATCGCCCAATTGAACGACTTTGTTTGGTGCTACGTTCTTGTTGGTCCAATCCATTTCTGAAACGTGGACCAACCCTTCGATACCTTGCTCGACTTCAACGAATGCGCCGTAGTCAGTCAGATTGGTGACTTTACCGAACAAGCGTGTGCTTTGTGGGTAACGACGTGACAAACCGGTCCAAGGATCGTCGCCCAATTGTTTGACGCCGAGTGAAACACGGTTCTTTTCTTGATCGTATTTGAGTACTTTTGCAGTGATTTCTTGACCGACTGTCAGCACTTCCGATGGGTGACGCACACGACGCCATGCCAGATCGGTAATGTGCAACAAGCCATCGATACCGCCGAGGTCAACGAACGCGCCGTAGTCGGTGATATTCTTGACAACACCGGTAACCACGGTGCCTTCTTTCAATGTTTCCATCAATTTTTGACGCTCTTCGCCCATCGATGCTTCGATCACAGCGCGGCGTGACAACACGACGTTATTACGCTTGCGGTCGAGTTTGATGACCTTGAACTCCATCGTTTTACCTTCAAACGGTGTCGTGTCTTTTACTGGACGTGTATCAACCAGCGAACCCGGCAAGAAAGCACGAATGCCGTTGGTCAGAACGGTCAAGCCGCCCTTGACTTTACCGTTGACGGTACCGATGACGATCTCGCCAGACTCCATTGCTTTTTCAAGCGCGAGCCACGATGCCAGACGTTTTGCTTTATCGCGCGACAGGATGGTGTCGCCAAAACCGTTTTCCAACGATTCGATCGCTACGGAAACGAAGTCGCCTACCTTGACTTCAAGTTCGCCTTGATCGTTTTTGAATTCTTCAATGGGAATAAATGCTTCGGATTTGAGGCCGGCGTTGACGATAACGAAGTTATGATCAAGGCGAACGACTTCAGCGGAAATGACTTCACCGGAGCGCATATCTTGACGCGACAACGATTCCTCAAAGAGGGCGGCGAAACTTTCCATACCAAATGATTCAGAGGATGTAGCTGTAGACATAGGTTTTAAGCAGGTTATCCAGTAAGTACCACACATTGCGGCTTCAACTGGGTTAGGTTTATCAACATCCAAACAGGCCTTGCGCCCATCGGACACCAATGCACAACGGTATTTCGCAAATTACACTTTTAATGCCGCAACCCATCCAAGAACACACTCCACTGCCTGATCAGCAGTAATTACTGAGGTATCAAGAACAATTGCATCTTCTGCTGGCTTGAGCGGGGATACTGAGCGATTCGCATCGCGTGCATCACGCTCGGTCAAATCCTCTAGAAGGTCATGCATACTAGCAGAAAATCCCTTGTCAATCAATTGCTTATAGCGTCTTTGCGCACGCGCTTCAGCACTTGCAGTCATGAACACCTTCAATTGCGCATGGGGGAAAATAACGGTACCCATATCGCGCCCATCGGCCACCAAACCGGGCGCTTTCCTGAAGCGTAGTTGCAAACCATATAGAGCTTGGCGCACCGCAGTCAGGGCAGCAATTTTTGATGCCGTGTTGCCCACTTCCTCAGCACGGATGGCCGCGCTCACATTTTCATGGGCCAACAGAACGTGTTCTCCGTCAAATGAACATGGCAGCGCTGCGGCCAATTTGGCGAGGGCATGCTCATCTGTCAGATCAATGCCTTTTCGCAATGCCGATAGTGCAACCAATCGGTACAGCGCGCCAGAATCGAGATAATGAAACCCGAGCCGATTAGCGATCTTATGGGCAACGGTACCTTTGCCGGATGCCGTCGGCCCATCTATGGTAATAACTGGAATATGGCTCAAGCTCATATTTAGTGTATTTCTTATCTTAAATTAGCTTAAAAATAGGGGGTATATGACAAATATACCTAGTATCCGCACGTATTCATTGCAAGAAAATAAATACACCCACCAGTATATTTTCAGTATTTAGCGCATCAAAGAGCACTGTCTTGCCAGTTCCACCACTTCAGCAACCCTGGATCAGGCTCCGGCGTTTCAGCAAAATACACGGCGCAGCGAGCCACATACAGCCAACAGCGATCGACATGACCACCTTGTAGCTCACATTGCCGCTGATAAATAATTTGCGGATCGCAACCCTTGAGTTGATCGACCTGACGAAATCCTTGATCGTATAAATCCTGCGCAATACGTGGCCCCACGCCTGGAATCCGCCGTAAATCACGGATCGCAAAGGCATGCTCAAAACATATCGTCGCGCGTGATTTTGGCGAAGGCATCGAAATAATCAGGGAAAGTTTTTGCCACACATTTCGGATCGTTGATGCGAATCTTATTACCGCGACGCGTCTTGCCATCCAGCGATGCCAAAGAAAAACACATAGCCATCCGATGGTCGTCGTAGGTGTCAATGGTCGCAGCCTGAATTTGCGCGGGTGGCGAAATATGCAAATAATCTGCGCCCTCTTCCACTTGCGCGCCCAATTTACGCAATTCGGTCGCCATCGCGGCAATGCGGTCGGTTTCCTTCACGCGCCAGCTAGCGATATTGCGCAAGGTACTTGGGCCATCGGCATACAGAGCCGCTACCGCAATCGTCATGGCGGCGTCCGGAATATGGTTAAAGTCGGCGTCGATCGCTTTCAAGACACCATTCGATGCCGCTTCAATCCAGTTTTCGCCCATCGTAATCGTCGCGCCCATTTGCTCCAACGCTTCGACAAAACGAATATCGCCCTGGATACTGCTCTTGCCGACACCTTCAACCCGCACTGGGCCGCCTGCAATCGCGCCCGCGGCTAAAAAATACGAGGCGGATGAAGCATCTCCCTCGACGTGAATTACGCCGGGACTACGGTAATGTTGTCCGGCTTGCACAGTAAATGTCTGCCAGCGATCTCGCTCAACGGCGACACCGAAACGCTGCATCAGATTGAGGGTAATTTCAATATACGGCTTGGAAATCAAGTCACCGATCACCTCGATCACTACCGGATAATCACGCGCCATCAAGGGCGCCGACATCAAAAGCGCGGTCAGGAATTGGCTCGACACGTTGCCGCGCACTTGCATTTTCTGCGCGTGGATATGGCCGCGGCGGATATGCAACGGCGGAAAACCGGGCTGGCCGGTATATTCAATCTGGGTTCCGACTGCATTCAAGGCATCAACCAGATCGCCAATCGGGCGCTCATGCATGCGCGACACGCCATGCAGCGTGTAATCGCCGCCAATCACAGCCAGCGCCGCCGTCAAGGGGCGAATCGCAGTACCAGCATTTCCCATGAAAAGATCGGCATGATGATTAGGGAAATGTCCGTTCACGCCGTGCACAACGTGTTGCTCGATTTGTTCCGTGCCGCCATTTAATGCAGAGAAAACGTGTTCCCATTTCACCCCCAAAGCCTGCAAGGCACCCAACATCACCAAGGTATCGTCCGAGGCCAGCAAGTCCCGGATTTGGGTTGCACCGTCGGCTAGCGCCGCCAGCAACAGGGTGCGATTGGATATGCTTTTCGAGCCCGGCAAACGAACCACGCCAGCGGTGCGCATGACCGGCTTAAGATCGATGTAATGCGGATAATGTTTTTGCTGTGATGCCATTGCTGTGTCCTTAATTTATGTCTGGTGCGTCACGTCTGATGCGATGCATTCGCGCTATCTTTTCTGCCCCTATTGAAGCTGTTTGGCTCAATCGCCGCCTTCGCTAGGTTTCTTTTCGGCAGACTCAATCGTACAAATCCAGTTGTGCCTTGCTTGTTGCGCATTGGAATAGATTGCTTCCATACCCGCACCATCGGCATTTACCAGCAAGCCGCGCAACTGGGTCAACTGAGCCATATAAGCGTCGAGTTCCCCGAGGAGCGCAGTTTGATTGGCCAAGCTGACATCGCGCCACATTTCAGGCGACGAGCCGGCGATCCGCGTGAAGTCCCGAAAACCACTGGCGGCGTACTGGAATAATAATGCCGCATGCGGCTTTTTCGCGATATCGTCAACCAGTGCAAAAGCCAATAAATGCGGCAAATGACTGACCGCCGCAAATACTTTGTCGTGCTCTTCCGGCGACAAGTAATGGATTACTGAACCGCATAATTGCCAAGCTTTTGCAACCCGTGCTACATCGTCCGCCGCGTTTTCCGGCAAAGCGGTGAGAACCGTTTTCTTGCCGATATACAACTCTGCAAGCGCAGCATCAGGGCCATTCAATTCGCGTCCAGCGATCGGATGGCCAGGAATAAATTGGCCAATCTTATTGCCAAGAACCTTGCGTGCCGCCACGACCACATCTGTTTTGGTGCTACCGGCGTCGGTCACTACCGTACCCACTTGCAAATACGGTGCCAGTGCGGCCAAAATTACTTCAGTCTGGGCCACTGGTGCAGCGATCAAGATCAAATCTGCTGCCTCGACAGCTTGCGCCACATCTGTGCTTATGACATCGATGATGCCGAGTTGTTTGGCGCGTTGGAGAGATTTTTCACTGCGGCCTATGCCGACCACGCATTCAACTGCTGCTGCTTTTTTCAAAGCCAGCGCAAATGATCCGCCGATCAAGCCGACGCCGAAAATGACGATTTTTTTAAACACCGGGAAGTAAGTGGAAAAGTATTTGGCAGTCCCGCTTAGCGAGACCTACATTTAAAATTACTCAAGCAAGCGCAAGTTTTAATGCTGCAATAAAAATTGCATTTTCTTGCGGCAAACCGACAGAAATCCGCAACCATTGTGGCAAACCATAATTGCCAACGGGACGCACAATAACACCCTGCTTTAGCAAGGAGAGATTAACGCGCGCACCGGCAGTATCTTCCGTACCCACTTTTACCAGTACGAAATTGCCGGACGAAGGAATAAATTCAAGTCCCATCGATTGAAACGCAGCGGTCAACTGGACATAACCATCCGCATTAATTTGCGCGCTTTTTTTCAAAAATTCGACATCGGTCAAGACTGCAATAGCCGCTGCTTGCGCCAGAGAATTGACGTTAAACGGTTGTCGCACACGGTTGAGCAGATCGGTGATTGCCGGTTGTGCGATGCCGAAACCCACCCGCAAGCCCGCCAATCCATATGCCTTCGAGAACGTCCTGGATACCAGCAAGTTGGGAAATTTCTTTATCCATACCGTCGATTCATACTGCAATTGAGGCAACAAAAATTCGTTATAAGCCTCATCCAATACCACAACGATATTACCCGGCACTGTATGCAAAAAGGCTTCTATTTCAGCTGCGGGAATAAATGTGCCGGTCGGATTATTTGGATTGGCGATAAAAATTAATCGGGTGTTGGCCGTAATCGCGTCAGCCATCGCCGCTAAATCGTGGCCATAATCCTTGGCTGGCACCACAACTGCGCGACCACCGACCGCCTGCGTTGCGAGAGCGTATACAGCGAAAGAATATTCAGAATAAATAACTTCATGCCCCGACTGCACCAAAGCATGCGCCGCCAATTCGAGAATGTCGTTACTGCCATTACCGAGCGTGATCCATTCTTCCGGCACGCCATATTTAGCAGTCAGTGCCGCCTTCAGTGCGAAGCCATTGGCATCTGGATAGCGCCCGATATCTACCAGCGCATCGCGCATGGCTTGTTTGGCTGACTCTGGAACACCTAAGGGATTTTCATTGGAAGCTAACTTGACGATTTTTGCCTCATCTAAGCCGAATTCACGCGCCACTTCTGCGATAGGTTTTCCGCCTTGATAAGGCGCGATGGCACGGACATAATCTGGACCGAATTGAATAGACATGAATTTGAATATTTTGAATTAAAGACTAAATGGATAAGACCCAAGCACTTTAAAAAAGGCCGCATTCTCTTTTAACTCAAGCAGCGCTTTAGCCACTTTATTGTCTTGCGCATGTCCTTCGACATCGACATAAAAGTAGTATTCCCAAGTCCCCATGCGTGCAGGACGCGATTCGAAACGCGTCATCGATACAGCATGTTTCGCCAACGGCGCAAGCAAGGTATATACCGCGCCGGCCTTGTTTGGTACCGACAACACCAGCGATGTCTGATCCTTGCCGCTAGGCGCCGTATTCAAACGACCAATGACCGCGAATCGCGTACGATTATGCGGGTCATCTTGAATGTGCGCGTTCACTACTTGCAAACCATGTTTCTGACCGGCGGGTTCGCCCGCAATCGCAGCTACGTCCAGGAATTCGCTTGCGATTCGTGCTGCTTCACCATTGGAAGCCACAGCTACGCGTTCAATATTGGGATAGTGCTGATTCAACCATGCCTGGCATTGCGCCAAGGCTTGCGAATGTGCGCAGATGCGTACCACGCCATCCATACTGCCATGCTTGGTCATCAAATTTTGATGTACTGGAATTGATACTTCTCCGCTAATCGTGAGCGATGTTTGCAACAACAAATCCAGCGTGCGATTAACCACGCCTTCCGATGAATTTTCAATTGGCACCACACCAAAATCAGCCGTCCCGGCCTCGGCAGCACGGAATACTTCATCGATTGAGGCGCAAGACAAACCCTCTACCGCGTGACCGAATTGTTGGTAGACCGCTTGCTCGGTAAAGGTGCCGACAGGCCCTAAATAAGCCACCGTCACACGGCGCTCAAGGGCACGGCACGCCGACATGATTTCGCGGTAAATCGTCTGAACATCGGCATCGACCAAGGGGCCGGGGTTTCGCTCCCCTACGCTACGCAATACTTGCGCTTCGCGTTCTGGACGAAAAACCGGCGCATCGGTCTCGGCTTTGACATGTCCCACTTCCTGGGCCACGCGTGCGCGCTGACATAGCAAATCGAGAATTTGCGTATCAATCGAATCGATCTGATCACGCAGGGGTTTTAGTTTATCCATCGTCATTCCTGCTACGTCTATCTCATTTACAAAAACATGGCGCGACTTCAGCCATGGCTGCTTGCAAATTTTTTCAAATATTCGATGAGTGCCTGTACGCCTTCAATCGGCATTGCATTAAAAATCGAAGCACGCATTCCACCAACAGATTTGTGCCCTTTCAATTGCAGCAAGCCGTGCTCTTTAGCCCCAGCAAGAAAAGCATCATTCAACGATTCATCGGGCAAAAAGAATGGGATATTCATGCGCGAACGAGAATCTACAGCAATGTAATTGCTATAAAAATCAGTTGAATCGAGATAGTCGTATAGCAATGCAGCTTTAGCGATATTGCGCTTTTCCATTACAGCCACGCCGCCTTGCCGTTTTAGCCACTGAAATACCAAGCCCGCTATATAGATCGCGTAGGTCGGTGGCGTATTAAACATCGAACCATTGTCAGCCACGATCTTCCAGTCAAATGCCGATGGGCAGTACGGCAATGCCGTTCCCAGCAAGTCTTCGCGCACAATCACCAGAGTCAATCCAGCCGGGCCGATGTTCTTTTGCGCTCCTGCAAAAATCACGCCATATTTCGCAACGTCGATGACCCGTGACAGGATGTTGGACGACATGTCAGCGACAATCGGGACGTCGCCGGCATCTGGCACAAAATGGTATTCGATGCCATCAATCGTTTCGTTGGTGCAGATATGCAAATACGCTGCGTTATCGGACAACTGCCAGCTAGCACGCGGCGGCACAGCCTGCCCTTTACCTGGCACGACCGATGCAGCCACATTCACATTGCAGTATTTTTTCGCTTCGCTAATCGACTTGGCAGTCCAGGAGCCGGTATGGATAAAATCCACCGTTGCGGGTTGTGGCCTTCGCCCTACCAAGTTCATTGGAATGATCGCATTTTCAGCAATCGCACCGCCTTGCATAAACAGGATTTTGTAATTCGCCGGCACCGCCATCAATTCACGCAAGTCGCGCTCGGCCGCATCCAGAATCGACATGAACTCTTTACCGCGATGGCTCATTTCCATCACAGATATGCCACTACCATGCCAATCCAGCATTTCGGCCGCTGCTTGTTCCAGCACTTCTTTCGGCAAAGCCGAAGGTCCCGCTGCAAAATTATAAATACGCGACATTATTCCTCCGGCTCCCCAACGCTTTCTACCGCGTCATCTTCTACATCAGCCTCGACAATACGCTGTAACCCACTCAGTTTAGTACCATCTTCGACCGAAATCAGTGTAACCCCTTGCGTAGCCCGACCCATCTCGCGAATTTCAGCAACGCGTGTACGGATCAGGACGCCACCGGTAGTGATCAACATGATTTCATCAGTCGGCTCAACCAAGGTCGCAGCGACAACCTTGCCGTTACGCTCACTGGTTTGAATCGCGATCATGCCCTTGGTGCCACGACCATGACGGGTATATTCAGTGATTGGCGTGCGCTTGCCAAAACCATTTTCAGTCGCTGTCAGCACTGATTGTTGTTCATTCTCGGCGACCAGCAGTGCGATAACTTGCTGAGTTTCATCCAAGTTCATTCCACGCACACCACGCGCGGTGCGTCCCATTGGACGAACATCATTTTCATCAAAACGCACGGCTTTGCCAGAATCCGAGAACAACATCACATCGTGCTTGCCATCGGTCAACGCCGCGCCGATCAAGAAATCGCCTTCATCCAGCGCAACCGCAATAATGCCGGCCTTGCGCGGATTACTGAAATCTGACAACGGCGTCTTTTTAACGGTACCTAAGCTGGTTGCCATGAAAATATAGCGGTCATCCGGGAAACTGCGATTTTCACCCGACACTGGCAAAATCACGGTGACTTTTTCGCCGTCTTGCAGCGGGAACATATTGACAATTGGCTTGCCGCGCGAGTTACGCGAACCCTGCGGCACTTCCCATACTTTCAGCCAATACATGCGGCCGCGATCAGAGAAGCACAAAATATAATCGTGGGTATTGGCGATGAACAGGTGATCAATCCAATCGTCATCCTTGGTTGCCATGGCCTGCTTGCCACGACCACCACGCTTTTGCGCGCGATATTCGGAAACCGGTTGCGACTTCATGTAACCGGTATGCGACAAAGTTACGACCATGTCCTGTGGCGTGATTAAATCCTCGGTTTCCAGATCGCTGGCATTCTGTTCAATATGAGAGCGGCGCGCATCTTTTGCGCCTTCGCCGTATTCATTTTTGGCAAGCGTCAATTCATCTTTGATGATGATCGTTACACGTTCTGGCTTAGACAAAATATCGAGTAAGTCGGCGATATTTGCCATAACTTCTTTATATTCATTGACGATCTTGTCTTGCTCAAGGCCAGTCAAACGCTGCAAACGCATTTGCAAAATTTCTTGCGCCTGATCGTCGGACAACTTGTACAAGCCATCCTTTTGAATACCGTAATGCTTTGGCAAATTCTCCGGCCTGAAGGCATCGATACCGGCCGCATTGTCAGCACCGGTGCGTATCAACATTTCGCGCACAACTGACGAATCCCAAGCGCGCAACATCAATTCCTGCTTCGCAATCGGCGGTGTTGGAGCGGCCTTGATGATCGCGATAAAATCGTCAATATTGGCTAAGGCAACCGCAAGCCCTTCAAGTACATGACCGCGTTCCCTAGCCTTGCGCAATTCAAATACAGTGCGGCGCGTTACAACTTCTCGGCGGTGCGACAGGAAACATTCCAGCATTTGTTTCAAATTCAGCAACTTGGGCTGGCCGTTGACCAACGCCACCATATTCATGCCGAAGGTGTCTTGTAACTGTGTCTGCTTATACAAGTTATTAAGCACGACCTCTGGTACTTCATTGCGCTTCAACTCAATAACGACACGCATACCCGATTTGTCGGACTCATCACGAATATCGGAGATGCCCTCAAGCTTTTTATCGCGCACATTTTCAGCAATACGCTCAAGTAGTGATTTTTTATTCACCTGGTACGGCAATTCATCAACGATGATCGCTGTACGCCCTTCCTTGCCAAACTCTTCGTAATGGGTTTTGGCGCGCATCACCACACGGCCTCTGCCGGTGCGGTAACCGTCACGCACGCCAGAAACGCCATAGATAATCCCCGCTGTAGGAAAGTCAGGTGCCGGAATAATTTCGATTAATTCGTCGATCGTGCAAGTTGCGTTATCCAGTACATGCAAAGCGCCGTTAATAACTTCAGTAATATTGTGCGGCGGGATATTGGTCGCCATCCCAACGGCAATACCGGACGAACCGTTAATCAACAGGTTTGGGATTCTGGTCGGCAAGACCGAGGGTTCTTTTTCCTTACCGTCGTAATTTGGAACAAAATCGACTGTGTCTTTATCGATATCAGCCAAAATTTCATTGGCGATCTTATCCAACCGGCACTCGGTATAACGCATCGCCGCCGCGTTATCGCCATCAACTGAACCAAAGTTACCTTGCCCGTCCACCAACATATAACGCAATGAAAACGGTTGCGCCATCCGTACCAAAGTATCGTAAATCGACTGGTCACCATGTGGGTGATACTTACCCATGACTTCACCAACGACACGCGCGCATTTGACGTACGGGCGATTCCACACATTGTTCATTTCATGCATCGCAAACAATACGCGGCGATGTACCGGCTTGAGTCCATCTCTGACATCTGGCAAGGCACGTCCCACAATTACGCTCATCGCATAGTCGAGGTAACTCTTACGCATTTCTTCTTCGAGGGAAATCGGAATTGTTTCTTTTGCGAATTGATCCATTGGCGGGGTCGGCTGTTCTCTGACGTGGGTTAACTTATCGCTTGGGCATCCGAACAACTTTCTTCGAATAGCGATTAGTTGCTGGGATAGCCAAGAATTTTAACATGCACGCCTTGTAATCATCGCGTTTTAGTCTCCATGCCATGCAGTTACAAGGAGCTGACCATCAATTAGCCATCAAACAAACTTCCGGTTTTTCATACCGCCGTAATAAATTCACATTAGTATGTTTTTCCACCATGCAACTTTCATTTCGTTTTATGTCGTAAAAAAACCACTCCTCCCCAATAAACCGAGCTGGTAACTTTACCTGCCAATGCCGTAAGGCCACCTTGTGTCAAAATGTCGCATCGCACAAGGAAATATCGCCTCACTTTGAATTTGATGGTATTCCTGCATCTTGAATATGATCTCTCTGATTTTTTGTAACTTTGTTGTGCAGTAATGGCTGCGTATATCTCACCTAAAAGGGAAAATATGAATAACTTAATTAAACTTGCTTTTGCCGCTTCGGCGCTGGTCACACTTTCAGCATCCGCTCAAGACATTAAGGCGAATACGCCAAAGAGTGCGTATGTACAAGATTCCCGCGGAGTTATCGCACGCGACCCATTTGGCCTCTGCTGGCGGACAGGCTATTGGACGCCGGCAGATGCGGTGCCTGGTTGCGATGGCGAAATTCCAAAAGTAGTTGCCGCAGAGCCGAAGCCTGCTCCAGTAGTAGAAAAACCAGCTCCGGCACCAGAACCTGCAACAGCACCGGCCGTAGTTGCTCCAGCGCCTGTCCCGGAACCCGCTCCGGCGCTGGCACCCGCTCCAGCACCAGCACCTGTTTCCGAAAAAGTAACGTTCTCAGCCGATGCGTTTTTTGATTTTGACAAATCCCTATTGAAACCAGACGGCAAGGCCAAGCTTGATGATCTGACATCCAAATTGAAGGGCATGAATTTGGAAGTTATTATTGCAGTTGGACATACCGATTCAATCGGCACGGACGCATACAATCAAAAGTTGTCGATCCGCCGTGCAGAATCGGTAAAAGCGTATTTGGTTACTAAAGGCATCGAAGCGAATCGTGTTTACACTGAAGGCAAGGGCGAAAAACAAGCAGTCGCTGATAATAAATCAGCCGCTGGCCGTGCCAAGAACCGCCGCGTAGAAATTGAAGTTGTCGGTACACGTACAAAGTAATTTGATTTTGTAGCATTCCAAATGCTTGAATAATACTACTAGTTGAT
>JAZKIX010000003.1:765-10463 GCA_040384645.1 Pseudomonadota bacterium | reverse complement strand
TGAAAGTGCTTGAGGCGTTCCAGCGTTCGGGCATCAAGCCGGACTGGATGATCATGGAAGTGCTGCCGGTGCTGCCGCCGGAACTGCGCCCACTGGTCCCGCTGGATGGCGGCCGCTTCGCGACCTCCGACCTGAACGACCTGTATCGCCGCGTCATCAACCGTAATAACCGTCTGAAGCGCTTGATGGAACTGCGCGCACCCGAAATTATTACGCGTAATGAAAAACGGATGTTGCAAGAAGCGGTCGACTCTTTGCTGGACAATGGTCGTCGCGGCAAGGCAATGACTGGCGCCAACAAGCGTCCGCTGAAGTCCTTGGCTGAAATGATCAAGGGTAAGGGCGGTCGTTTCCGTCAAAACTTGTTGGGTAAACGTGTCGATTATTCAGGCCGTTCAGTCATCGTGGTGGGTCCGCAGCTGAAATTGCATCAATGCGGCTTGCCGAAATTGATGGCCTTGGAGTTGTTCAAGCCATTCATTTTCAACAAGCTTGAATTGATGGGCTTGGCGACCACGATTAAGGCTGCCAAAAAGCTGGTTGAAATTCAAGAGCCAGTAGTGTGGGATATCTTGGAAGACGTGATCCGTGAACATCCGGTCATGCTGAACCGTGCGCCAACCTTGCATCGTCTTGGTATTCAAGCGTTTGAACCTGTCTTGATTGAAGGCAAAGCGATTCAATTGCATCCGCTGGTATGTGCCGCATTCAATGCCGACTTCGATGGCGATCAAATGGCGGTTCACGTGCCTTTGTCGATTGAAGCACAGATGGAAGCGCGTACCTTGATGCTGGCGTCGAACAATATCTTGTTCCCATCGAATGGCGAGCCTTCGATTGTGCCGTCGCAAGATATCGTGTTGGGTCTGTATTACGCTACCCGCGAACGTATCAATGGCAAGAACGAAGGGATGTTATTCCCCGATGTTTCAGAAGTGATCCGCGCTTACGACAATAAAGAAGTTGAATTGACTAGCCGTGTAACGGTGCGTATCACCGAGCATCCTAAAGATGCTACGACAGGTGAATTCGTAAAGACAGTCACGCGCTACGAAACCACAGTGGGCCGTGCCATCCTGTCGGAAATTTTGCCAAAGGGATTGCCTTTCTCGGTGCTTAATCGCGCTCTGAAAAAGAAGGAAATCTCGAAGTTGATTAATACTTCGTTCCGCAAGTGCGGCCTGCGCGCCACCGTGGTATTTGCCGATCAGCTAATGCAGTCCGGATTCCGTCTCGCGACCCGCGCCGGTATTTCTATTTGCGTCGACGACATGTTGGTACCGCCCCAAAAGGCAACCCTGATCGCTACCGCAGAACAAGAAGTCAAACAGATCGAACAGCAATATTCGTCCGGTCTGGTGACGTCGGGTGAGCGCTATAACAAGGTTGTTGATATCTGGGGCAAGGCCGGCGATGAAGTCGGCAAGGCCATGATGGATCAACTGAAAGTGGAAGACGTTATTAAGCGTGACGGCACCAAGTCGACGCAAGAATCGTTTAACGCGATTTACATGATGGCCGATTCTGGCGCGCGTGGTTCTGCGGCGCAGATTCGTCAGTTGGCGGGTATGCGTGGACTGATGGCAAAACCGGACGGCTCGATTATCGAGACGCCGATTACCGCCAACTTCCGCGAAGGCTTGAACGTTTTGCAGTACTTCATTTCCACTCACGGTGCTCGTAAAGGTCTGGCCGATACCGCGTTGAAAACCGCGAACTCGGGTTACCTGACACGCCGTCTGGTCGATGTGACGCAAGATTTGGTCGTGATCGAAGACGATTGCGGTACGGCTAACGGTGCAGTGATGAAAGCCTTGGTTGAAGGCGGTGAAGTGATCGAGGCCTTGCGTGACCGTATTTTGGGCCGTGTTGCCGCTAACGACATTATCGATCCAGAAACCCAGGCGACTTTGTATGCTGCCGGTACCTTGCTCGACGAAGATATGGTTGACGAGATCGAACGCTTGAGCATCGACGAAGTCAAGGTCCGTACGCCTTTGACCTGCGATACGCGTTTCGGTCTGTGCGGGATGTGCTATGGCCGTGATCTTGGTCGTGGCGTATTGGTCAATGCAGGGGAGGCGGTCGGCGTTATTGCCGCGCAATCGATTGGTGAGCCTGGTACGCAGTTGACCATGCGTACGTTCCACATCGGTGGTGCAGCGTCGCGTGCAGCAGTTGCTTCGAGCGTTGAAGCGAAGTCGAACGGCACGATCCGCTTTACTGCCACGATGCGCTATGTGACCAACGGCAAAGGTGCGCAAATCGTCATTTCCCGTTCAGGCGAAGTGTTGATTACCGATGATCATGGCCGTGAGCGTGAGCGTCATAAGGTGCCATACGGCGCGACACTGATCGTCAATGACGGTTTGGTGATCAAAGCCGGTACAGCATTGGCGACATGGGATCCATTGACCCGCCCGATCATCACCGAATACGCCGGCACCGTGCGTTTCGAGAATGTTGAAGAAGGCGTAACCGTCGCCAAGCAAGTTGATGAAGTCACCGGCTTGTCGACCTTGGTTGCGATCGATGCTAAACGTCGTGGTTCAGTGACCAAGTCGTTGCGCCCACAGGTGAAGCTGTTGAACGAGCAAGGCGAAGAAGTCAAGATCGCCGGCACCGAGCATGCAGTGACAATCGGCTTCCCGGTCGGCGCCTTGATCATGGTGAAAGACGGCCAGCAAGTGACGGTCGGTGAAGTGTTGGCGCGTATCCCAACCGAATCGCAAAAGACTCGCGATATTACCGGCGGTCTGCCGCGTGTGGCTGAGTTGTTTGAAGCTCGCTCGCCAAAAGACGCAGGTATGTTGGCGGAAGTTACTGGTACTGTTGCCTTTGGTAAAGAAACTAAGGGTAAACAGCGTCTGGAAATCACCGACATGGATGGCAATAAGCACGAATTCCTGATCGCGAAAGAGAAGCAGGTATTGGTGCATGACGGTCAAGTCGTCAACAAGGGCGAAATTATTGTGGATGGTCCGCGTGATCCTCAAGACATTCTGCGTTTGTTGGGGATCGAAGAACTGGCACGGTATATCGTGGATGAAGTGCAAGATGTGTACCGTTTGCAAGGCGTGAAAATCAATGACAAGCACATTGAAGTGATCGTGCGTCAAATGTTGCGTCGCGTACAGATTGTCGATGCTGGCGATACCAACTACATCACCGGTGAACAAGTCGAACGTTCAGAATTGCTTGATGAAAACGATCGCGTCATTGGCGAGAACAAGATTCCAGCAACTTATGAGAACGTCTTGCTCGGTATTACTAAGGCATCTTTGTCGACCGACTCGTTTATTTCGGCTGCATCGTTCCAGGAAACCACTCGCGTTTTGACCGAAGCAGCGATTATGGGCAAACGGGATGGCTTGCGCGGCTTGAAGGAAAACGTCATTGTCGGACGTCTGATTCCAGCTGGTACCGGCTTGGCATTCCACCGTGCGCGTTTGGAAAAAGAATCATGGGAAGCAGAAGAGCGCACTGCCTTGTTGCAAGCTGAGAAATCGGCACGTGCTGCGGCGGCAGAAGCGGTTGAGGCAACCGGCATGGCTGACGGCGAGAGCTGATTTTTTGCCATGTAAATTAAAAAGCACCGAAGAAATTTCGGTGCTTTTTTTTTGCTATGCCGTTTCGCTATTTATAGAGTGCTTCTTTTGGAAGAAAGTATGAAAACATTCTTGTCCCTAAGCCGCTGGATATGTTGCTTACTATTGTTTCCGTTTGGCGCGGCATTTTGTAAAGATTTGACAGTGGTTTCTTGGGGCGGCCATTTTCAAGAAGTACAGAGACAATTGGTCTACAAGCCATTTTCCTTGCAAACTGGAACCCGCATTTCGGCACTTTCCTGGGATGGCGGGATGGAGCCGCTTCGGGGAAACGCGGCTTGGGACGTGGTTATAGTGGACCCAAATGAATTGATGACCGGTTGTCGTGAAGGCTTGTTCGCAATCATCAATTGGGCCACTATTGGCGGCCGCCAGCGTTTCATTAGCAATGCTGTCACCGACTGCGGGGTTGGCGCTAATGTATACAGTTTGGTTTTAAGTTATGACGGATCCCGATTGCCAGTCGCGCCACAATCGTGGGTGGATCTTTGGAATGTGAAAAGATTTCCCGGCAAGCGCGCTTTGCGTAAGGGACCAAAAACCAATCTTGAAATTGCGTTACTAGCTGACGGCGTAAAACTAGAAGAGGTCTACGTGCAGTTGGCAACGCCGGCTGGCATTGATCGTGCGTTCAAAAAACTTTCCCAATTGAAGCCAAATGTGGTTTGGTGGGAATACGGCGTGGAGCCGCAAGACCTGCTCGCAAATGGCCAAGCTGTAATGGCTTCTGCTTACAACATTCGCGTCAGTGCAGCTAATGTTGACAATCAACGACACTTGAAAATGGTGTGGCACAACAGCCTCAATTTCATGGATTTTTGGGTGATTCCAAAAGCATCACTTCAAAAAAATGAAGCGGAACAATTCATCGCTTATGCAACCAGTTCGCTCGTGCAAAAAAGCATTGCTGAAAAAATACCTTACGGCCAAACCCGTAAAGGCATAGCCGGTCATGTCGAGGATAGCCGTATGCAAGACATCCTTGGTAATCCAAACTATTTAAGCCCGTCGCTATATATCAACGAGCAATTCTGGCAAGACAATCAGGTAAAGCTAACCGAACGATTTAACCAGCTAATGCTTAAATAAGGCTGCTACAGAGGGTGTCGTGCCGGCTAGCCTTTGCATGGCATATCGACTGCAAATTATGAATAATAATGGGGGTATATGACAAAACATACCGTCACCCGCAGGTATTAATTGGGCTAAAAATAATACACTCGGGAGTATTATTTCGCCAATTTGTGTTGAAAATAACGTCATTTCTCTTGTTTGACCGGCGTCCCTTTATCCACCACTTCACGGCAATCACCTTTGAAGGTGGCGTTGTCGTAATTTGTCCAGCCATAACTATCGACATAACGTTTATGTTGTTTAAATTCAGGGCTGAATAAGCTCCATTCTAGACGCTCGGTGCTATAGCGAATGTCGGCCAAATCCAATAGCGAGTGGAATACATTTTCTGTAGAAAGTTTCGCATTCTTATTGCGCTGCAGCCTTGCCACCTTTGCTGGATGCGCCGCTTGATACAGGTCTGAATACCACACCAGCGCAGGGATATGAAACTCGTGTTGCGTGTTATGCCCGTGGAAAGCCAGAGTACAAGTACCGTCATACAAGGTTTGGCCATGATCCGACACATACATCATGGCGCTTAGCTTGCTGGACAATTTCAGTTGAGCAATAACTTGTGTCAAAAACCAGTCTGTATAAAGGATCGAATTATCGTAGCTATTATTTAACTGCGGTTTCATTTTCAAGTCTGTATAGGCAGGACGTTCGATGTCGAACAAAGAAGGTTGCCATTTATCGAATTCCTTGGGATGGCGATGACTATAGTTCCAGTGATTTCCCAGCGTGTGTAGCACAATCAGTTTTTTGATTGCCGGATCTTCTATCGCATAATTAAGCGGCTCTAGCAGAATGTGATCGTAGGTTGAATCATTGGTAAATCCGCCGAGATTCATGAACTGCACAGAATCAGCTTCCTTGGCAAAGACCGAAACAGGGGTGTCAAATTGACCCGACGACATTTGATTCGAAATCCAGTAAGTCTTAAAACCCGCTTCCCGGAAGGCCGTCAGAAATGATTTTTCAGAAAACCCGTCCTTGAGACTTTGCATGGCTGGCTTGCGCGATAGCAACACTGGCACGGAAAGCCGGGTAGCCGAAACTGAGGTGATGACATTGGATAAGCTGATCAAATTGGCTTCGCGTTTGAGCAAAGGATTTGTTTCTCGAGCATAACCGTTCAAGCTCCACCGGTCATAGCGGGACGATTCGCCGATCACCACTATGACTATTTGCGGCGTGTCATCGTTACTCACCTGATGTGCACCAAATTGGAATGCGCTGCTTTTTAAAGACAAATCGGCCAAATACTTCCGCTCTGTCCAGAAGTCGTAACCGCGCACGACAATGCCAAATGGCCAGGTTCGCCCAAATACCGTAAGGTCGAACGGAATATCTGCCCAAGCAGGAAGTTTCGGCAAGTGTTGGGTCGCCAGCGACGTTGATGAGGAACGGGCATCGGACGCTACGCTATGCGATAAAGATGCGCTCAAATGTACTGCCTCTACCTCGGCGGGCTCGCTCGCAAAAGCTGACGCGCTAGGAATACTTATCGAAACCGAAGCAGGTGGAGGAAGAATGGCAGCGATTCCGACTGTCTGGCCGTATTTAAATATGCTGAAAGCAATAGCTAGCAAAATGAGCGCAAACCAACGCGAGCGGTGCGTCCAGCTCAGGCCTTGCGACCGCCAGACAATGAGGCCGATTTGCAGCCACCAAGCAACGACGGCAAAGAAAACAAAAAGCAGAAACCACACCTTATTGCCAAGAAATTCAAGTGTTTCACGGGGACTGGTTTCCGCGATAATCCCGAGGTGATGAGTCGATACGCCCTGGCTGTAGTACATCAACAAATACAGTTCGACAGGGAGTGCAATAAAGGCAGGCAATAAAACCCAATGAAACCAGCGCGGTCGCTTGCAAACTGCCCACAACAATATCCATAGAAGTAACGATAGAAGCAATGTATGGAACGGTTTGTCGACGCTTTTTCCGAACAGCAGGGGGGCAAACGGCATCGCCGAGAGTATCGCGTAAGTAAAAATGACAAACATATGTGCAGGACGCAACAACCGATTCATGGCGGATATTCTTCAAAAAAATCCAACATTATCCCAGCTTCTATCGTCCAATACGCCATCGCCGCCGACATTTGCGCGTGGGAAGCTGATGGAGGAATGAAATATTAGCGCGCCATTGGATTGACTTGAGCAAAATGTACGGCTATACTCGCGAGTTCTCGAATTTAAGCTGTCTGCGGCTTAAGCGTTCTTTGGTCTGATTTTCCTGCCCTTCCGCTTTTTTCCTATGGCTGCTTCGAGCCGCGTTTCACCAAGCGCAATTATTCAGTTTTAGTCCCCGGACAACCGTTTTCGGGATCGTGTCATTAATGTCGTAATTTTGTTGGATTTAGAACGATGCCAACCATCAATCAATTGATTCGCCAGCCGCGCGTTTCCGTGCGCGTCAAGAGCAAATCGCCGGCGCTGGAAAACAGCCCGCAAAAACGCGGCGTATGTACTCGCGTCTATACAACAACTCCAAAAAAGCCAAACTCGGCTTTGCGTAAAGTTGCAAAAGTACGTTTGACCAACGGTTTCGAAGTAATTTCGTACATCGGTGGTGAGGGCCATAACCTGCAAGAGCATAGTGTTGTGCTGTTGCGCGGCGGTCGTGTAAAGGATTTGCCTGGTGTTCGTTACCATATGGTTCGCGGTGCTTTGGATACCCAGGGTGTTAAGGATCGTAAGCAATCGCGTTCGAAGTACGGTACAAAGCGCGCTAAAGCAGGTAAGAAATAATTGTCTTTGCTGAAGTAATCGGCAAAATTTAATCGACTTGAATAAGTCGAGTAAGTGGGTGGCTATGATGGCTGTCCGCGAGTGTGCTGAAAGGTGCGCTCAACTGAAGATCGAAAGGAATTGATATGCCACGTCGTCGTGAAGTGCCCAAGCGCGAGATCCTGCCGGATCCAAAATTCGGTAATGTTGATGTCGCCAAATTTGTAAACGTATTGATGTTGTCCGGCAAGAAGTCGGTTGCTGAAAATATTATTTATGGTGCTTTCGAGCACATCCAAACTAAATCCGGCAAAGATCCGCTGGAAGTGTTCGTTGCTGCAATTAATAATTGCAAGCCAATGGTTGAGGTTAAGTCGCGTCGCGTTGGTGGTGCAAACTACCAGGTGCCAGTTGAAGTGCGTCCGGTTCGTCGCATGGCTTTGTCGATGCGTTGGTTGCGTGAAGCTGCAAACAAGCGTAGCGAAAAATCAATGCCGCAGCGTTTGGGTGGCGAGTTGATTGAGGCGGCCGAAAGCCGTGGCGGTGCAATGAAGAAGCGTGATGAAGTTCATCGTATGGCTGAAGCGAATAAGGCGTTTTCGCACTTCCGCTTCTAAGAGATTGGGTGTCATCTTCTTCGTCTGCGAAGGAGTCGCCCACATGTGTAATTTGTTCGAAGCCGGGCACATTTTTCAAAAATGGCGCTCGGTTTTGTTCATTAAAAGATTTAGGATTGATTATGGCTCGCAAGACCCCCATTGAGCGTTATCGCAATATTGGCATTTCTGCTCACATTGATGCTGGTAAAACCACTACCACTGAGCGTGTGCTGTTTTACACGGGTGTGAATCACAAAATTGGTGAAGTTCATGATGGCGCTGCGACCATGGACTGGATGGAGCAAGAGCAAGAGCGCGGTATTACGATTACATCCGCTGCTACGACTTGCTTTTGGAAGGGAATGGCTAATAACTTCCCTGAGCATCACATCAATATTATTGATACGCCGGGCCACGTTGACTTCACTATTGAAGTTGAGCGCTCGATGCGTGTGCTTGATGGTGCCTGCATGGTTTATTGTGCAGTGGGTGGTGTGCAGCCGCAATCCGAAACCGTTTGGCGTCAAGCCAATAAGTACGGTGTTCCACGTTTGGCATTCGTCAATAAGATGGATCGCACTGGCGCAAATTTCTTTAAGGTGTACGAGCAAATGCGCGCGCGCCTGAAGGCAAATCCTATTCCATTGCAAATCCCGATCGGCGCGGAAGAAAATTTCCTTGGTGTGGTCGATTTGGTAAAGATGAAGGCAATCTATTGGGATGATGCATCCCAAGGGATGAAGTTCGACTATCGTGAAATTCCTGCAGAATTGCTGGAGTCTGCTAAGGAATGGCGCGAAAAAATGGTCGAAGCTGCTGCCGAAGCGACCGAAGAATTGATGAATAAGTACCTTGAGGAAGGCGACCTTTCGGAAGCTGAGATCAAGGCAGCTTTGCGTCAGCGTACTATTGCCGCTGAAATTGTGCCAATGATGTGCGGCACAGCGTTCAAGAACAAGGGCGTGCAAGCAATGCTTGACGGCGTTATTGAGTATTTGCCATCGCCTGCAGATATTCCGCCAGTCACGGGTTTGGACGAAGACGATGAGCCGACATCGCGTAAAGCGTTGGATGACGAGAAGTTCTCAGCATTGGCATTCAAAATCATGACCGATCCGTTTGTCGGGCAACTGATTTTCTTCCGTGTGTACTCAGGCACGATCAAGTCAGGCGATACAGTTTTCAATCCTGTTAAGGGAAAGAAAGAGCGTTTGGGTCGTATTTTGCAGATGCACGCGAACCAGCGCGAGGAAATCAAGGAAGTTCATGCCGGCGATATCGCTGCTGCGGTCGGATTGAAAGACGCTACTACCGGTGAGACATTATGTGATCCAGCGTCGATCATTACGCTAGAGCGTATGGTATTCCCTGAGCCTGTGATTTCTCAAGCTGTTGAGCCAAAAACCAAGGCTGACCAAGAAAAAATGGGCTTGGCGCTCAATCGCCTTGCGCAAGAAGATCCTTCGTTCCGTGTAAAAACCGACGAAGAATCTGGTCAGACAATCATCGGTGGTATGGGTGAGTTGCATCTGGAAATTATTGTTGATCGTATGCGTCGCGAGTTTGGTGTCGAAGCTACAGTGGGCAAGCCGCAGGTGGCTTATCGCGAAACTATTCGCAAGACTTGTGAAGAGATCGAA
>JAZKIX010000003.1:0-755 GCA_040384645.1 Pseudomonadota bacterium | reverse complement strand
TTTGTTAAACAGTCGGGCGGTCGTGGTCAGTACGGTCACGTAGTACTGAAGATTGAGCCGCAAGAGCCAGGTAAGGGTTTTGAGTTCGTTGATGCGATTAAAGGCGGAACCGTTCCGCGCGAATATATTCCTGCTGTAGAAAAAGGCGTTAGAGAAACGCTCACTTCCGGTGTGATGGCTGGCTATCCAGTTGTCGACGTGAAGGTCACATTGTTTTTCGGCTCCTACCATGACGTCGACTCGAATGAAAATGCGTTCCGTATGGCTGCTTCTATGGCCTTTAAAGATGGTTGCCGCAAAGCGAGCCCTGTAATTCTTGAGCCGATGATGTCGGTTGAAGTGGAAACACCTGAAGATTATGCCGGTACCGTAATGGGTGACTTGTCGTCGCGTCGTGGCATGGTTCAAGGTATGGATGAAATTGCTGGTGGCGGTGGCAAGATCATCAAGGCTGAAGTGCCGTTGTCAGAGATGTTTGGCTATTCAACGTCGTTGCGTTCAGCGACCCAAGGTCGTGCTACATATTCGATGGAATTTAAGCATTACTCTGAAGCGCCTAAGCACGTAACCGAAGCAATTGTTAGCTCCAAAGCCAAGTAAAGAGTAAGTTGTTAGCCACGATTTCGTCGGTTGACAACTTTCTATTGCTGGCGATGTTCCAATTAATTATTAATAAATCGTTCTTTTTGAAGGAAGATACAAATGGCAAAGAGCAAGTTTGAGCGGACCAAGCCGCACGTGAATGTTGGCACGAT
>JAZKIX010000002.1:0-5115 GCA_040384645.1 Pseudomonadota bacterium | reverse complement strand
CCCACCACCAACATCGCACAGCCAAGCCCAACAAATGCCATGTTCAGGCTGGTGGCGTGCGCCACGAAGCCGATCATGGCTGGCCCTGACAGAACGCCGGTGTAGGCAATGGTGGTGATGGCGCCGATGGCAAGGCTGGTGGGCATCGCGGATTGGCGGCCGGCGGCAGTGAACAGGATCGGTACGATATTGGATGCGCCTAATCCGATCAAGATAAAGCCGAGCACGGCAATATTGGCCGACGGCGCCAGTACTGAAATAAAGAAGCCTGCTGCCGCACACAGGCCGCCGAGCAGCATCACGCGCTGGCCGCCAAAACGACGCACGACTTTATCGCCGGTCAACCGTCCCAACACCATCGCAATCGAGAATGCGGTGTATCCCAGACCGCCCTGATCGGCAGCGATGCCGCGGCCGGTCAACAGCAGCGCCCCCCAATCGAGCATTGCGCCTTCTGCCAGGAAGACAATAAAGCACAATACGCCGATAAAAATGACAGCGCCGTGTGGCAGTACAAACATCGGTGCGTCACGGTCGGCAGCGCTTGGCTCACTTAATAAATACGGTGCAGCCGCCGCTAGGACGCCAGCCGTTAGTACAGCGATGACGATGCTGGCATTGAGCGTATTGAGCCCGCTCCACAATAACAAGGACATGCCGCCGGCGCCGGCAAATCCACCGACGCTGAACAAGCCGTGGAAGCCGGACATGAGCGCGCCGCCGCTGGCTTTTTCGACGATGACTGCTTGAATATTCATCGACACATCCATTGTGCCAAGCCCGGCGCCGAACAAGAATAAGGTGATCCCCAACAGGAGCGGTGTAGGCGCGACGGCGAGAAAAGGCAAGGCTAGGGTCATGAGTGCGCCGGACCATAAAATCACGCTGCGGCAGCCAAAGCGACCGGCTAGCATGCCGGTGACTGGCATCGCCAGGATTGAGCCAATGCCCAGGCACAGCAGTAGTAATCCTAATTGGGCGTCGTCGATGGCAAGCCGGGTTTTGGCATACGGCACCAACGGCGCCCAGGCGGACATGGCCAGACCAGCTGCCAGAAAGGCTAGCCTGGTGGATAAACGTTGTTTGGCGCCGATGGGATTCATAGGGATTCTTTCAGGAAGAAATAGAGGGTGGGGGTGGTGGGTGGGGTTGCAGAGGCATTAACTCTTGGCATGGCGATTCTTGGCTTGCAATGTTTCAGCGCGTAATACTTGCACGCCTATGGCGGAAAAAGGGGTAATTTGCGCTACCTCAGCACTGCTCTCAATCACGAGATAAGTCAGTTGTCCGGTAGGCAGCACCAGATAGGGTGCTGCAGTGCCGAGTTTGTCATCGGTCGCGGCAATGGCAACGGCTTTACTGATGGCGGCAACGCGCCGTTTGAATTCGGCTTCTTCAAAATGGATGGCGCTCACGCCAGCCTGGGCATCGACGCCGCAGGCACCCAAAAAGAACAGGTCGGGCCGGATCAGGTCGATATCGCGTAGAGCAGCGCCGCCGAGCGTGGCGCCGACATGCGGATCGATGCGGCCGCCAATCATGATCAGCTCGATCTGCAGCCGTTGCGTCAGGGCCATTGCGATGGCTGGCGCATTGGTGATGACGGTCAGCGGCACTGGTGGTAGTGCGGCGGCGATGGCGAGATTGGTGGACCCGGCATCGATGAACAGGATATTGCCAGCCTCGACCAGCGTCGCCGCCGTTTGCGCCAGCCGCGATTTGTCGCCGGCTTGTTGGGTAGTGCGCTGCGCAAGCGTGCCAGTATCTGGCGCCGAGGGCAGGCGCAGGGCGCCGCCATAGACTTTTTGGCATAGACCCGCCGCCGCCAGATCGCGTAAATCGCGCCGGATGGTGTCTTCCGAGACATTTAATTGTTGCGCCAGATTAGGCGCCAAGACACGGCCATCACTGACTAAACGTTGCAGGATCAGGGCATGGCGTTCTTGCAGGAGGAGGTTGTCGCTGGCCATTTTTCCGGAATGTACATGAATACGTATGAATGCGATAAATAATACATAAACGTGCAATACAAGTCAAAAACTTTGGATGTGGACCTGGCGTACTTCAGTTGCAAATAGGATTGCAGCGGCACTTGACAACGGTTTTTTTTTGAATTGTTCATATCATCTGCATCTAATGAACAGTTAGAAGTAGGGGAGTATCATCTATTTTATGCCTTCACCCGTAGGTTTTTATTGGGCTATTTTTAATACAGCCCGTAGTATATTTTTGTCTAAATGTCTTCCCCAAGCCGACTCCCGACCTTATCCGTAGGCTCCCACCGATGGATAAATATCGCAAATGCGTCGTAATTGAAGCCACGGCTGCAAGCGGCGCCAAACAAAACGCTTGCCAATTGCCTCACTCTGCGCAATAATCTAAATGAGAATTGTTATCATTAATAAGATCGCTGCACAATGCCTACCTCCCTTCCACATCCGACGCCTGTTATCGCGACTGCTCAAGCAGATCGGGCATTAAGCTCAGTGCCTGCTTTGTCGCCAGTAACACGCATCGATAGCCGCGATCTATTCCAGAACGGGCGGGTCGTTGAGATTGCGCATGCCGGTCGCCTGTATAGCCTGCGTTTAACGCAGCTCAATAAACTGATCTTGACGGCGTAACGACATGCTTGCTTTATTTTCCCCGTCGCGCTTGTTGCAAGCGGTACGGCGCACCGGGATGCTGGGTGCCATCATCGGCTTGCACCTCGGATTTTTAGTGGTCTTTCAAAGTGGTTTATTACAAAAAACCAAGGTACTGTTGAGCGAAAAAGAAGTTTTTGTTTCACTTATCACCCCAGAACCGCCAGCCCGCGCCGTCGTCCCAGTGCCAGCTGTGTTACCAAAAACCGTGCCGCTGGTAAAGCCTGCGGTCAAACCGGTCAGCGCCCCACCTGTGGCCGCACCAGTACCTGCGCCAGCTACTGCACCGGCCCCGACGCCTATACTTGCGCCATCCGAACAAGCGATTAGTACGCCGCCGCCGGCTACCGTCGCCGCGCCCGCAACGCCAGCTATTGCAGCCGCGGCTGTCGCACCGGTAGCAGCGGCACCGGCTGCGCCAGCGGTTCCAGCGACCCCGCCAACTGTTAGCTCCGGCATCGAATATATCCAGCAGCCGCAACCGGAATTCCCGGCGATGTCCAAGCGCATGCGTGAAGAGGGTAAAGTGATTTTGCGGGTCTTGATCAATGACAAAGGCCGCGCTGAGCGGGTTGAGATACATAAGTCTTCCGGCTCGGCCCGACTGGATGAAGCCGGCCGGCAAGCGGTGCTGCGTAGCGTTTTCAAGCCCTATTTAGAAAACGGCAAAGCCATCGCCGCATTTACGCTCTTACCAATCAATTTTCAGCTGGACAATTAAGGAGAACCCACTATGCAAGCAAATCCCTACGGACTCGACAGCCTATGGAGTGAAGGCGATATCGTCACCAAAAGCGTGGTGATCCTGCTGGTCGCGATGTCGATCGCGTCGTGGTACGTGATTCTGGCCAAGACCATGCAAGTGTGGCGTTACAGCCGTTTCGGCCGCGCCGCCGGGCATGAATTCTGGGATACCACGTCCTTGAGCGAAGGCGTGGCAACACTGGGTAGCAATAACCCGTTTTCTGACATCGCCAGCGCCGGGGTCGAGGCGATGCGCCATCACACCGCGCATCAAGGCCATTTGCATGATCAATTGTCGGTTAGCGACTGGATCATGCTGTCGCTGCGCCAGGCAATCGACGAAGCATCGGGCAAATTGCAAGCCGGCATGGCAGTACTGGCCTCGGTCGGATCGACCGCACCGTTCGTGGGTCTGTTCGGTACCGTGTGGGGCATTTATCATGCGCTGGTCGCGATCGGCACATCGGGTCAAGCCAGTATCGACAAAGTTGCCGGCCCGGTGGGCGAGGCGTTGATCATGACCGCGCTCGGTCTGGCAGTAGCGATCCCGGCCACCTTCGGCTACAACGCCCTGGTGCGCGGCAATAAGGCGACGATTGCGCAATTGAATAAATTTGGTTTCGACTTGCACGCCTTGTTTGTGACCGGGGCCCGCTCCGGCAGCGCGCCGCAAGAAGCCAGCGCGGAACCGGGCGTCGCGAAACTGACTGCGGTAGGAAAAGCATAATGGCGATGGGTTCCCTGTCCGATTCGGACGACGATTTCAATCCCGAAATCAACACCACACCGCTGGTCGATGTGATGCTGGTATTGCTGATTATTTTCATCATGACGATCCCGGTCATCAATCACAATATCAAGATCGACTTGCCGCGCGCCACCAACCAGCCCAATCAAACCAAGCCGGAAAACATTAATCTGGCAATCGATGCCGCCGGAAAAATTTATTGGAATACCGAACTGATCGATGCCGTCCAATTGACCAGCCGTATCGCTGACAGCGCCAAGAAAAATCCGCAGCCGGAATTGCATTTGCGGGCGGAGCGCACCACGCAATATGAAAAAATCGCGCAAGTGATGGCGGCAGCGCAAACGGGCGGCCTGAGCAAAATCGGTTTCATTACCGAAGCGGTAGAGAAATAAAGCGACTTTGCAAAGACGCTAGAGCCAAGCAACACACGTCGACATACAAAAATGATTCGACACAATAAAATCGGCCAGGGGCTCGCTCGCCGCCTCCGGCCGACTGGTCGCATTGTCCATGCTCGCGTAGAGTGCAGCATCGCTGACTGACCGCTTTCGGCCAAAAGCCCACAACCAACGGGCTGCAAGGTTTGTGTCTTTTGTTAAATTTGTATCAATGCACAGTAGGATTGGAATAGACCCTGCCGTTGCTGGGTTTATCAGACCGGCCGTATGAGACGCGGACGTTTATGGGCGCCGCTGAGCAGTCACGTTAGGCGGCACAGGGCAAACACCGTGCCAATTGGGCTTGTGCCCTTGGGGCATCGGCCGGCTCATCGCGTCACTTGAATCGAGGACACCATGGGACTCTTGACCTTCAGCATCAATGTCACCCTTGACGGATGCGTCGACCATCAGGAAGGAATCGCCGACGACGAGACACACGCTTTCTTCACCCGCCTCATGGACGAGGGCGGGGCGATGCTCTGGGGCCGCGTCACCTACGAGATGATGGAGAGCTACTGGCCGGCGGTCGCCCGCG
>JAZKIX010000001.1:16711-20807 GCA_040384645.1 Pseudomonadota bacterium | reverse complement strand
TGAACCTGGCAGATTCAAAATCGCGCTTGGGGTGCGGTGGGTGCATAACCGTGAAAGAAGCCCGGCTACCGTATGAGAGTAGCCAAGTTTTGTAAAAAGCGCATGGATCCTGGGCGCCGGAATGCTCGGGAAAAAGTCTTTTAAATCCATCCGCATCACCACTCTTTTTCCACTATGGAGAGCGGCGTGCGTCAAGGTAGAACGTGCGGGGCGAAAGCCATGCGCAGCAGGATGCGGCGGCACCAGATCGAATATATTACGCAGAATTTGGCTCTGGATAATCCGCAAGCGCAACTTTGGCATTTCGATCAGACGCTGGCCGCCTGAGGGTTTTTCCAGCCATCGATAGCGGTAGTGTTGCAGCGCCGGCGGCTGTCGCGAGCCGGTACGCCAATGATCCGCAAACCACTCCAGCTCACCAAGCGGTAATCGCAGCCATGCCGCCAGTTCGGTGGCTGAGCTTAGCGTCGGTAGCGCCAATGCCGATAGCCATTCTGGTTGTTCAGTTGGTCGCGGTGGATCAAGGCAATAGCGTTTTATTTCTGGTGCCGGTCCGTCGTCCTCCCATGTAGAGTTAAAACCATGATCGGACAGAATCAATTCTGCTAATTCGCGTCGACTGTAATGATAAAAATGCGCGCCGGTACGTTGATGAATTTTCTGGCACAGAGTAGGAATCCACGGCGATTTTTTGCCCAAGACCCAAGTGGCACTTTTCATCAAACCTTGCGGGCTGGCTTCGCCGGCAAGGAAGGTGTCCGCAATGGCAAGGGCGACCCGTAGTTTGTCATTCATGAAAAATACGAAGGCGGCGGAGAGCCTTCAACCCATCTCGTTATGCGTGAGCTGAGTTGCATATGATGCAAGGTCGCTCACGCGGTGAATATCCAGCTAAAAATATCCCGCGGGGTAACCCCGCAGAGGCGCATGTTTTTTGCTTACCTTACCTACGGTAACGCTGCGCCGACTTGAAGGATCCGCCGCTTTGCGACAATAGTGGATGGATATTATTCTGTCAATGAAAGACGATAACATCTAACTAATCGCTAGACCGTTTCCCAACGCAAACCAAACTTTCCCAAATATTTCTTTAAACGGTCGGCGTCATTGGGATTCGCCTTGGCACTGCGTGATGCAGCGAATAATTTGCGGCCGGCATCGGAGAGCGATTTCGATTGGCGGCAAATCCCAATCACCGCTTTTAATTGTATGACGTCGAATAAATCCATTTGCGCCAATAGCGCCTGATCCAAGATCGATTCCAGCTCAGGCGTATCGTCAGTATTTGTAGGCTGCGTATAGTGTTGCCAATGCCGCTGCAAGCGCCGGATTTCTTCAGCAACGATGTGGTCGGTGATCCGGCCGGCGTCTGCCAGCGTCGCCATGCGTGTAACCGAAGCAGATAAATCGCGGAAATTGCCGATCCAAATTGCGTCTGGCGAATTGGCGAAGCGCATGTAAAGTTCGCGTGCTTCCTTATTGAAGCGCACCATTTGCCCGTTCTCATTGCTAAATTGTGTCAACAGATAATCGATATTGGGCTCAATGTCTTCCGATCGCTTAGTCAATCCCGGGATTTCATAGGTCCATAAATTGATACGCGCATACAAGTCTTCACGGAAGCGGCCGTTGACAACTTCTTTCGACAAGTCCCGATTGGTGCCGGCCATCAATTGGAAATCGCTCTGCACTTCATGGTCGCTGCCGACAGGGAAGAAGCGTTTTTCTTCCACTGCCTTGAGCAGCATCGCTTGCTCGTCCAAGCCCAATTCGCCGATTTCATCGAGAAATAGCAAACCCTTATGTGCCGTCCGCAGCAAGCCCGATCGATCCGATGCCGCGCCGGTAAATGCACCTTTGATATGGCCAAACAGCGTCGATCCGGCGCCGTCGCCGTGCAGGGTGGCGCAATTGATTTCAACAAATTTGCCGTCCAGTTGATGTCTTGCTTTTTTCAATTCAAACACACGGCGCGCCAGGAATGATTTTCCGGCGCCGGTCGGCCCCATTAGTAAGATCGGCGCTTTTGACTTGATTGCGACGCGTTCGATCTCATCGATCATGCTGTTGAAGCGCTCGTTACGGGTCGCGATGCCGGACTTGAGGAAGGCGACGCCTTCTTTCTGCTCACGAGAAAAACGCTGCGCAATCTGGTCGTATTTCGATAGGTCTAAATCGATCCATGCCAAGCTGCCGGCAGCACCCGCGCTCTGACGCCGCGGTGGCGACGATTGCAATAACAGGCCAGGGAAATAATGCGCCTCCGTCATCAGGAACATGCAGATTTGCACCACGTGCGAACCGGTCGTGATGTGAATCCAGTATTCCTCCTTGTCGGTGTCGAAGCGATAGCTTTTAGCAAAGTCATACAGGCATCCATACACATCGACAAAATCCCAGGGATCGGCAATTGGCAAATGGTGCGGTACCACGGTGGTTTCCGGCGACACTGCGGCGATATCGCTGGTTAGCTGGGTGACCAGCGGCTCGTGCTTGCCGCTATACAGCAGTTCCAGTCGCTCTATGACGACATCTTCATGCTGGGTCAGGCCGACGGTAGGGCGCCATTTTTCCCAGCGTCCGCTACCTTTGCCACTATCGAGCTGGGTACCCACAAAGCCAATCACCACACGTTTCTTTTGCATTTTATGGATAAGTATTTATCTAAAAAGATAATTTTATCGTATTTTGTGGTCTTTAAGTAATGCCTATTTTTGTGTTAAGCATGAAATTTAAATGAATTAAATCAATGACTTGGCGAATCTAATTGGAGTCGATCTTGGCGTTGGCACAGCCATTGCAATAGTGAGGTATATGAAGCAGGGGGAAACAAGTCTCTCCGCTTCACATCAAGGCGTTCAAAGGTGGACGTCAAATAAATAATCCTCAATATCAAAGGAGTGCGTCATGAGCTGGTTGATCAGGGTGGGCAAGATTACCGATGATCCGAATGAAATGAAAAGTGCCTCGTTGGCACAATGCGTGATCACGACTTCGGCCAGCCATGTCACGGCACATTTACTCACCTCACCCGATCGTCGCTCAATTTCATCGGGACGTCATCGCGGCAAATCGAAAGACCAGGCGGAAATCGTATGGAAGCAAGTGCTGGCGACCTTGGTAGGCGTTTGATACATGTGACGCATTTGACAAAGCGGGAGATGAAATGAAAAGTGGAAAACAGCGTAAGCAAGAAATCATGGACAAGCGGCGTGGACGGCTGAGTCGTGCTGCTAAAACAGGTATCAATGCCACGCCCTATTTATTGCCGCGCGGTGCCATATTCAGTAATACGACACTTTTAAGTGAAACGTATCCGTACAGTTGTTTGCCGTTATTTTATGAAGACCGCGCATTTAATTGCCGCGATTGCGGTATTGCCCAAATCTGGAGTGCAAAACAACAACGATGGTGGTATGAACAAGCCCGAGGACATATCGACAGCGTCGCGGTGCGATGCCGTCATTGCCGGCAGGTGGAAGGGCAACGCAAGACAGAAGCGCGGCGAATCCATCTGGCCGGCTTGAAAGCAAAACAGGGATTAACCGCCCAGACCAATAACAACAAAGGAACACAACAATGAAACACGAAGATTACGACGTCATGCATGTTGAAGGTGGTGCCCACGTCAAGATGTGGACGCGCGGCGTACCGGTGGAAGATTCTGCCAAAAAGCAACTCGCCAACACGGCCAAGATGCCTTTCATCTACAAACATATTGCCGTGATGCCGGACGTGCATCTGGGTAAAGGTTCGACCATCGGCAGCGTGGTGCCGACCCTGGGTGCGGTGATCCCTGCGGCAGTGGGCGTGGATATCGGTTGCGGCATGATGGCGGCAAAAACGACGCTGACCGCCAGCGATTTGCCGGACAATCTCGGGCCATTGCGCAGCGCCATTGAGAAGGCGATTCCGCATGGAATGACGCCCAAGGTGCGCGGCTTTAAAGGGCGTGACAAAGGTTCATGGGAAACCCCGCCGACGCCGGTCGATGCAGCGTGGGCGAGCTTGAAGGATGAATTCGATGTGGTATGCCAAAAGACGCCGCGCTTGAAAAATTCCAGGCCGACAGGGGACTGCCCGTGAAGGGCGATGC
>JAZKIX010000001.1:2927-16701 GCA_040384645.1 Pseudomonadota bacterium | reverse complement strand
CGCCGCGCTTGAAAAATTCCAACAACTATCGTCACCTGGGAACGCTGGGCGGCGGTAATCACTTTGTCGAAGTGTGCCTGGATGAAGTCGGCTTTGTCTGGTTCATGCTGCACTCGGGTTCACGTGGCGTGGGCAACGCCATCGGGACCCATTTTATTGAATTGGCCAAGCAAGATATGCGCACCCATTTTATTAACTTGCCGGATCAGGATCTGGCTTATTTGCCAGAGGGTACGCAGCATTACGACGACTATGTAGAAGCAGTGAGCTGGGCGCAAAAATTTGCTCGTACCAACCGTGAAGTGATGATGCAGAACCTGATCATCGCGGTGCGGTCCGTGATTGCCAAACCATTCCAAACCCATGTGGAAGCAGTGAATTGCCACCACAATTATGTGCAAAAGGAATCGCACTTCGGGACTGAGGTGTTGGTGACGCGTAAAGGTGCAGTGTCGGCGCGTGAAGGCGAGTTGGGCATCATTCCCGGCTCGATGGGGGCCAAAAGCTTTATCGTGCGCGGTAAGGGTAATGCCGACAGTTTTCATAGCTGCAGTCACGGCGCGGGCCGTACCATGAGCCGTACCGAAGCCAAGCGCCGCTTTACGCTGGCCGATCAGGTGAGCGCGACCGAAGGCGTGGAATGCCGTAAAGACGTTGACGTGATCGACGAAATCCCGATGGCCTACAAGGATATCGATGCCGTGATGTTGGCGCAGAGCGCTTTGGTGGATGTGGTCCACGTGCTCAAGCAAGTGGTGTGTGTGAAGGGTTGAATGAAGAAATTGGCACTTTTTGATAGTCACTATCGAGCGTGTTGGGGTACGGGTTGTTGCATTCTTTCTAAGGAATGTAGGGGCGCCCGGCTAGGGTCGGGATTTATTGCGCTATTAAGCGACTGAAGCGATCGCTTGGGCCGCGCCTTAAACCCTCGCCCCAGCCCTCTCCCGCAAGCGGGCAGAGGGTGAAAATCGGTGCGGCAACGGGACGCATCGTTGTTTCAATATATACCTGTTATTGGGGGTATATGCCAAAACAATGCCAATCCCGCTCGTTTTAATTGGGGCTTTTAAAATACAGGGCGGAGTATATTTTTGCCCTTTCTCTGTGTTTTTTCGCCTTGTTTCAAATAAAAGAAAGAAAAAATGATTGAAATAGATGGCGCCGCAGGCGAGGGTGGCGGGCAGGTTTTGCGGTCTGCCTTGAGTTTGTCGATGATTACCGGGCAGCCGTTTCAGATCGTCAATATCCGCGCAAAACGTTCTAAGCCTGGCTTGATGCGCCAGCATTTGATTGCGGTGCAGGCTGCGGCGGCGGTATGTAATGCAAGCGTTGGCGAGGCGGCCGTCGGTTCGCAGACGCTGGAATTTACGCCGGGCAAAATACACGGCGGCGCCTATCAATTTGCCATCGGCAGCGCCGGCAGTTGCACGCTGGTCTTGCAAACCCTGATCCCGGCATTGTTGTATGCCGATGCGCCGTCCAGGATCAATATCAGTGGCGGTACGCACAATTCGATGGCACCGCCGGCGCAATTTTTACAGCGCGCTTATGGCCGTGTGCTGGCTGAGATGGGGGCGAAAGTCGCGATTGAGTTGACCCGTTACGGCTTTTATCCTGCCGGCGGTGGCAATCTGATCGCCACGATTGAGCCTTGTGCGCAGTTGCGAGCGATCGATTTGATGACCCGTGGCGAGCGCGTCAACGGCTTTGCCGAAAGCTTTGTCGCCGGTGTCCCGGTGTCGGTAGCACAGCGTGAACTGGAATGTATCGGCAGCGCGATGGGCTGGGGCGAATCGCAATTGCTGGTGCGTGGCTTGCCACACGAACAGGGGCCGGGCAATGCCCTGTTGTTGACGCTGGAACACGCCAATGTGACCGATGTGTTTTGCGCCTTTGGCGAAAAGATGTTGCCGTCCGAAGCCGTGGCCAGGAAAGTGGTGCAGCAGGTACGCCACTACACTGCGTCCGGCGCGGCGGTGGGCGAACATCTGGCCGACCAAATCATGCTGCCGTTTGCACTAGCCGGGCGTGGCAGCTTCACTACCAATCGGGTGTCGCAACACACTTTGACCAATGCCGACGTCATCCGCCAATTTTTACCGGTGGCAATCTCGTTCGAACCGGTCGATGCCTTGAAAACCTGCGTCACGATTGGCCCACTCACGGATTAATCGCATGCCGGCGCAAGAGCCGATGCTTTATGATCGCTTGGTG
Organism: Pseudomonadota bacterium; assembly: GCA_040384645.1. GTDB lineage: Bacteria > Pseudomonadota > Gammaproteobacteria > Burkholderiales > Burkholderiaceae_D > JAZKIX01. Next base: position 14,487 of record JAZKIX010000001.1, on the reverse strand, counting down.
CACATTGCCACGGCCATCATTTGAAAGCGCATCATGCGAATCGCTGTTTTTAGTACCAAAGCATACGACCGGCAATTTCTTGATGCCGCCAATCACGATGCGACGCATGAGTTTGTCTATTTTGAGGCGCGGTTGGAATCGAGTACGGCTTCGCTCGCGCAAGGTTTTGCGGCGGTGTGCGTATTCGTCAACGATTGCGTCGACGCACCAGTGCTAGAGGCGCTGGCCGCCGGCGGTACCAAAGTCATCGCCTTGCGCTGCGCCGGCTATAACAATGTCGATTTGCCTTGCGCAGCCAGACTCGGCATCCAGGTCGTTCGGGTGCCGGCCTATTCACCGCATGCTGTTTCCGAATTTACGATTGGCCTGCTATTGGCCCTGGGTCGCAAAATTTGCCGTGCCTCGACGCGCGTGCGCGAAAATAATTTTGCGCTGGAGGGTCTGCTAGGGCGGGAACTGCACGGCAAGACCGCTGGCGTAGTCGGTACCGGCCGCATCGGCAGTCTGGTGGCACGCGCCTTGCGGCTCGGTTTCGGCTGCGACGTCTTGGCGCATGACGAACGGGCCGACCCTGCGTTGCAAGCGATCGGTGTACGTTACCTCGGCATGGACGAATTGATGCGGCAATCCGATATCGTCACTTTGCATTGCCCCTTGACGCCGGTGACGCGCCATATGATCAATGCCGACAATATTGCTAGTGGTAAAAATGGCTTTCTGCTAGTCAATACCAGCCGTGGCGCCTTGGTCGATGCCGTCGCGCTGATCGCTGCCTTAAAGACGGGCAAGGTTGGCGGCGTCGCGCTAGACGTGTATGAGCAAGAGTCCGATTTGTTCTTTGAAGACTTGTCTAACGAAATCATCCAGGACGATGTTTTCCAACGCCTACTGACCTTCCCCAATGTATTGCTGACCGGGCACCAAGCGTTCTTCACGCACGAGGCAATGAGCGCCATTGCTGCAATTACTTTGTACAATTTGACGCAAGTAGAGACTGGCGAGCTGTCGGAAAATCGTTTGACGGCCAGTAACTATATTGAGTCAAAGTAAGCCCGGGGACTTGCTTTTTTTTTGCTAAGTTCATGTGATAAGTTAACTTGAGATTGAGGGGTATATGCCAAAAAATGCCTTTACCCGCATATAAAATAAGCGAAAAAATAAATACCCCCAGGGGGTATTTATTGGCTTTCTGACACCTTTTGATGTGACTTGGGAGCGCCGATTGCGTGTGGTGCCGCAGTCCGGCCTCTTGGTTAATGTCGACGCTGTGAAACTTGCATCCGGCTACCGCTGATCGATTTACACCGACTTGATGCCACCGCCTTGATACGTTGCTGTCTTCACAAAAATACGCTTTTTTTATCCGCCGAGCTTGGCCACCCGCCCAAGACAAAACCTTAGTCTCGTTCCAGAACCGAAATGCGGTGGTGTTGTCTATGCCATGACTTGCGGTGACGCTTCAAATAAAAATTTGATGCGAAAAGTAAGTTCGTTCTATATTTTCTTTTTTTGCTGTAGCGTGCGGGCTGCGCTTTGCTTGTCGATTGAGGGATTATGTGCCGAAATAGCGCATAATCCGCACGTTTTTATTGGCTAAATTTTTATACGTCCATGAGTATCCAACTTCTTCCACTACTGATTCTGATCAGAAAAAACCTGCGGGCGAACCCGTCACTGATCGATGGTCTGATCCGCCGCTGATGCCGCATTTATCAAATTCTGCTACACAAACGACCATCCTGTCGCTGCAAGCAAGTGCGCCGCCGGAGTTGCGGATTCGCACTACCACCCTGATCGGTATCGGTATTTCGATACTGATCCATGCTGGATTGCTATTGTTAGCCGTGCCGCAGCACAATCAAAATGCGTCGCCGCAAGGCGAGAAAGCGCCCGCGCCGATTACCTTGCGTATCGCTCCAGCGCCCAAACCCGCAGCGCCAACAATTCCATTACCTGAAAAACAATTTGATCCCGGCCCGCCGCAGCAAGCCAAGCTGCTGCCGCGGCCTAGCGCACGGTCAAAACAGACTGCGCCAGCAGTGCCGGCATTGGCGCCGCCAATCGTATCAAGCCCGACGCCAGCCACGCCGCCGATCGTGTCTTTACCCGCCACCAAGCCGTCTAACACCGCCGCGCCTGACATGATGGCCACGATTGCGGCGGCGCGCGAGCGGCGTAGAGCCGCCGAGACGGTTGAAGCGGCGCAGGTCGCTGCCGCCACACCGGAAAAGTCGCCACCGGCACAGGCGTCGGCGGATGACGTCCTGAAATCGAACATCAAGCACAGTGTCGAAACCCTGTCCGGCGGGCGCGATGGCAACGGTGGCGTGTTTGAAATTACAAACATTGGCATTCGCGATGCAAAATACACTTTTCGCGGCTGGACACCAGATGCGATCGGCAGTTTTCGCAGGACGATCGAGGTCGATGCCGGCCCACGCGGCGACATTCAACTGGCGATTGTACGCAGCATGATTGGCTTGATCCGGAGTCGTTATCCGGGGGATTTCAGTTGGCATTCACGCAAGCTCGGACACGTGGTGACGATGTCGGCCAATGTCAGCCACAACGCTGAGCTAGAGGCCTTTTTGATGCGCGAATTTTTCGCTGAATAACTGATGTTACGCAGGTTCAAAATCAAAACATTTTTGTCCACGAAAAACACTAGGCGTGCCCCACGAAAAGTACGAAACCAAACCAAAAACTGCTCACCTTCGAGGACATTGCAGATTGATTCGAATGATGTTCCGATTTTTTCGTGTTTTTCGTGGACAACTAAGAGATTTTTGCAAATCGTGCGTAACGTCAGTGAATAACAAACTGACGCGGCGTTAACAAGCGTTGCAACCTTCTTTGTAGCCTTCAGCCGCGTCTTCAATAATGCGGTGGCCGCTCATTGGCGATATTGCCTTCATTGCTGGCTTCGCTACTTTCCTTGACGCGCCGGGCCAGTGCCAGCAGCGACGCTTCCAAATGGTCGATTTTCTTTTGTTGTTGATAGATGACCTGGTTCAGCGTTTCCACCGTGTCTTCCTGGCGCGATAGCTTTATCTCGATTTCGATCAAACGGTCTTCGGTATTCATACGGCGTTTCCTTTCAAGCGTGGCGCAATACAGCGCCGAGGGCGCGATGCTAACCCATATCGCTGCGCTTGCGGCGTGGGTCAAAGGTTACAATGACCGACCTGCCGCCTTCACTTTGACCCTGACATCATGACCGAATCGATCCGCCTCGCCAAACGCCTTGCCGAACAATTGGCTTGCTCCCGCAGCGAGGCAGAGCAATATATTCAAGGCGGCTGGGTGCAGGTAGACGGCGTTTTGGTGCAAGAACCCGGCGCACGCATCTTGCCGCAGCAGCAACTGGAATTATTGCCCAATGCCACGCTAGATCCTGTTGCGCCCGTCACTTTTTTGCTGCATAAGCCAGCCCGCGTCGATGTCGAAGCGGCGTTGCACAGTATTTCAGCCGAGACTTTGGTCGACAATGACCGCTCTGGCTTGCGTTTTCTCAAGCGCCATTTGCTCAACCTGACCATCTCGGATCGGCTCGATACCAATGCCAGCGGCCTGCTGGTCCTGAGCCAGGATTGGCAAGTGGTGCGCAAACTGGTCGATGATGCCGCCAAAGTCGAGCATGAATTTATCGTCGAAGTCGATGGCGAACTCAGCGCCGATAACTTGGCTTTGCTCAATCATGGTCTCAGCTTCAATAACCGTGCGCTGCCGCCATGCAAAGTCAGTTGGCAAAACGAAACCCGCTTACGCTTCGCCGTCAAAGGCGCCGTGCCAGGCCAGGTTGCCGTCATGTGCGAAAAAGTCGGGCTGGAAGTGATCAGCGTCAAACGCCTGCGCATTGGCCGTATTCCAATGGCCAGTTTGCCGGTGGGGCAGTGGCGTTATTTGTTGGGATATGAGCGGTTTTAAGATTTTTAATGGGAGTATGTGCCAAATAACTGCCTTACCCGCACATATTTAAACGGCCTTTAAATATACGGGTGGGAGTATATTTATGGTGGTGGCGACTTCAAGTCAGCTTGGCATTGCCCCACAGAGGTTCATCCGATATCGCCAACTGCGTCAGGTACAGGCGCAAATCGAGTTCCAATTGGTGATATTCCGGCTCCATGTATTGGCATAGCTTGTAGAACGCCTTGTCATGCTGTTTTTCTTTTAGGTGCGCAAGCTCATGCACCACAATCATTCTTAAAAATTCCAGCGGCACGGTCTTGAACAGTGAGGCAACCTTGATCTCATGCTTGGCCTTGAGCTTATTGCCTTGCACCCGCGAGATCGTGGTGTGCAACCCGAGTGCGTGTTGCATGACTTCGATCTTGCTATTGAAGGCGACCTTGTCTATCGGCTCGGCATTGCGCAAGAACTGCGCTTTCAAATCCATCGTGTATTGATACAGGGCCTTGTCGGTTGTGATGCTGTGACGAGCGGCGTACTTTTTTTGCAAAAATTGCGCCAGGCGCTTTTGTGCGATCAAGTGCAGCACTTGCTGTTGAATTGTTTCTGGATAACCGACCAGGTATTTCATTTGTTGCATAGCTTAAAGCCTTTTATTGCTGATTTGGCTTGGAAACGTTTCTCAAGCAAGGTTGAACTAATTTTCCCCGACGTTGGCGTTAAATATTCTTGATAGTGCTAACTAGTATTTTCTCGGCTCACGTTACAATGTATACCGGTTTTTAGTGACACTATTTTACGTTTTACGTCTTGATTTCTGTCAAAATCATCTCAATCGCCGGATGCCAATGTATATGCCGTTTTTTGTGTCCCGATATTACTGCAGCACCATCCTATCGAAATATAGCGTTTTATCAACAATGCGCTATTGCCTGAGCAGGAACAAGGAAGAGCATGGATCGCAATGACCTACTAGCCGCCACGCGGGCAGAATATCTCCGGGGCTTTTTATTTTCGGTGGATCAGTCTGTGACGCAAAGTGTGGAAGCGCTTTTCAAAAAGGCCGACAGCAGTTATTCGGCGCTGGATCAGGGGCGCTACCTAGATGCACGCGGCATTTTGCGGGATCGCGATACCGATTTGCGCATGCAAATGCATAAAAGCATGGAGCAACTGCTCAACCGCAGCCTGCAAACGACGTACAGCACTTTCCGACCCTCATTTTTCTCAAGCTTTAGCGGCAACAGCCTGTCGCTGGTCGATTCCACTGCCTTCGAAGGCGAGTTGCGGATCGATGAAATCACCAACCGTTTTCGCAGCGAAGCCGAAGAGCAATTACGTGATTTGAATATCCGCATCGCGCTATTGTTTGAGCAAGACAATATCAAGGAGCGCGAAAATCCTTTCCGTCCTTATCTATTGTCGCGCAGTATTGCGAGCGCAATTGAAAGCATGGGTATTTCAGGCGATTTGGCTGGCATCTTGATCACCGAGCTGGCCGAGAACATGGAACCCCATGTGGCCGAAATCTATGATGCGGTCAATACGCATCTGGCCCGTAATGGCATCGCTGCCCAACTGCAGTTGAAAATCAAGAAGTCGCCGATCAAAGCCGACAATCGCGCCACCTTGCCGCCGGCACCTTTGCCAGAGTCGGACCCGGAACACTTCGGCGAGTCGCAGTCAGAGCAAGGCGCGCACAATATTCAAAATACACCGAACATGCAAGATGCGCCCGGCGAGCCGCAGGCAGCGTCTGCCAACAATCCCTTCGACATCGGGCGGATGATCGACGATGCAGCCAATTCTTACGAATTGAATGATCGCGAAACCTCAATTGATACGCCAAAACGTACCGTAGATCAATTGCTGGATCTGGTCAGGGGCATGGCAGGCAGCGCACCAAATGGTGAGATGGCTGGTGCGGCATCCGGGTCGGGCAATCCGGTTGGGCCCCAGCAGGCAGGAGGTCCGGCAGGCCAGACAGCTCAGGGTAGTCGTCAACATGGCGGCTACGGCCAGGCGTCAGATCAATCTGCTGGCCAGCAATCGAATCAACAGGGCCAAGCCCGCAGTCGCAATCAAGCGGCAGACCATGCTGTCGGCCAACATGCGCAAGGTGGCCAATACGCGAACGGCGCACAGGGCGGTGCCGGAACGTATTCCGGCGCTGGACAGCAAGGCGCGACGCAAGCGCCAGCCAATAACAATCCCGCTAAAAATGGCTGGCTGGCAGGCAAGCAGATGGTTGGCGAAGTCTTGAAAAAATTCTTTTCAGGCGACGGCATTACGGCAGGCGGTGCTAACGGTAGCGGCTTTGGCAGTGGCGCAATCGCTTCCGCTGCGGCAACCAATGACACTGGTAGTAATAATGCGAATCAAGGCGAAACCGGTCGCCCAGGCGGTGCCAGTACGCTGCGCGAAGCCACGGCACAGCTGACCCATTCAGTCGACCGCCTGATACAGGAACGCACCCCGGCCAGTGCCGAGATGCTGGCCGATGACGGCGAAGTGCGCAATCTGGTACTGGAACAGCGCGCCAGCCTCAATAGCATGACCGAGGATGTGGACGAACAGATGACGATTGACATCGTCGCTATGCTGTTTGAATTCATCTTGCGCGATACCCAGGTGCCGGCCGAAGTACGGGCGCAGCTTGGACGTTTGCAATTTTTGGTGCTCAAGATTGCGCTGCTTGACACCTCGCTGCTGACCCAGAAAGGCCATCCGGCACGGTTGCTGGTGAACCGGATAGGTTCGATTTCACTCGGCTTGAAACAGATCGATCCAAGCGGCGTGCGGGTCACCGCCGAGATTTGCCGCATTGTCGAAACGTTGTTGCGCGACGGCAGCCGCAGCGCCAATCTGTTTTCGAAGATGCTGGACGATTTCGACGCCTTCATCGCGCAAGAGCTGCGTGCCAGCGATGAAAACGTCGAGCGTGTAGTGCAGGTGCTGGAAAAAGCGCAAAGCCGTACCTTGCGTTTTGTCCATGCCACCGCAAAAATGAATGAAGCGCTGCAGGGCTTGACCATCGATCCGTTGCTGCACGATTTCTTTGTCAATGCCTGGGTGCAAGCGCTGGAGCGCGCCGAGCGTACCGATGCCGGACGCGCCAAACGATTCCGCTTGCTGGTGCCGGATTTGTTGTGGAGTATCGTGCCCAAGGTGCAAGAACATGACCGCACCCAGCTATTTGCCTTGTTGCCTATCATCCTTAGCACCCTGCGCGAGGGCTTGACCTTCACCGACTGGAATGCCGAGCAGCAGCAAAACCTGTTGAACTGGCTGGTCGATGCCCATACCAGCGCTTTGCGATCCGGCCTGGCTTTATTGCCGGTGCCGAGCTTGTCATCGACCCACCAGCACTTCGAAAAGTTTGTCGACAATCCCGAAGCCGAACCCATAGCTGGCGGCATTGGCGCCAATACACCAGCCCAAGACAAACAATTCCTGGATGAGGCGATCAAGGAACTTGATATCCAGATTCAGTTATTGGACAGCGTATTCGATCAGGAAGGTGTGTTGGCACCGGAAGAGGAGTTGGCATTTGAAGCCGCTACCATAATGACTGCTACGAAGACTGCTACGGCGGCACAGTCGGCAATGCCAATGCACAGTCCGGTGCTGGCCTCGAATGAAAGCGTGATGGAGCGTCTGCGCAGCGGCATCGCTATCGAAATCAATCTGGGCGGCAAGCCAAGCGTCGGCCGCCTCAATTGGATCAATCCGAATGCCGCCAATATGGTCTTGACGTTGGAGCAGCAAAGCACGCCGTCGATGATTAGTGTGCGCATGTTCCGCCGCCTCTACAACAGCGGACGCGTCAGCTTTTTAGAGTCTGCGCCCTTGTTTGAACGCGCCGTGGAATCGCTATTGAAGACGGCGGAGAGGATCGATCGCAAGGTAGCATGACGCTACTTTTCAAAGCGAAATAAGTGTTCAGTTCTATCGGCTTGATAACGCAGAATTCGCAGAATTGGTCAAGCCGTTTTCCTTTGTTGAACTTATCCCGGGCACAGGGTCATTATGCGGATCGAGAATAAATCCAAGGAATTTGAATTCATTGAGGGCCTGACGGCAGAGCTGTCTTCAAAAAAGCTGATTTTCCCAACCTCGCTTAATGCCACGATGCGGATACGGCGCGCCCTCAATGAACCCGATGCCGCCGTTGGCCAGATTGTCCGCATCGTCGGTGCAGAACCGGTCTTGTCGGCGCAGCTATTACGCATCAGCAATTCAGCCGCCTTGGGCAATGGCGGCGGCAAACCAATTGCCGATTTGCGCACCGCCATTAGCCGCCTGGGCTTTGCAATGGTACGCAATGTCACTATCTCGGTCGGCATGCAACAGATGACGCAGAGTAATTCTTCAGCTGTTTTGCCGCCGATTGTCGAAGGCTTATGGAAGCGCAGCCTGCGCATCGCTTCGCTCAGTTACGTCATTGCAAAGAAATTGACCCGGCTCAATCCCGATACCGCGATGCTGGTCGGCTTGCTGCACGACGTTGGCAAATTTTATATATTGAACCGCGCCCGCGATTACGCAGGCTTGTTTGCGGATGAAGTTGCGCTATGGGACGTGGTCGATCAATGGCACTCCAATATCGGCGAAGCGATTCTGGAAAGCTGGGAAATCCCGGAGGAAATCAGCGTTGCCGTGCGCGACCGTCTCGATTTTGCGCGCGTCCGTACCGGTGCGCCCGATCTGACTGATATCGTCGGTGCGGCAGACTTCATGGATGCTCATTTTTTTGCCTCCGTCAATGCCACATTGGACGAGGCTGCCATGCCGCAAGGCTTGATCCGGCTTAAATTAACGCCGGAATCGAGCAAAGAATTGATGCGTGCCGCCCAAGAGGAACTGGGCTTGATTTTCCAAGCCATACGTTAAACGCCTTTACCGCACGTCGCCTTACTTTTTCGCTTTTGCCGTGTCGACCACCGACCAAAAGGCTGCTTTTGGCTGAAAAGATTTGTCGAACAATAAAGGCAGGTTGGGGCGGTTGACTGGCCAGCTGGTCAGCCAGGTATTCAAATCGGATATTCCCCAGAACGTCACGCTGGTAACGCTTTTAAAGCGTAAAAACACTTCAAAAATATCCTGATACTGTCTAGCCTGACGTTGCAAGTCAGCCGCTGGAATGGCCGCTTCGCTGGCATAGCGCAAGCAGCTATTGCTGTTGCTAAAGCAGCTTCCTGGATCGTTATACAGGCTGACATCGAGTTCGGTAATGTGGTTTTCGACACCCAATTCTTCAAACATACGCAAGGTTTTTGCGATCTCTTCCGGTTGCGGATACCAGGCGCTGACATGCATTTGATGACCCACACCATCGACCGGCACGCCCTTGCTTTTCAGTTGTTTTACCAGGCTATAGAGGAAGGCGCGCTTTTTTGATTGCTCGGTACTGTAATCGTTGATGAACAGCTTTAGCTCAGGATCGGCGGCGCGCGCGGCCTTGAATGCAATGTCGATAAAATCGGACCCTAAAATCTTGTACCAGCGGCTACGGCGGAAACCGTTCGATTCATTTTCATCAATCACTTCATTGACTACGTCCCAAGCGTAAATTTTGCCTTTGAAATGGGTCACCACGTCGTGCACGTATTTTTCGAGCCGGCCTTGCAAAATCGCCGCGCTGACTTCACGGCCGTCGTCGTCTTCAAAAAACCAGTTGGGCGTTTGCTGATGCCAGACCAGGGTGTGGCCGCGCACTTTCATCTCGTTTTTCATGGCAAATTCCACCATCCGATCCGCGGCGCCATAGGAGTACATATCTTCCATGATGCTCATTTTCTCTGGCTTCATGATGTTTTCGGCGGTCACGCTGTTGTAGTGCTTGCGCAGCAGGGCTAATTGATCGGGATCGTTGCCGGTGTTCGGAGTGATAGCGCCGCCGATCAGGAAATGGCTGGCGAATACTGTTTTTAAAGCCGGTGCCGTGGCCGGGTCTGGCAGCGGGTCAGCTGCGGCCTGCACCGCTGGGGGACAAAGCGCTAACAATACTGCCAAAAAAAAGAAAAATTGCCCTGAAAAATTTTTAGCCTGTCGCATCTGTTTCTCTCTAAATGAAGGGTCTGAATACAGTGTCTGAAAAAAGCCTTGCAGCGTATGCCTGCGGTGCACCGGCTATGCCGATTGGGATTAAAAATGGCAATAACAACGCCAGATTTTATCAGCTTGCCAGCTTTTGTTTGGCAATAATACCAATTGATTTTTCTAAATTCGCAATGAAATATACAGGTGGGTGTATTAAATTAAAGCCAATAAAAACGCGCGGGAGAAGCATGTTATTGCTATATACCCCCCTATATTATTGAAAAGTAGATGTAAAAACCAGTGATCAACCCCGATTTTGTAAGAGCAAGGCATGCCGTGCACGCCGACATGCTATGTCATCGTGGTATGCGCTTCGTCCAGCGTCGATAACCAATGTTTTACCTGCGTTGCCAGCCAAGGACCATCGTCCAGCGGCAAGTCATGACCGGCGGCGGGATGTGTGATCAGGCAAGTTTGCCATTGCACGGCTAGCTGTTCTGAACAGGCTGGATTGACGAGCTGGTCTTGGCTACCTGCCAGCAATAGCAAGGGTATTGTCGGCTTTGCCAGCGGTGCGCGATAGCGGCTGGCGGCCCATAGCTGACGCAGTGCGTTGCGCCGTGATACCGGGTATTGGGCTTGGTATTGCTGCCATAAAGGCAAGATTTCCGCGTGCCGCGCAGCGTTGCCACTCGTCATTTGCAAGATCAGTGCTTCGCGCCGTGCGGTGCTAGCCAGGGTAGCCATTTCACACAAGCGAAAATAATTTCGCGGCCGCAAGCGATGGTGGAACGGACTGAAGGGCCGCAAGCTGGTATTGATCAACACCGCTGCCGCGATTTCTTGCGGATGCTGATCGGCCCATGCTACTGCCACCATCGCCCCCAGCGACAAGGCCAGCAAATGGTAGGGCGGTGCCAAGCCCATGGCGGTCACATGTTGTCGGCAAAACTGCGCCATCGCCTCCACTTGCGTAGGGCTAGTTGAGTCAAATAGCTGCCCATTGCCCGGCAAGTCCAGGGTGACGACGTGGACGGGATTGATGGCATCGGAGTTATTCAGCGCCTCGGAAAATAGCGCAGGAAAGTCGCCCCAATGCCTCTGTTCGCGCATCAGGCCGCGCAACAATATCCAGGTTTGAGCTTTAATTTGCACCTGATTGCACCTGAGCTTGCGTCACCGCGCGTACCAACGCGCCATGGCGCGCTCTTGCACGACGGCGCGGTCTAGACCGGTCGGCAGCCAATGGGCGTGGCCGCAAGCGGCGCGTGCCAAAAATTCGAGCCACACGGTGTGACTGCGTAACACACGCTGCAGGCGGTGTACCGGTTTCGGGTTGAACATGCCTTGACGGGTAAATAACTGGCGCGGGTTTTTCTTGACCCAGAGCCAGGAACCCATTTCCAAGGTCAGCGGCAAGAACACCCGGGTCCGGGTTTGTGCCGCTTCCAGATACAGGTAGTCCCATAAATCGCCGTGCGTCAGGTATTGCCTGCTTTGCGGCTCGAACAGATAGTTATGATTGGGATAGGTTTCGCTGAACAGTTCTTCCAGCGCGCCGATATCGGGCAAATGTTCAATCGGCTTCGCGGTGTGGGCGTGCGGA
>JAZKIX010000001.1:0-2917 GCA_040384645.1 Pseudomonadota bacterium | reverse complement strand
TGCGGATATTCCTGATATGAGCCTCAACAGTATTGGAGAAAGGATCGCTATCGGCTGTCCAGACGTGCTCCATGATCATAGCTCGTGACAGAACAATGCCGGGGTGGCGCATCATGTATTCGAGCAGGCGAAATTCGCGCGGCAGCAATTCTTCCCGCACGATGCGGCATACGGCGGCACTTTCCAATTCCATCGGCGTCGCAAAATTGCCGCGAAACCAAGGCAAGTGGCGGCTGATACGTTGACCGCCCAATAAAAATGGTACCGGATCGCGTGCCTCGACCGGCGCATTGCGCATCAGGTCGACGCCGTTGGGATTGCAGCGGGTCGAATTCCACATGCCGCCCGGATTGATCAGCGGCATAAAAATCAGCCGCACCGATTCCAACTGTTGATGCAGCATGCGATCCCAGCGCAGCCGTGCCAGCAAGCCGCGCAGAAACACCAGCAGCACTTGGGTGCCGATCCGTTCCAATCCGTGAATCCCGCCAAAGAAACCGACCGCAGGTACATCGGGACTGGGATTGCCCAAGGTCAGTGCGTACACCGGCAAGCGATGCGGCCCGGCATTGACTTCGCACGCGGTTTGCACGCCCAGGTGCGGCGCGCCGTCGTGAATGATTTGTTCCAGTTCAAGCAATTCCGGCAATTTGTTTTTCATGGCGGCGCGGCATCGTCGGGTTTGAGGGGCACATTTCAATCTGGTGCGGCCGTGTGTGCGGCGCACCATTTTAGCCGCGTCTCAGCCTGCTTTAGTTTTTATTCTTGCAAGACTTTGCGTATTTTATTTGTATGGACTACAAGTAATTTCTTGGCCTGGAAGTTGCTTGATACTATCGTCAAATCTAGCCGCGAAGGTCGTCTGTGCCATGCATAACGATTTTTTTATGTACTCATCCTCCTCGCTGCTTGGGCGGGAGCAAGCCATCGCCGCACCGCTGCAAGCAATGGTGGCACAAGCCCTGTCGCCCGATCCGGTAGAAACGGCAGCATCGTTCGGCCGCTGGTGGGTTGACAGCCATTCGACGCAACTGATCCTGTCTTGCGGCAGCGCAGCTTTTCTTGGCGTTGCAGCCGGCTTGCATCGCAGTTTTGCGTCTTGTTTTTCATGGGTGATCCCGGACGATATATTGCCGCTGATGGCAGCACTGGAGCAATTGGGCGTGCCGGGTCAGACTGTCGATTGCGAATTTCGACTCCTTGATCAATCCAATCAATTGCGCTGGTTGCGACTTTGCTCGTTGCCGCCGGCCGGCAATGCTGCCTATGAATGCGGCGTCTTGCTTGACATTACAGCGGTCAAGCATGCTGCATTGCGAGAGCGCTTCAGCTTTGAATCGACCCAATTCCTGATCGGCAGCCATTCGATGGATGAGGCCGTGACCCGCGTCATCCAACTGGTATGCGACACCCTGGGTTGGGCCTGGGGCGCGTACTGGGCGGTGGGTGAAGAGCAAATGAATGTGCATACACTGGCATGCACCCATTATTGGCATCGACCGGAATATGCCTTGGCCGCATTTACCCGCGAGAGCTGCAGCTTGCAGCTGCAACCGGGCGAAGGCTTGGTGGGCGGGGTCTGGAGCTCCGGTGTTGCAAGTTGGGTGGAGCAAATGGGTAACGACCCCGGTTGCGTGCGCCGCAACAGCGTGCGCGAAAGCGGCCTGTTGTCGGGCTATGCCTTTCCAGTCACTTTTGCCAGTGCCGATGGACAGCGCCACAGTCCCGGCGTGTTGGAATTTTTCAGCACCATGTCGCGCCAGCGCGAGGCCCAGTTGCCCGCTTTATCGGCGGCAATCGGCGCGCTGATTGCACAGACTGCGCAAAGACTGACGCAGCAAGAGGCGTTTCGCCGCCGCTCCCGCATCGATGACTTGACGGGTTTGATCAATCGCCACTATTTTTGCCAATTACTCGATACCGCCTGTTTTGAAGGCACTAAATCGAGCGAGGTATTTGGCGTCCTGTTCATCGACTTAGATCGCTTCAAACCGATCAATGACGCCTTCGGTCATGAAGTCGGCAATGTGGTCCTGCGCGAATTTGCGCAGCGCCTGCTGGCCTTACTGCCGGAAGGTTGCCAGGCCGGCCGGCTGGGTGGCGATGAATTTGCCATCCTCTCAGCCGCCGGCATGTCGGTGCTGCAGTTAAGCGTCGTGGCTGAACAGGTATTGCAGGCAGCCCGCATGCCTTTTATGTTTGCCGGGAGCGAACTGGCCTTATCGGCCAGCGTCGGCGTGACCGTTTTCCCCGAACATGGCTGGACCGGCGCCGAGCTGATGCGCAATGCCGATGCCGCGATGTACCGTAGCAAGAACAATGGCCGCAATGCCAAATCCTTCTTTGCTGCCGGCCCGGCAGCCATCGATCAAATGCCGCCAGTGACGCAGCCCGCCCTGGTATTACATCAGTTAAATAATGAAGAGGAATTACACCGTGCCTTGGTGAAGGATGAATTTTTTCTGGAATACCAACCCATCTTCGATAGCCCCGGAGAAAAAATCGTCGCGGTCGAAGCCTTGATCCGCTGGCGTCATCCCGATGGCGATATTGTGGCGCCCGATTTTTTCGTCCCGATTGCCGAACAAAGCCGCTTGATCGTGCCGCTGGGGCGCTGGGTCTTGACCCAAGCCTGCACCGATTTATCCGCGCTGCATCGGGCCGGATTCGATGGCTTGCAGATGCACGTCAATATGGCGGGTTCGGAATTCTTGGGCACCGATTTGCAAATTGAATATATTTGTGTTTAGAATTCGGCCGTGGCGTTTAACGCCCAGCTCTGATTTCCCTCAATAAGTATTCAAAGCCCCTGACCTCGGGCCACAAGGACTCTTCATGAGCAATTACCAAGATCTTCTGGCAAAAAAGGCCGCCCTCGAAAAGCAGCAGCTATTGAACTTCCGGCGGGCCCACAAGC